>WFSE01000157.1 GCA_015486135.1 Lentisphaeria bacterium
CATTGCATTCAGGCCCGGCGATTGCAATCGGAAACTCCGCGTCCCCCGCCTCCAGTCCACACAGTCCACACAGTCCACACAGTCCACACAGTCCACACAGTCCGTGTCAGTCTTGCGTCCCTGCGTCCAAACCCCTTTGAATCACGCAAACGCATGTGCCCCAGCGAAGCGAGGGGCATCTTTGAAACATGCGAATTGTGTGCTTGCCAATTATTCAGCGAGCCCCAATTATTCGGCGCCTTCCAGCTTCATAAGTTCAATGTCGGAGAAAATCCTAAACATATCCGGGGCTCCCTCTCTCAAAGACGCGCGGAAATACTTCGCCGCGTCGCTTTTGGCTCCTCGTGCCAAGGCCCATTTGCCCAGGAAGAAAAATATTGCCGAATCCCCCAATCCCCTCTTGTCCGCGGCGGAAATAAATCGCACCGGTGTCCCGGATCCCTCGAAAAGAGCCGCATAGGCCAACTCTGTCGCTTGGGCGGCGCGTCCATGCGCACCGGACACAGCCACGCCCCAAAGCCGATTCGGAGTGTACGACGGCGCTTTCTCCGCGCCCTCCGCGAACCGCTTCGCCGACCGCGCGCGGTTCCCGCGAAAATAGTCCAAGACCCCCAAGGCCATGTATGACGTTCCCGATTTCGGATTCAAACGCACGTATTGCTCAAAATCGCGTTTCGCCGCCGTGTAGTTGGCCATAGCCATTTCGCACCACCCGCGGCCAATAAGAGACTGGCTCTCGTTCGGAACAAGCTCCAACACCTTGGAAAACTCCGCCGCCGCCTTGGAATAGGCCAGACTTCTGTAGGCATATATCGTTCCCAGCAATCCTCTGGCATTGACTTGGTTCGGGTCCAGGCGCAACGATGCCTTCAACGCCCGTTCCGCCTCCGAATACACCCCCTCGCGCATATAGCAAAGCGCCTCTTTGCATAGGGAATCGGCATCCTTCCCGGCGGTGTTGTATGCCGCAATATATCGTTTTCCGGCCGGGGATATTCCGGGCCGGCCGGTAGTGCTTGGAGCGGTAGCGGCCCCACCAACTGGCGGAGGAGGCGTTGAGAATTGGTTCCCTCCAATCCTCCCGGAAGGAGCGCCACCGCGGGAAGGCGCGGGCGAAGAAGATGGCTGACGCATGGTGCCAATCGCTATTGGGCAAGGCTCGGAGTTCGGACCACCGGCGGATGATTGCGCATCACCAGCCCGCCCGCCGTCGGGATTCGTCGTTCCGGTATTCCCAGGGGAAAAAGCGATCCACCTTGCGACGAACAGCCCCAGCGACAACAACGCCAACGCTATCGCCGACAACACCCATAGCAACCGCGTCTTTCCAGCGTCCAAATCAACCTCCAACAACCATCAAAACAACTTTTCAGGATATACCCCTGCATCCACCAATCGCCTTATCCCCGCCTCGACAACCGGCTTATCCTCGCGGTAGGTCACTCCGAACCATTGGTCGCCGCTATGTAGCACTTCAACACTGGCGACACCGTCTTGGATCATCCCGTCCACCGCCGTGGGAATGTAAAACTCCGATTTGGGATTCCCGGAATTATCCTCCAAAAACTCATTGAACCGCTTTTCAAACTCGTCGAATACGGATGGTTCGAATCCCCACATGTTCATCGACACCAGTTCATTTCCCGCGAACTCCGCGAACCGCTCCCCTTCCGCCAAGTTCACTACCTGCCCCCCTCGCCTTTCAATTTTCGTGCATTCCGACACCCTCAAAAGGCGCGCATCGGCATCTATCTCGCACACGCCACGCGAGACCGAGCCATTCTCCGAAAGGGTTTTTAGCAGTTCAAAGCCCACGAGAAAATGCTCCGTCGAGTCTTCGGGCATAGCCATCAGCCGCTCCCCAAGGGATTGGAAGCCCGACCGGCCGTAGAAATCGTCCGCGTTTATCACGGCGAACGCTCCGGAAATTTCATCTCTGGAGCACAGCACCGCATGCCCCGTCCCCCACGGCTTGGAACGGCCCTCCGGAACGGAAAACCCCGCCGGCAGGTCATCGACACCTTGATATGCGTAACCTATCTCCACGCCATCCCCGTAACGCCCCTCGACAAAACGCTTGAATTCACCCTCGATATCGCGGCGGATAAGAAAGACAATCTTCCCAAACCCCGCCCGCAACGCGTCGAACACCGAGTAGTCTATGATTATCTCCCCAGAAGGCCCCACCGGGTCTAGCTGCTTCAACCCTCCATAACGACTTCCCATCCCAGCTGCCAGCACAAGCAATGTAGGCTTCATCCTCAAACCCTTTCTCCATAAACACAAGTGAATTACCGAACCCCCAATCTATAGTCAACACCACTTTTCGCAAGCTCCCCCTCCCCGCCGACGACCAAACCCATTGGGAAAAGGCATGCGTTCTCCTCATCAGCATCCCAAAGGGGTTGATTTAAGCGCCCTCCCGCGCAATTGTAGGCTTTCCCATGCAATAAGCCAAAGGAACCGATGGATGGCGGTAGCAATTAAAGACCTTGCGTTATCAACCCCGTTTGGGGATGACATCGACATCCTTTGGCGCTCGCTCATGAATGGCGATCGAGCCGACATTCAACTGGCACCTCCGGTGGATCGCCCCGGAGATTCCAAGCTATGGCAGCTCTCCGCCCCTGTCGCGGAAAAGGTCGCATCATGGAATTGCGACCACTTGATCTTAGCGACAACCAAGGCGGAGGTGGATGCATTCGAGGGGACGCTGGAAACCGCCAGGGCATCCTCGGACGACACGATTCCACCAGAACCGTTGACTAACCTCCGTCTAGCGCCTTTTCTAGAACGGGTGCGGAAACGTTTCGGCGTATCGGACGCGCTTCTTGTCTCTTCCGCCTGCGCATCCTCCAACATCGCGATTGGAATGGCGGCGGCCGCGATTTCCGCGGGACGACACCGTAAAATCGCCGTGGTCGGAGTGGATATCGCCTCCAGATTCGTCGAATCGGGGTTCGCCGCGTTGGGCGCGCTCTCCCCAAAAGGCGAAGCGAAACCATTCGACTCCAGCCGCGACGGCCTAATCCTCGGCGAAGCATGCTGCGCCGTCCTTCTCGAAGCTGACGCGGATGGCGCGTCTCTTGGCTTGATCGAAGGCTGGGGCTCGGCATCCGACGCCAACCACGTCACGGGACCATCGCGCGAGGGCAGCGGCCTGCGGGAGGCCATAAATAAAGCCTTGCGAGGGGCTGACACCTCCCCGGAAGAAATCGGCGCGGTTGTCGCGCACGGCACGGGCACCGTTTACAACGACGCCATGGAAATAACAGCGTTCAAAAGGATATTCGACGCCCCACTGCCGGTATGCTCCATCAAAGGCGCGTTGGGGCACACCATGGGCGCGGCGGGAATCCTTGAAACCATAGTGGCGCTCAAAGCCGCCCGGGAAGGATTACTCCCTCCGACGACAAACTTGACCTCCCCGGACCCAGCCGCCGAAAAATGGATCTCGCCACTCCCGGCGAAATTCCAATCCCTAAAAGTC
>WFSE01000158.1 GCA_015486135.1 Lentisphaeria bacterium
GCGTTAATAATGTTTAAATCCATAAAAACGGCCTGAAAAATCGTTTTAAGAGGTGTTTTAATGCATTTTTCATGCAATATTAGGCATAAAATGAAGGAAATTAAGTAGTCAGACCCCGCATGGAAAATTAAGTAGTCAGACCCCGCATGGAACCCAAGTCGATCACTCTGAAATGGGTTCAAAAGCAGTTCAGTGCGGCGAACTTCCCAATGCGTTCAACGGGTAAGCTTGTGCCTAAAAAAGGGAATGGTCCAGGTGACAGCAAGCAGCCGGTTTGGAGGCTGGCCTTGTACGAGGTAAAGCTTAAAAGCGTGGATTTCCTTGGGGATGATAATTATATCTTGAGAAAACAGGGGGATGACTCTTACGAAAATGACAAGTTCGAAGACAATGGGGATGTGGCAATCGACTATCCCGAATGGCAGGACGAGAATCTTGATGGCACACCGGAAATAAATGATCCGGCCTGCTATAAGATCGGAGCGAAACCCCAAATGACGGCCGTGCTCACTATTCCGGAAGGAGTGACTGAAACATCGGCGAAGCTGAGAGTTCTTTCTTCACAAACACCTTTTTGCGAGAAGGATATAAAACTGAAAGCTGGAGACAATACTATCCCGGACCTAAAGTGGGAATACACGTATTTTGGCGATATTAGCAATGCGGAGTATGAGCTCAAATGGCAAATATCGCTGGATGGAGGAGCCACATTTTGCACAATCGCCACCACGACAACCCAAATGTTTTCGGTTCTGGACAAGCCCCATGGTTCTCCTGTGACCGCTAAAAGGCTGGACTGGTGCACGCGGTTGGCCTCAGAGAAGTGTACCCCAGCGGAAATCGCCGACGTGATAGGGCCGGATGCCACAGGCTCATCAAGGTTCAGTGGCGAACACAGTATTCATTATGATATGAGAACGGCATGGGAGGTACTGGATGGCACAGAAGCTGATTGCGGGACACTGTCCACGCTAATGAAATTTGAACTGGAGCAATTGGGTTGTAATGGGGCCAAGGTTATGTATGTTTATGCTAGGCATGCCGGCTGGCAAGGCCTCGCCCAAGAGTCACCCGCCGGTAATGAAACCGATAAGAATGGGAATTTGCTTGATATGTGGTTTGCTGTCCCCCCGCTTTTTGAAGATGGTGGTAACCGTTACGAAGGCTGTTGTGTTTTTCAAGGTAAGTGGTGGATGGGAGGTATTGGGCGAGCTAGAAGCTCCGCTCGTGATGTGTTGTTTGAGGTTACCTATCCCAATAAGGATGGGAGAACAAATTCGCATCAAGCTTGGTCCAACAATACGATGAAATCTGTCGATTATCCTACGCCAAGACCGCCAAATTGGGAATAAATAGGGGTAGATGAAAAAAGGAGAGGACAATGAGGTTTCTGTTCGCCATTTTGATGTTCATGCGGGCGGTGGCCTTGGTCGCCAACGGCAGCTCTCCCAAAGCCATAGCGTTCAAATCTGTGAAATCTGATTTCACGGAATTTTCATCCGTAAGCGCATTGCGGAGCTATGCCAAAATACCATCTTCAAATATGGCAATATCTGATTCTAAAGCAAGAAAGATTCTACTCCGTGGAGTTCCAGAAGCCCTAAGGTCGTATTATAATCCCGCCATCGTTCCCAATGACGATTTCATTGAAAAGTTCGCCATGCTGTTCCCCGCATCTAAAACGGGATTGAAGGAAGATCTCATACTCCTTTCGTATAGTTGCAATGGGAGTGAAGTTCTAATTGCCATGAGCTTGTTCAACTATGTGATATTCATCCGATCACCAGAAAAAGTTTTTGGAAACTTTCCGAAGGATATTTCGAACTTGGAAAATATCAATAAAGTTGTAAACATCATATTCAATAGAAAAGATTGTCCATATTCCCAATATCATTATTACGAGTCGCAGTTGGATAGAATATCTATTAACGAAGGCATCATTGAGTCTACCTACGATACGAAGTATAAATTTTTGCCAATGAAATTTTTCGCCACGAAGGATTCCGTAGCCTTACTTATAAGGCTACCACTTCCTATGCGAGCTGTTCTTTCTAATCAATATTTTGCGGATCGAATAAAAAGAAGCCAGGAGCCGCCTCCAGCACCTCCCAAACCCCCGAAGCCGCGCCCCCTTCCGGAGATAGAGCTACTCAAGGTGATGATGTTCCCGCCATTCGAGAAAGATATAGAGAAACGGCCAATAGCGTTTATTCGTACAAAGAAAGGCGGCCAAAAGATTTACAACGTGGGAGACGCGATAAACGGCTACAAGGTGCTTGCGATAACCCTGATCAAGGGAGGGAACCACAAATGGGAGGTGAAAGTCGAGAAAGTCGAAACGGGAAAGATAATTGTTTTGAAGAAATAATAGGGGAGTTGGAAAGACTAGGGGGAGGTTGAAATCATCCTCGCTAGGAGAGGAAGAAGATGTCGCCTCGCAAAGACGCGGAGAATGCGGAGAGGGAGAATAGTGTTGCCACGAATCAACATCCTGCCGTTTGCTTCGCAAACCCTTCGGGCTTCGCGGAAGGACTTCCAGCCTCCACGAATAGTTCGTTCTTTGCGCGCAAAGAACAAACTAGGATTCATTGAATAATGCACGAATGGATTTTTCTCTGCGTGCTTTGCTTCTCTGCGAGGAAAGGAAATTGCGCTAAACGCCTGGGGGATTGAAAAAAATCGATAATCGATTTCTTTTGTAGGAAGATGGCGGTGCGTCCTGGCGGACTCTATTGGTGGAATTCGAGTTTAGTCCGCATGTATGCCAGGGTTCTTTCCGCTATGCGTTTGAATGTTGGCGCGGCGACGACGCCCCCGTAATGGTTACCTTGCGGCTCGTCGGCGGTGATCATGAGGACGAACGCTGGCTTGTCGGCGGGAGCGAAGCCCACGAACGTGGCGAAGAATTTTTTCTCGGAGTAATGTCCTCTTCCCGTCGGGGATTCCTCCTTGGATATCCACTTTTGGGATGTGCCGGTTTTGCCTGCGACTTCTATGCCTGGAATCGCCGCCCTTTCCGCGGTGCCGCCATGCCGGGTGACACCCTTCATTATCTCCACGATTTGCCGGGCCGTCTTTGCATGCTTGAAAACCCCCACGGCTGGCGCTAGGGGATTCGTGAATGTCCTGCCGGTCGCCGGGTCCACAAGGCGATCTATAATCCTGAGTTTAACCAGTCGTCCCCCGTTGGCCAGTGCGCAATACGCCCGAGCCAGTTGCAACGGTGTCACGGAAACGCCTTGCCCGATTGGGAAACGCGATATCGACAGCCCATCCCATCGCCGGGGCGGCCGCAGCACGCCGCGGGACTCGCGGGGGAAGGGGAGGCCGGTTTTTCTTCCTATCCCGAAGTCCACAAGCGTATTGTAAAGAAGTTGCTTCCCCATTTTTTTCGCGATTTTCGCGGTTCCGATGTTACTGGACTCGACCAGTATCTCGGTCACCGTGCTGATTCCCATTCTGTGGGAGTCGCGGAGTCGGGCCTCCTTCCAATATCCATGTTCGCAGTCGAATTTCGTCCAAGGGGTGACGACCCCGTTGTCGAGCGCTCCCGATATAACCATCGGTTTCATTGTCGAACCCGGCTCGAAGACGTATGTTGTTATCCTATCAACCCAATTCCCGTTCTTCATTGTCGATCGGTCGTTGGGATTGAATGTCGGGCGTTGCGCTATGGCTAGGACGTCGCCGGTGCTGGGGTTGACCATTACCGCGTACGCCGCCTTCGGGCGGAACTCGCGGCAAAGGGTATCGAGTTCCTCCTCGACAATCATCTGGATGTTTTCGTCAACCGTTAGGAAGACGTCCATGCCGTCTACCGTCGGGCTGTCAACGACCTTTTTCCCGTAGGCCAAAGGGCGTCCGCGCCTGTCGCTCTCATGGATTATCTTTCCTCTCGATTCCTCGACATACTTGGCGATGGCCCGCTCAAGCCCGCTCACTGGCACCGCTTTGTCGCGGTCCACGTTAATGAATCCCAATGTGGGCTCCAGAAGCGTGTCTTTGGGGGAGGGGGTCACACCTACACTGTTGACTTCATTGAAATTCATGATATAGTCTTTATGTCATGAAAAGAAATTTCAAATGAAAGGAGAGTGGGGTATGGCGCAACCATTTCCATCTTCTTCTGCGTACCGCAGAAGCCAATCTCGGGCGTTTCATGCAGCGCTTTCTCACATCTTTCACCGTAACGTTAAACCGTCGCAACCATAAAAGCGGACACCTTTTCCAGGGGCGCTACAAGGCTCAGCTTGTGGAAAGCGAAGAATACATATCGAAACTGTCCCGCTATATACACCTTAATCCGGTCAGGGTAAAAAAGTATAAGAAAGTGTCAGTTGAAGAAAAGCGTAATATTTTACTGGATTACACCTGGTCAAGTTTTTCCGCCCATATTGGCTTGAAGCCGCCGGGGAATTTTCTTGATATAAAACCTGTTTTGACTACCTGGGGAAGTGACAGCGTCGCAAGAATGAAAAATTACCGTAAATATGTGGAAGATGGATTATATAAAGATATAGATAATCCTTTTGAATTGGCAATACGCCAGCAAATAATTGGCAGTGAAGCATTTGCTGAACGGATTGCGCGAACCGATATACTTAAAAGAAAAGTTAAGGATAGAAGAGAGGAAAGTGCCCTACGCGCTTTTCAGCAATCACTGCGTCCTGGCGATTTTATAAATGCGGTTGCCGCATATTTTAAAATCAGCAGAGAAGATATTTTGCGAAGACGAAGCAAGGCGAAAGCCCCAAGGCAGATTGCAATGTATCTCTGTGCGATATACTGTGCCAGCAGAGTATCGATGGGTGACTTAGGTAACCTTTTTTCAGTTTCTCTAAGTGGGATTACCATTGCGAGGGATAGAGTTAAAAGGAAAATTGCACAAGGA
>WFSE01000159.1 GCA_015486135.1 Lentisphaeria bacterium
CCAGGGCGGTGGACCAGCGCCCCATGGACGCCAGTATCCCGGCGGCGTCGACGCACACCTCGGGGTTGTCGAGATTCCAGTTTACCGGGGAGGCTGTTTCCAGCGCGCCGTCGAGATCGCCCTTCGCGGCCTCCGCGCGCAGCTTCTCCGCGTCGTCCGCGGGGAGGATCAAAGGCGCGATCTCCGCGAGGGCCTCCAACGCGGTCTCGGTTCGCTTCTTCCCGCCCGCCGCGAGTTCCGCGTCGTACAGCGCGACCGCGCCCTTCGCGAGGTTTTGGAGGCGTTTCTGTTTGGACCGCTTGGCGAGCCGCTCGACTTTGGAGAACAGTTTCCTGTCGACCGCGCCGGTCTCCATCGAAACGAGGAACTTGCAGAAAAGCGCGGTGTCGTCCTTGGAATTCCCGCTGGCGGAAAGACTAAACGGCAACAACAGGCAAAACACCGCGGCGGCGAGCGCTGACACCACACGTCCGTGTGCTTCAAGGGCGTCCCTGTGAAGCGAGGGACGCCTATATTCGGCGATCTCTATGTAACCCCTTGGGGGGGGGGGCACTTACAACTTTCGAAAATTTCCGAGCCATTCCCTTGGTGCCTTCTTTTCCCTTTCTCCCGCAATAAATGAGAAAGAGCCTATAACATCGCCCGCGGAATATTTCAAGCGATTTCCAGGAAAAAATCCAAACCGCCCCCCGCGCTTTCCTCTCCCTCTCCGCGTTTTCCGCGTCTTCGCGGTGCAACATCTTCTTCTTTCTCTTTCCTCGCAGAGAAGCAAAGCACGCAGAGTTTTTCTCTCTTCCCCCCACAACATGTCGTTTCCGCATCCGCGGAAGCGACATCTTTGTGTTCTTCGTGAACTTCGTGGTTGAATAAATCTTAAGAATACGGACCTGTTGCCTACAACGTTGCTCTTATTCTCCAGCCTGTTCCTGTGTGGGGTCGGTGGCCCCTTCTAAAACATTCTTTTCACCACCGAGCACACGAAGCTCACGAAGTTTTTCCATCTCCGCAAACGGAGATGAAAAAAGGCTTTTATGGAAGAAAAACCAATGCTACCTCTAGCGTTTCTCATTCGTGTTCGTTCGTGTCCATTCGTGGTTTTCTTCTTTTATTCCTCACAAAGACCTTTCGTGATTTTCGTGTATTTCGTGGACGCCCTCCCCTATCCGTGTTTATCCGTGTCCATCCGTGGTTGCTCTTCGTCCCCCTCTTCGCGTTCTCCGCGTCTTCGCGAGGCAACATCTTCTTCCCCTCGCGAGGAGATATCCAGGGGGGCCTGGGCCGCGCATTGACTGGAGTCGGAAGCGCTGTCCCCGACTCCCATGACAGTTTTGTCTTTAAATGCGGTTGGCGAAAACGCCGCAGCGATGTATTTTCCGACGTATCGCATTCAAGATGCCATAACGCAAACAGGAGACGCTAGAAATGGCCGGAATATTCAAAGCCTACGACATCAGAGGTATCTACCCGAAAGACCTGAACGAGGATATAGCGGAGAAATTGGGACACGCCTTCGTGGCGTTCCTTGGCGCCAAGAAAGTCGTGATTGGACGCGACATGCGCCCGCACTCCAAGCCCCTTTTCGACGCCTTGGCGAAGGGGATGACCGAGCAAGGCGCGGACGTAGTGGACTTGGGGATGTGCTCCACCCCCATGTCCTACCACGCCAACGGGAAACTCGGCGCGGCTGGAAGCATCATCATAACCGCCTCCCACAACCCCGCCGAATGGAATGGATTCAAGCTTTGCCGCAAAAACGCCATCCCGATTAGCGGGGCGACCGGAATAAAAGATTTGGAAAGGATGGTCGCCGAAGAGGACTGGCCAGCAGCCGACCGCGTGGGCAAAGTGGAAAAATACGACATCGCCCCCGAATACGGAGAGTTTCTAGCGAAGCATGTCGAGTTCTCGGGCAAACCCAAGATCGTGGTGGACTACGCCAACGCCATGGGCTCCTTCGAGATCGCCGGCATCGAGAAGTTCTTCGACATCGTGCCGCTCTACAAGGAGCTCGACGGAACGTTCCCCAACCACGAGGCGAACCCCCTGAAAACCGACACTCTCGACGCCCTCCGCGCCAAGGTCAAAGAAGTTGGCGCCGCTTTCGGGGCGGGATTCGACGGTGACGCCGACCGTTGCGGTTTCGTCGACGACGAAGGGGAGATCATCCCGATGGACCTCTTCACGGCGCTAATCGCCCAGGACATCCTGTCGAAAGGCCCCGCGACCATCCTCTACGACCTCCGGAGCAGCCGCGTGGTCCGCGAGACAATCGAGGCCAACGGAGGCAAAGCAGTCATGTCCAGGGTTGGACACGCGTTCATCAAGGCGCAGATGCGCGAAAACGACGCGGTATTCGCGGGCGAACTCTCCGGGCATTATTATTTCAAGGAGAATTTCACGACGGAATGCCAAGGTCTGGCGTTGATAATGCTCGCAAATCTTATGGATAAAACCGGACGCAAGGTCTCCGACCTCGTCCGCCCGTTGCGCAAATACCACGCCAGCGGCGAGATCAACTCCAAGGTCGCGGATGTCGCGGCGGTGCTTGACGAATTGCGCGCGAAATACGCGGACGGCAACCTCTTCGAACTGGACGGCGTTTCGGTCGAACACGATGACTGGTGGTTCAATGTCCGGGCATCCAACACGGAGCCTCTCCTGCGATTAATCGTCGAAGCCGACACGCAGGAGAAAATGGAGGCCAAACGCGACGAACTACTGGCGTTGATACGGAAAGAGCGGTGATGGCACCATCCGGCGACCAGCGGAAACCGGCGAAGGCGGTAGTCCTCCTCAGCGGGGGATTGGACTCCGCCACGGCGCTGGCGGTGGCGAAGCACAAGGGGTTCGAGTGCCACGCCATCACATTCCGCTACGGCCAACGACACTCCGTAGAGATAGCCGCGGCGGAAAAGGTGGCCGCCGCCGCGGATGTCGCGAAACACGTGGTTCTAGACGTGGACCTCTCCATCTGGGGCGGCTCCGCCTTGACGGACATGGGCACTCCGGTTCCGAAAGACCGTCCCGACGCGGGCGACATCCCGCCGACGTACGTGCCCGCCAGAAACACCATCTTTCTCGCATTGGCCGCGGGGTGGGCCGAAGTTCTAGGCGCCAGGGACATCTTCATCGGCGTCAACGCCGTGGACTACTCCGGATATCCAGACTGCAGGCCGGAATTCATCGAGGCGTTCGAAAAATCGCTCAATCTGGGAACCAAGGCCGCCGACGAGGACTGGAAGTTCAAAATCCACGCCCCGTTGCAAAACATGTCTAAATCGGAGATTATCAAGCTAGGGCTCTCGCTCGGCGTGGACTATTCGCTCACGACAAGCTGTTACGACCCGGACGACGACGGCCGCCCCTGCGGCAAATGCGACAGTTGCCGTATCCGCGCCGCGGGTTTCGCGGACGCCGAAGTCAGCGACGACTCCTAACCAGAATGTCCGGGGTCAGTTCCACACGTTGCCTGATATCCAGGCCCGTCGTTCCTCGGGTAGGACTGAAGTCAGAAGTGCTGGTCCCGACCCCGGCTTCAGGACTCAAGACGCGGGACAGGGGGCCTGGCTCTAGGCTCGCAACTCTTGTTCTTGGTCATTCCAGTGCTATTTTTAGCTTCACTCAAAGAGCGGAAATCAACGATTTAGACATGTCATTTTCAAGCAAACTTGCGAAATTAGCATATAGAAGTGATCTTTGGCTCACTGGCGGAAGCTTTACCAAAAAAGTAATCAACAACCGCATAAAGGAATATGGAGAAATGTTGGAACTAAAACTGGACAGCAAGGCTAAAACCGCAAAAGTAAAAGTATTGCTCAAAGGAGAATCCGAACCGATTGAAATTACTGTGGACAAATATAAGACGGGCAAAAAAAACGGAACAAGTTATCTGCACGTAATTGAGGCCTCGTCCGATCGGTTGTGGATTGATGCGGCACTACGTAATTTTGTCATAGGTAAAGATTTCAACGTGCCGGATAAAGCGGCGGATTACATGGAGGATTTTTTAGGGCTCACTGAATAATTGGCAGGTAATTGATTGTGATGGGGGTTAAATCCCTTTTTAGCGGTGTCATCTCCAAGGCTTTGGGAGCTTTGAAGGCGCCCCTCGCTTCGCGTGGGCGCACACCTCTCAAACCCCTTGGAGCCGACTAGCGATTTGAGGCACTTGCCAATTCCGCGAAAGCCGGAAACGCACCGCTGATCACGTTGCCTTCGCCTAGGAGTATGCCTATACACCGGCGGCTCGCCGCCTAATCGTCGGCACGTTTCCGACTTTTTCAGTAGACCCTTTTTAGGATGATCAGGCCACCAAATTTGGAAAGCATGACAATTGAGTGCCCGGAATGCGGAGGGGAATCGAAGTATGTCAAGCAGTCATTGAAAGACAAAATTATGAAGAACCCTCATGTCAATTACATTTTTAAATGCAAACATGAATTCATGATAGCGTTTTAATGGCAGGTTTGTGCCTGATATTGCGGAAGGCGCATCCAAATCAATCGGAATATCCAGGGTAGGCTCCGCGCGTTGCCTGATACTCAGGCCCGTCGTTCCTCGGGTAGAGCCGAAGTCAGAAGTGCTGGTCCAGACCCCGGATTCAGGATGCAAGACGCAGGACAGGGGGACAGAGGGACGAAAAGATGCGGGACGTTTCCGGCTTTTTCAGGGAGCCCTATCAGAGGGCTTGCTAAAAATATCCAAAGGAGGATTGAGAATCATGGCTGAATGTCCGGAAAGAGAGAGGAACTTGGCGAATTGCAATTGCACCTACGAGCCCTGTTCGAAGAAAGGCAAATGCTGCGATTGCCTGCGCTACCATCTGGCGATGAAACAATTACCGGCGTGCTGTTTCCCCGATGACGTGGAACGCACATACGACCGGTCCTTCGCGAGATTCGCGCAAATATACGGCAAGTAGGATATTCGGTGTCAGTTCCGCGCTTTTAGCGCTGGCCCCGCCCCCGCCGTCTTCAGGACGCAGGACAAAGGGACAAGGAGACTCCGGGAAACTCCGGACAAAATCCGCCAGCCGCCATGCGCCTTTCCGTTGGCAACGGGGACGGACATCCGCTTAGGGATCACCGCATGCGTTTCCACCATTGTTTTCCGACGCCCGCCTCCGGATAGACAATCTCGGTCTTGTCCACGACCTTCTCCTTGTCGCCCCAAATCTCGAGATGCCACGCTAGGATTTTCCTGTTGCCAATCCCCTTGAGCACAAATTTGGCAACGCGTCCCTTCAAGCCACCGTGCAGGTCTTTGCGGTGCAAGCCCCAGGTTGGCCGTCCAAAATCCAGCACCCTGGCCATGATAGCCGCCTCGTCGTAGCCCTTGCTCTTCCTCGGCTTGGCGTGCTTCGTGGGCATGCAATAGAAATGTGTCTCTCTCCCCTTGTACTCGTCTTTGCCTCTCGTCAGGACATACAAATAGGCGTAAGGAACCCTGATGACTTTTTCCGGGCCAGTCTTCTCTACGCTGTAATCGAGTTCCGCGACGCTGGTCTTGCCCTTGGAATTGACTCCCTTCTTAGGCACCTTCATGTCGATGACGTGCACCTTGTATTTCGCGTATTTGTCGGGTCCATTCCCCTCGCCCCCGACATTGGTGTTGTAGTACGATTTTATCGAGTTCAGGGGGTAGGTTTTCCGGACTTTGCTTTTTTCGATGACGACACGGCCATCCGAGATGCTCACCAGCGTCACACCGGAGAGCGAAGATCCGTCTTTGAAGATAATGGTGCCAGCGACAAGATTTCCCGCCAAGCAAGCGAACAACGCCATCAACCCCGCGAACAATGCGTTTTTCATACCCTACCCACAAACTGCGATCAAAACCAAGGCACACACCATCACCGCGGGGAACGGAAGTGCGCCCCTGATTATTGCCCATCGCGGGTAGAAAAGGAAGAAGAAGAAGCCCCACAGGCTAGGAAGCGAGGCGGAAAACTCAGTCCTCGTGCTTGGTCTTAGGCAATCCCAACACCTTGTCGCCCTCTTTCCAACGCTTCTCACTCATGAGAAGGTCAATCCTCTCGTAACGCTTGAGAACGTTGCGCTTCTTTCTGATTTTTCCACTAGTTTTCAGACTCGGATGACGCGACATTTCCACGCTCCATAAAATATTTTCTAATAATCGGCTGGCCGCGATTCCACGCCACCACTCCGCCCACTCCGAGACTTCGGAAAGGGTGGGTAATATCGGGTTATATTTCCCCCTGTCAACCCCAATTCACAAAAAAACACTCCGACAGGCCGTCTCTCTAGTGCTTCGACACCTCCGAGTGTTTTTCGAGTGATTCGAGATACTTCTTCTGGGAAGAAGTTGGCCTGGCGTTTAAGAGAAACAAGATATTGTCCTTGAACGCCGGGTCCGTGGTTATTCCCATGTGGGCCGCTCGCAGCTGTATGATTCCACGCCATTTAATAGGGCTCCTGAACTGCGGAGTCCACACGCCGCCGGCCCGCTCGTCGAACAGAGCACTGGACTTGGTCACCTTGCCATCACCGGCAGCGTATTCCACCACGGTCAACTTGCCTGTCTTAGGATCCACGGAGGCGCGTCTTGTGGTCTTGACCGCGTTACCAAGCACAAGATAAAGCATCACGTCGTCAGGCGGGGTAGCCGGTGTCTCCATTGCATCGACAAATCGCTTGGCTCTGTCCAAGCACTTCTTGACATGGTCCAATGCGACTTTTCTCCGGTCGGCGACGGTTTTGACATTAGGCAACAGAATTTTAAGGGTCTCATCCTGCCCTGGAGAGAGCAAGCCCCACTTCATCTTCACCCACACGTTCGCATCGAATATATCGAGGGGTTTCTCGGGATTGTCCGCGTACACGACCGACTTTCTCGAGAGCACCGGCATCATTTGGTAGTACGTTGGCCAAGTCCCCAAAAGGGCTGGCGGGAACGGGGGAATATCCGTACCTTTCTGCATCTCCAACAAAGTATCAAGGTAACCCGCGTTCGGGGTTCCTAGAACAACCACCCGGTCGACGTATTTAGCGCCAGCCCACGTCACATGGGGTTTAGCGCCTTTCGGCGGCAGATCCGCGGTTCCATACCGGAGATAATATCTGGCGACCAGGCCTCCCATCGAATGGCCAATCAAATCAAACTGAACGTTGTAGTTGTTCAATCCGTACAAAGCCTTGTATTGCTCCTGGATATATTTCCTTTTCTTCATGATGAACTCGTGAAGTTTGGCCGCGTTCCACTGGAGGTCCCGCCGCCAGTCGTAGGAAAAAGCGAAGAGAGTGTTATACGTCCTTCCATCCTTCATAGGGAAGCCCTCGGGCTGGAATCCTCCATCCTGAAGGATGTTGATCAAGTTCACATAGGCGTTACGCTCCACGGTGAATCCCATGATTTTGACTTTTACCCTGTCAAGCATTCCCGCGGAAACGACATTATCCTTGAGTTCATTCAGGGGCTTGCCCAGCTCCATCGGGATGGCCAACTCGCGCAGTTTTCGCGCTGGCACGGAAAATGCGTCCCAGCCTGAAAAATCTCCCCACACGTTCTCCCCCGTTTTCACATCCTCCAATTTCCCCCCGAGAAAACCATGGATTATTATAATAGGGTTCCTGTACGGACCTTGATAAGCGCGTTGCTGTTGTTCAATGGAACCGATGAACGCCTTAGAAAACTTCTCGTTCGACGTGTACGACCCAGTCGCGCTGCATCCAGCGGCGGCGAGGGCCGCCAACGTGATCCCCGGCAAACTAAAAACCGACTTCATTTCCTCTCTCCTCTTTTTTTGCTCGTCGCCAGAATGCTCTTCGTCGTTCCTCATCTCTCCCCCTCGATTAAATTGGCATTGTCAAAAAACTCCCGCAAATTGCCGTGCAGGCAACGAAATGCGTCGATATAGCCGGGAATCTTCTCCTTGGCCGCCCGAATACTTACGCACCCCGCTTTCCCGCCGTCCTCCGTATCGACGAGAAGGTTACCTATCGCGAAAAACCCATCCGACTGTATATCGCTCAACGGAGTAATAAACATGTCGGCGTCTTTTATCATGGTCAGCCCAACCGTTCCGGTGAACTCCGCCACCGCTCTAGGCATGAACTTGCGCGTCAATGTGTAAAGCCAAGGAAAGACGATGGCGTAGATCTCTATCAACTCGTAACTTTCACTTTTTCTAGCCCTCGTGGCGTTCATCCTGCGATTGAACTCATACTGAAAGTTGAAAAAGCCACGCATCGGGTTCTCGAGATCGACGAACGCGCTGGGCCTAATGAAGATGGCGCTGGGTGCCCGCTCCATGCCGGTGGCTTCACAGGCGGCCAACTCCACTGGGAATATAAACTTTCTGTCCTTCAACGCCGGACACATCGTCAGCCCCCACATTACGAAGCTCACGACAGTCGCCGCTCCCCCCATCTCGTCCGCGTATTTGGCGTTTATCCCGCGCCTCAACTCCAGCAAAGGGCGGAAATCAAGAAACATGGAGGTCTGGTACAAAGCATATCTCTCCTTATGTGTCGTGGAGCATCTCTGGACAACCGGCTCCCGAGGAGGCTTCAAGGGTGGATATACAAGATGCCTCCTTATGCCCCACCGCCGCTTTAGGCTTTGTAGGAACTCCTGC
Source organism: Lentisphaeria bacterium (assembly GCA_015486135.1). Taxonomy (GTDB): domain Bacteria; phylum Verrucomicrobiota; class Lentisphaeria; order Victivallales; family JAADHT01; genus WFSE01. Next base: position 8,597 of record WFSE01000159.1, read on the forward strand.
ATCGGAACCCCGTCCACGGGAACATGTTGGAACTGGAACCAGAAATCAACCTCGGCCCTATCCTTGTTGAACCGGCAAAAAATGTTCAACAATCCATGCCCCGCATGTTTACGCTTTATAAAATCGGGAACCATAAAGCGCTCGGAGGAGTCGCCACCGTTAAGGATGGAAAACGATATCCAATCGCCGCTTAGCACGCGGTCGACAAACGAATACGCCTCCTCTTTCGCCACCTTCCCGCCCTCTATCGTGGCGGACACCCACCTCCTCAAATTGCGTCTCAAAAGGATAGGACGCTTTTCGTCGCGGACATCGCGGACATTGTTATACTCGGAGATTATCGCGGCGCAAATAGCCTCCTCCAAATCAGCGTCTATCTCGTTGAAAGGCGGCCCCGAGGAATCCCAATGAGGGGACAAGACAGCCAGCCGCCCATCGTCGAAATCGACTTCCACGATATCCACGAACTTGCGGCGTTCCCTAAAAACGCTGAATTTGTCCCAGCGCAACTTCCAATGGCTCGAAGGCGATTCCTTCAGGAAAGACGCGAGCCTCTCAACGAGATGCCCCCTCGCCTCCTCCTCGGAAAACCGATCCAATGTCGGCCGGTCGGAAAGGTAGTCCAGTCCAAAAACCGCCAAAGCGAATTTGGAGTGCTCCGTCCTCAAATACGCCCCCATGGTCTTCCGCCATCCCCCCTCCCGAGTCTTTATTCCCAAGGCCTTCAGCAGCTGCAGCATCTTGATGAAAACAAACATCAGGAACACCGTCGGGCTCCAACGGTCTATCAACGCACTCATCCTAGGCCGATAGGGGGGACGTTCCCCGGCGGCACCACTACGTGGCTCCACCACGCCAATTTTAGCACCACTCTCGATATCCTTCTTGCAAATCAAGGCCCGCACCTTCCTCCCCCTGAGGAAGTCCGACATGGCGGCGGCAACGTCCTTGGGCCTCTCCTCCTGGGGAGCATGCCCACAGTCCGGCACCACCACAAGCCTGACGTTTGGAAGATCCTCGAGGAACCGGTAAGCGTCGGATACCGGAAGTATCCCGTCGTTCTCCCCCCATATCACCAAAGAGGGAATCTTGACGTTGCCAAGACGCTTGGCCAGCCCGCCCCCCTCCGACAACCGCTCGGCGCTTTTTATAAGGCAATCGACGGCGCCAGGGAGACGCATCAGGACCGCATACTCCATCACGAACTCGTCGTCTATCTTCCCCTTGTCGAAATAGGTCTCCTCCAAAATAACCTTGGATAATATCTCGGAGTTCACATAGGAAAAAACGAGATTGTTCGCCAAGGGAATCCGCAATTGCTTCACGAAAGGCGGCAGGGGATTGGGATAAACCGCGGCGTCTATGAGAACAATTTTCGAAACCCTCTTACGAATCGAAGTCGACAGAAACGAGAGCAACGCCACGCTCCCCCCAAATGAATGCCCCACCAACACTATCTTCTTCAAGTCGAGCTTTTCCGCGACATCCGCGAGCAACCTAGCCTGACGGAACGGCGAGAATCTACCGTCCATCGACTTGTCGGAATATCCAAACCCTTTCAAATCCAGCGCCACATAGCGCCTGTCTTTCGGAAGAAGCGGGAGAAGCCGAGTCCATGTGAACGAAGACGACGCAAACCCGTGCACAAGAAGAGCAGGCGCCCCCTCCCCCACGTCATGATAGGCTATCTTGAGCCCATCGACCTCTACATATCGCCTAGCCAGCATACCGCCCTACTCCAAAAAACACGGGGAAAAGCTGTCCAGCGACAAATACGGGTCGATACTCGACACGTTGCACCCTGGAACGGGGCATCGACGGAAAGATGCTTTTCAAATCCAATCTCGAAATGCCTCGTGGCAACCAAGATGTCATACCGTTCTCCAAATCCCACGAACCATACTATGGCATGTATTGGGAGTTTCTCAAGGAGGGCTCGGTTTCGCTTTTCCGCGTCACTCCGCCTCGCGACGCGAGGCGTAATACTTGTAGCGATCCATAATAGCAAGCACATACGCCCTAGTGGAGGAAATGGTTATCTTGGACACCACGTCGCCATCAAACGAATCGGGCACCCAATCCCTCACGGCCCCCTCCCCAGCATTGTACTGCGACAACGCCAATTCGTAGCAGTGCTTATATTTTTCCCAACGCTTCAAGGCCCGGGCAAGATACCACGCCCCTATATCGATGTTGACCTCAGGCCGAAATAGCACCCCCCGCGGAGGAATTGCCACGCCCATCGAGTTCGCCCACTCGGCCACGGCGCCATTGTCGACCATCAACTGCATCAAGCCTATCTCCCCCTTGTCCCCCACGGCGTTGGCGTCGAACCTACTTTCACACCATATCACGGACCTCAGAAGATCAACGTCAATGTCATGCCTTTTAGCAGCAGCCTCTATGATTGTGTCGTAGCTGTTGGCTGGAACGAAAAGTTGACGAAAAAAAACTCTCCCCCGGAATCGCCAAACCCAATATCCCCCTCCAACGGCTATCACCACCAGCGCCAACACCAGCCTGACACCCCACCGACGGCGATACACCGATCCGCCATACACCCTGTACATCCAACTCCTCCTTGAAGCCACCCGAACCTCAAGCCCACCGCCCCTGTTAGTGATACCCGTTTCGTCCTACAAAGCTACCTGAGGACCAACTACCACATCCTCCACGCCTTACCACCATGGCCTTAGCGAAAGCGGAAGTTTTAACGGCAACGGGCAACCCGTTCGCGACGTTTTTCAGCAAGCCACAATATATCCCTCGGAACATCGATAGACAACCATCTCCAAGCCCCCTTGAATTCCAGGGGAATCCATCTATATTCCGCATTCTGGCATCGTTCCCCAGAAAGGAATGCAATCAAAACAGGAGGCTAGCTACATGCGGAAACGTCCCGCCATATCCGATATCGCTGACAAGCTCGGTCTCTCCGCAGCCACGGTTTCCAATGCCTTGAACGGCAAGAAAAACGTAGGGGAAAAGACCCGGGGAAAAGTCGTGGCCATGGCGAAAAAACTAGGATACAACCCACCGAAAAGAAACGCTGAAAAAAACGCCACCCCATCTCACCGCAAACATGCGACGCGGCACACGCGGAAGCATGAGGAAGCTAGATCGGTGGCGTTCCTATTCCCGTCCTTGATCGAAAACGAGCTCGACTATTTCATGAGTGAAATCAATCTCGGAATCAGGGAAGCGGCCAGAGACTACGACTTGGACCCGCATATGCTTCCGTTCCAAATGGCACTGGGATCAAAAGATCTCAATTTCCTGAAAGACTCCATCTCAAACGGACATTTGTTCGGAGCTATAACCATCGCTTGTGGCGGCATATCGGACACCCTTGTCGCAACAGCGAAAAAAGCCAAGGTGCCTGTAGTGGAAATCCGCCCGGACAGAAAAGCTCAGAAAGGAGCCGTGACATTCGATATCGAACGAGGTGCGGAACTAGCGGGCAAACGATTCTTGGAAATGGGCGCAGCGTACCCGGCGTTCGTGGGAGGCTTATCGGACCAAACAAAAAAAATCGGATTCCGCAAGGGATTGGGCCCATTGGCCAAAGCCGTGGTGGAGGACCAGGGAGGAACCACTTTCCATGACGGACGCCTGGCTTTCGAACGCCTCGACCCCTTGGAAAACCCCATAGACGCGGTTCTATGCGCCAACGACTCTATCGCCATAGGATTTATGAAAGCGGCGCTGGAAAGTGGACTGGATATCCCGGAAGATATATCGGTGATAGGATGCGACGATGTCAGAGTGGCACAGTTCTACCATCCATCGTTGACTACAATCAGATTGAACCCGATGGAAATTGGCCGCTCCGCCGTGGAATTGCTTAAAAGAATAGTGGAGAAAAACGATGATACGGGCGTTCTGGTAGGATGCTCTCTGATTATGAGGGACTCGGCATGACGCTTGAAATCGAAGCAACACCAAAACACCGCCCCGAACTCGACCCGGAGTTTCTGCCGGCCGTATTATGGGAGCGCGGTTTCGACAAAGCCGTGGAATCCGTAGGAGGCGGACACTCCATCGCCATAGCGGCCAAGAGAAGTCACGGCGCCACATCCAGAGTCAAATTCAACGTGCTCCCGTCCACCGATGAATTTCTGCCTTTGAACATCAGGCGCGCAGAGCGGGCGTTGAAGTCGCTCCTATGGATGCGCGGTGGTGCCGAAATATACGTCGCCGGAGACATGCAGGTGGCAAAGGCGCTTGCGGAAATATATTCGCCCTCGGGAAAAAGGGCTTTCGACAACGAGATGATCGGAAAGAAGATACAAGGCCTCCCGATAACCGTGAAATCGGTTGAGTTGGACGACACCCCGGAAGAAACCACGCTGGAAACCCCTTTGGGCGGCCACTTCGATGGTTGCCGCATCGGCTTCGATCTTGGAGGATCCGACCGCAAATGCGCCGCCGTCGTGGACGGCGAAGTGGTATTCTCCGAAGAGGTGGAGTGGGCGCCTTACTTCCAAAACAACCCGGAATACCACAGGGCGGGAATAGAGGACTCCTTGCAGAGAGCGGCGGCGAAATTGCCGCGGGTAGACGCTATTGGAGGTAGTGCCGCAGGCGTGTATGTGGACAACAAAGTACGTGTCGCATCCCTTTTCCGCGGGGTTCCCGAGGACATCTTCAAAAGTAAAGTGGTTGGAATGTTCGAGGAAATGAAGCGAGAGTGGGGGGTGCCATTTCAAGTTGTGAACGACGGAGAGGTCACAGCATTGGCCGCCGCCGCCGAAATGCACGATACGGCAATATTGGGCATCTCGATGGGCACAAGCTTGGCCGCGGGGCACGTCACCCCCAAAGGAAATATAACGGATTGGCTGAACGAACTCGCATTCGTCCCCATAGATTACCGTCCGGACGCACCGTTGGACGAATGGTCGGGCGACGCTGGATGCGGAGTGCAATACCTATCGCAACAAGCAGTGGCGAGATTGGCGCCAAACGCCGGGCTGGATTTCCCAAAAGACATGCCTTTGCCAGAACGCTTGCTCGAAGTGCAGGGGCTGATGGCGAACGGTGACCCTAAAGCCGAGAAAATATACAAAACCATCGGTGCGTATTTCGCATACGCCGTCACCAGGTATGCGGATTTCTACGACTTCAGAAACCTGCTTATACTAGGACGGGTTACCTCGGGACGCGGCGGAGAAGTGATACTTGACACGGCCCAATCGGTTTTAAAGGATGAATTCCCGAAATTGGCCGAGAAAATATCATTCAAGACTCCCGACGAAAAGGGAAAGCGTCACGGTCAAGCGGTAGCCGCCGCCGGACTCCCCGTTTTTGAAAAACACTGAGAAATGCTAAAATCCCCAACCAGGGTTCACTAAATAGTTGACAATTGCTTAATCTTCAATGTGTTAAGCCTGTTTTCAATAGTGTCATCTCCAAGATTTTGGCAACAAATCCCCAAAAAACCTTGGAGACGACGGATGTTTTCCACTCAAGTTGAGGCACTTGCCAATTATTCAGTGAGCCCTATTTTGAGAGGCGTTCTGCATCACGGTAGTATTCCAGTAGGCGTTCGGAGGCGGCCTCGCCGAAACGTCTCGTCCGCAATCCCACCACTTTTTCCTGAATCTTGACGGCATCGGCTACGCGCCCAGCCAAATAAGATGCCCTGGCGGCAACCTCCAACGCCCCCGCCAGCTCCGCGGCGGGAGGTGGCTGGCGCTTCTCGAGCAACTCCACCGCTCTTGACGACGCGGCCAACGCCGTCTTCAAAGGCGTCTCCCCAAATCTCATATTCGCCACGAGTATCCACGAAAGCCGGGTCAGCGCCTCCGGGTTGTCTTTGAATCGCTCGAAAATCTTCCCAGCCTCCTCCCGACGTTTCTCAATCGGCACTCCTAGACGGGTCATTAAATCGAGTCTAGTCAGGCGCGGCCCCGGCGCGTCAGGCGCTCCGGATATAATTTTCTCCACGAAAGAAAGCGCGTCCTTCAATTTACCAGTCCGCTCGAAAACATATATCCTGAGGCGCATCGCCAACTCGTCGGACGGGTCCAGTTCCAGGATCTTCTCCGAGAGCCGGACGATTTGATTCAAGTCGTCGATATGAAGAAATTCCCTCAATCTTTCCCGCAACGCGGATATCTCCGCCTGCGTTTTGGAATCGAATCCCCCGTAAACCACTTTTTTCAAGACGGAATACATGGCGGCGGGTTCACCACGCCATAAAATGGTGCCATCCGATCCCACGATCACCGCCAAGGGGATACCAGCCCCCTCCCCCGCATAGGCCGAAGCGACTTTCCGCTCCGGATCCAACGCCACTCCGAATCCAGCCTTACCGCCGGGCAGACCCAATAAAAATTTTTCCACCGCTGGACGCCTCTCCGTTGAAACAGCCACAATAGCGACAGTGCCTTGGGAATAGTCGTCCCTTATATCGGCCAGCCTTTGGAAAATCAAACGACTGTTCTTGTCCCAAGCCCCCCAAAGCACAACAAGAAAAAGACGATTATCCGCTTTCCCTCCATCCTTGTCAAATATCTTTACCAGCGAGCCCTCGACCCATTCCAGTCCCCCGAGTTCTGTAGCCTTTGCGCCAACCGCGATTTCAGCGCCGCGAACATTGCCCGCCAAAAGCACAAGTCCCACCGCTAAAAACAGACTAGCGTTCCTCGACATCTCCTCCCAAATCCTTTTAAGGGAGCGTCGCTCCGAGCGCAGCATGTAGCTGTAAACCCTAGCCGCCACCCCAACGCAAAGAAAAGCTATAGCTGCGGCGAGACGAACGCGGTCTTCTCTTCCCAGCAAAAACGCGGCACCAATAATCAAAGATGGCCAAGCCACGAAATAGCATACTCGCAACCTCCCATCAACCTTAGCTATCCTTTTATCCAATTCGCTATCGTCCATAAAAAGTCCCTCCAAATAAAACCTTCCCCTCCAATGTAGCACGGAACAAGGCGTTTTCGTCGCGAACAGCGCCAAAATTAGGGCTTGCTGAAAAAGTAGGAAACCTGCCGATCCTCCGTCGCCGCCAAGCGGCTTATCTCGACCGACCTGTTATTTCCATGTATATTTCACTCCAAAGAATCTTTCGACCTTCCCAAAGCATAATCAACTTTTTTCCGGCTAGAATCAACCTCAAATAATGGAGCGTCTTTTATTCTAAAGGAGAGGATAACATTATCGTTTCCATCAATATTAAATATCACACCATCTCCGTTCCAAAATCCCCTTGGCAATTTTTTCTTAAGTTCCATTTGCTTTTCAATGACCTCTCCATTTTCCTTCTTCCATTTAATGGTTACAAATTTGCCAATCTTATTACTGCCTTTCCAAGAAAATCCACCGGCTTTGACTGCGCGTGGATGTGGATATCGGGGATTACCATCAATACGATAAACTTCAATCTTATTTGAACTTAGATTTCTCACATAGGCATCATAGGTAGATGGTTTCACATCATAAATAGAAGGATATTCACGCTCTCTTAGATCATACGGCAACATAACCGTGTCAACAAGAGCTGAAAGTGGCAGATCAAAAATTGCGTAAATAGCAAAAACGCTCCAAGGTGGCTCTCTATGCTGATTATTCTGACTACTCCAAAATTCTTTGGTGAAGGGATATAACAACAACATAAACTCCACGCAAGTCACCCTATACGGAGAACATTCAACCACACCTCTGCCCGCCTGGGTCATTCCGTCCTGAGGTGCCGTCGCCTAACACCTTCCAATCCTTTGACGCTTCATAATGCAGAGATATGCTACTACACCCAGTACAAATTAAGAGAAAAGAAAAAACCACCATATAATAGTAGATTCTCATAACACTACGTTCGCCTCAGTGGGATTAAGGCCCGACAAATAATTATTATTATCGGGTTAAATCTGTTTTTGGCGATGCCATCTTCAAGATTTTGGGAGTATACGTTCGGGTGTTTTGAATGTGTCCTTCGCTATGCTGGAACACGCACGTTCGCGCATTTCGCCCAAAAACATTGGAGCCTACTAACATTTCAAAGCACTTGCCAATTCCATTAAAGCCCTATCATATCACAATCCGCAAATTTCGCAATTGGAGCTTCCGGTGGTCATTTTTAAGAGCACAGGAACCCGCCCCTACGGCATCAATCACGACAGTACCGTAGATATAGTTCGGCGGGATAGGCGCGGCGGCCATGCCAATCCCAGGATAAAACCCTCTTCTCTCTTCTTCCTCTCTTGTAACCTATCCCTAAGCTCGCCTCCGTCCTCGAAGGTGGAAATCCCCGTGAGTCTCCGCGTAAATCGCGCAAAGCCCCCTTTCGCAAGTCCCAGCATGTCCCGCCGTAAGTTTGCAGAAGGCGGAAGCTTTGGAACATTTGGATTTCGAAAATTAGAATTTGTTTCGAGTTTCGCATTTAGGATTTCGGATTTAGAACTCCGAGCAGGCTTAACCCAATGAAAATTAAACTCTTGCCAATTATTCAGTGAGCCCTATTTGACGGTGTGGTCCGAGGCCGGGGCTTGGGAAGCGGGCGCCTCGTTGTCCACATCTTCCAGCGGAGCGCGTTTTTTCGGGAAGAAGCGGAAGGACAGGGCGATAATGACTCCCGCCACGAATCCGCCTAGATGCGCCTCCCACGCCACGCCCCCTTCCAGCGGGCTGGACTTGGCTAGCCAGGAGCAAAGCACCTGCATGGCGAACCATGTTCCTAGGAAAACCAAAGCGGGTATATCCACGATTTTGCCATAAACGTATGTTTTGATTTTAGCCGCCGGGAAAGTCACGAAATACGCCCCCATGATTCCCGATATAGCGCCACTCGCGCCTATGGCCGGGATGATAGAGTCAGGGCGCGATATAATGTGCGCGAAATCCGCGGCCAACCCGAACAGCAAGTAGAGGCCTAGAAATTTCGCATGTCCTAGCCTGTCCTCGATATTGTCCGCGAAGATAAAAAGAAAAAGCATATTGCCAAGGAGGTGGAACAGGCCGACATGGATAAACATACTTGTTAAAAAAGAGGGCAGGTGCTCCCACCCGGCGAATGCGTTCGCCGACACCAATCCGAACCGATTGAAAAACTCCTGTGCAGTGTCCCCAGCAAGGAAAAACCATTGCCAAGCGAACACCGCCACATTCAAGAGGGTGATCACTACCGTGACAAGCGGAAAAGACGAAGACTCCTGGTCGTCGGCAAGGGGCAGGATGATTCTCGGGGCGAACATGAATAGTCCCCCCCCCTGCTGCGAGGAGGAATCCAAACGGCCCGCAACACGCTCCCTTGAGTTCTCGGCGATGGCATCCGCCAATCTATCAAGGATGGGATTGCCCTTGCGGAACACCGCCAAACGCATGATCTCGCCATCGTCCGCCCAGACTCCGCCACATTCCTCACACTTGTCCAAAATTATGTTCGAATCGTAGGCGTAGTTGAATTTGCGCATCTCCCGACCGCACGCGGGACAATTTCTCGCCCCCTCGTCCAACTCGGCCACCCGCACGATATCCTTATCGATGTCCAATGGAGCGTCCGGGATATCCCGCGTCTCCAGCAACTCGCTTATGAGATCGTCGAGCTCGTCGGTGGCCACCCAAACGCCCTTGCAGGAGCCGCAGAAATCGACATGGACATCACCGAACCGTTTCGGCAGCAAGTCCGAACCACATACAGGGCATTTCATGTCAATGTCCCCCACAGTTTCCCCAAAGCCACCCCCTACTTAGAGCTTGCCGAAAGAGGCGGAAACGTTCTAGAAGTCCGCTTTGGAACATTTGGATTTCGAAAATTAGAATTTGTTTCGAGTTTCGCATTTAGGATCTCGTATTTAGAACTCCGAACAGGCTTAACCCAATTCTTCTTAAGCATTTGCCAATTATTCAGTAGGCCCTACTCACGCCTCTTCCGCCGCGGCGTCGGCAAGTTTGCGAATCTCGTCCAAATCCACCGACGGCTCCGGGATTTCCATTTTCATGGAGCGCATAGTTTCGACGAGTATGGAGGATACCGCGAGATTACGGAACCATTTGTGGTTGGCGGGAATCACGTACCAAGGCGCGTGTTTCGTGGAGCATTTGGATATGGTGTCCTCGAAGGCGTCCATATACTTGTCCCAATACGCGCGTTCCGCGTAGTCCGAGTCGCTGATTTTCCAGTTCTTGGCGGGGTCATCCAAGCGCTTTTTGAACCGCTTCAACTGCTCCTCTTTCGATATGTGGAGGAAGAACTTGACAATCCGCGTATTGTTGGACGCTAGGAGTTTCTCGAACTCGTTAATCATCCCGTAACGCTTGGACCATATCTTTTTAGGCGCCAGATCATGGACCCTGACCACGAGGACATCCTCGTAATGCGAACGGTTGAAAATAACCACCTCGCCATCTTTCGGAGCGTGTTTGTGGACCCGCCACAGAAAGTCGTGCGCCCGCTCCTCGGGAGTTGGTTTTTTGAAGCCTTGAACACGGCATCCCTGCGGGTTCATGGGCGCCATGACATGGTTGATAACACCGTCCTTGCCCGCGGCATCCATAGCTTGGAGGACCACCAGTAGAGATTGTTTGGACTCCGCGTAAAGCTTGTATTGCAACTCCGTAAGAAGCTTTTTGTTCTCCGCGAGTTGCGCGAGTGCCTGTTTTTTTGATTTGAATCCAACGGTGTCGTCCGGGTCGATTTTGCGGAGGTTGATACTCCGCCCCGGCTTGGCTTCGAAAAACTTAGCTAATTTCATTTCCACCCTCCAGCCCTCCGTCGCCTAGGCAACGGAGGAAATACGAAATCCGAAACACGAAATCCGAAATCCTACTTGTCATGCCGTGGATACTCGGAGTCAGTTCCACACGTTGCCTGAACTCAGACCCGTCGTTCCTCGGGTAGGCCTGAAGTCAGAAGTGCTAATCCCGACCCCGTCATCCGAAATCCTAAACATTAAAACCTAAACACTAAATCCGAAATGAGAGATCCTCAACAAATTCAGAACACAAACAACTCAAATCAGAACCCTTCTGCGCTTAATACGCCAAAAATGCTCGACAAGCCTAGTTTCGAGCATTTAATTTTTGAAAATTCGAATTTGTTTCGAATTTAGGATTTCTTATTTCGAGAACATTATTGATTGTATCTCTCCGGCACCTCCATCTCGGAGTCCACGGGGATAGAGAACCGCGGCATATTTTTGTATATAACGCCATCGACTGGCGAGAGTTTTCCTTCTTTGACCAGGGCCCTGACTATAGCGAAGGAATTGAACGCCAATTTGTGTTTCCGCGCGTATTCGTTCAGAAACGCGATAACTTTTTTAGTGTCGTCCAGTTTCATTTTCAAAACCAGCCCGACCGCTTTGGCGACGCTGGGGTCCTTGGTTAGCAATCCCAGGGGAGGCTCCGGCGAGGTTCTAGACTTGGCGACACGCTCCTCCATCATGATCTTAGGCCGGAACATCAACATCCCGGCATTGTTCCTGCGATGCCCCGGAGGCGCGGAAAACGCGGCCACTACCAGTTTATTGGCAAGTGGGTCACGACCAGGAATCGTGGTTGCGACTCGACCTGTTTGCGCGACGTGGCGCTCCAAGCTCGGCGGCCCGACGTTGTTCTTGGTAGCGACTACCGCATGGGGATCGGAAATAGCGGTCGGCGACAAATCCATCGGGATGGTGTCCATCTTAAGCCTAGGTGTTGTGGCGACACGCTCGACCTTTTGGAATTGCGGTTTTGGTATGCCCTGCGCCGATTTGCCTGCGCTTGACGCGGCCTCGGCACCCGCCGCGGCGCCCGGAGGGGTCTCCATTTTCAGCGTGGCACCCGGCTGGAAGGGGGTCAGCATCGGCTTCGGCGCGCCCTTCGGCGGTGCGGAAGTCGCTATTTTCACCGCGGTGGCCTGTGGATTCACCGGCGACACGGCGGTTTTGGGAACGCTGGTAGCGGTTTTCGTCGCCGGAGTGGTTTTAGCGCTCAGCGGTTGCTGCCTTGGCACCGGGAGACGCTCCGCGGTGGTCGCGGCGTTTAGCTTTGGCAAGGACGCCACGCTTTCCCGTATCGCCATCGCTATGCTGTCGCGGGCGAGGTTGTTCACGTTTATCGTCATCTCCTTGGGCGCCGGCTTCAGGGTTTCAAGCACGTCCGACGACAAAAGCCAAAAGGCGCAGATGATCGCCGCTATGAGATGGAGCGCCACCGCCGCTAAAAGACATTTCGCCACGAGACTCATTCGGGTATCCGTCAGCATCAGACGGAGAAAGAGATAAACGAGCAATATCCCGAGAAGCGTGAGGAAGAAAAGCCCTATCACCTTCAACAAAGCGGCGTAATCGAACTCCATGGTCACTTCGCGGGAAACACTTTTGTAGACCATGAAATCGACGGGATTCCGCGACTGCCGGTTGGAGCTGAAATATATTCCGAAGCCCTCCAGCGTCATGGTGGGGCTCGTCTCGTCGAACTGGCTGTTTATCGGTGTTCCGAAGTTGACGGGCTTAGTGTATTTCCCATCGACCAAATAGCTCCGGTAAAGGTCGAATCCCCCCTCTCCTCCAGGGCGGTTGGAGGTGAAATATATCGTGTCGCCCCGTGGCGTCACCACGGCCTTCCACTCGTCCGCGGAGGAGTTTACCCCGACCACGTTTTCGGGCGTTTTATACTCCGGAGGCTTGGGCGCCACATCGTCGGAACCGTCGAAGTTCCCATCGGCCTTGGCGACGTAGATGTCGAAATCGGGATGTTTGCTTTTGGCGTCCTCGTTGGTGTTGGCCCTGTTGGAGGAAAAAAACAGCTTGTCGCGTTTCGGCGATACCGCCGGATATATCTCGTCGGCGGAGGTGTTTACCCACGAACCGAGATTTCTTGGTCTGGACCATTTGTCCCAACCATCGCCAAGACGGACCGAATACCAGATATCATATCCGCCGTAGCCCCCCAGACGGTCGGAATGGAAATATAAAAAACGTTTGTCGGAGCTTATCTCCGGGCCGCGCTCGTTGAATTTCGAATTCAGCGACTTCAGCGGAATTTGCTTTGTCCATTCCCCGGACTTCTTCTTTAGACACAGGAAAAGGTCATAGTTGTTGTCCGACCTCTCGTGCGCCAGTACTATCGCCTTGCCATCCGGGGAAATAGTGGCGTCCCTGTTGCTGCGCACCCGGTTGATGTAGCCGGGGAGCGCCTTGGGGTCCTCCCATAAAACCGAGCGCAATGGAGCATCTAGGGCTCTGCGCCGTATGTTGCCACCGCCAACATAGTATTTGAGGAGCAACACGGCCCCGGCCACGACCAGCAGGAAAACGACACCAAGCGTGACGCACACGGTTATTATCACCGAGCGCCACTTCCTCCAAAAACTAATTTTTTGTTTTTCCTCTTCCATCTTCGGTCGGCGCGGAACGCGCGGTCTATCTCCGTTCTAGCGCCTCCCTAATAACTAAAGCGCCAAGGCCGCGCAACTCGCTCCCTACTGGCAATGTTTCAATAAATCCCGGAATCAGCGTGTCGTCGTGACATATCCGATATTGGCATCCCGTATGCCACTGGATTTGCACGCGGCAATCGCAGCAGCGACGAATCCATGCAACGCGCTCTTGTCGCCACGTATCAGCACTTTCTGCTGCGGGTTGCGCCGAAGCATTGCCCTCAAAGCCTGTTGAATTCCCGTTAGAGTCGTACGTTTGGAACCGAGATAGTAAGATCCGTCCTGCCGACAGTTGATAATAATCGCCTTGCTGGCGGAACTCAACGTCGTGTCCGTCTCGGGCAGGTTGACCTCGATATCCCTCTCCTCGATGTTGAACGACATGGTCACGAGGAAAAAGATTATGAGAATGAACATGATGTCGACAAGGGAAGACGTGTTGATGACTCCCTCGTCAAGCTCGTTCTCTTCCCTGCGGATTCTCACTGGTGGGCCTCCTGGTAGGCATCCATGAACTCGTCACAGGCGGTCTCCATCTCATCGGCGAGAAGATCGACCTTGCGTTGGAAATAGTAGTAGATGACAAGTGTCGGAATAGCAATCGTCAAACCGGCGGCGGTGGTGACCATCGCCTCGTATATTCCGTGCGCCAAGGAGGCGGCTTTACCAATCGCCTTCTGGTCGGCCGCGACCGTCTGAAACGCCCGGATAAGCCCGTAAACCGTTCCGAGCAGACCGAGCAACGGGGATATCGCCGCGATTATACGAAATATCCTCAGGCTCCGGTTCATTTTCGACACCTCGTGGGACGCCGCGTCCTCGAGGCTCTTCTCCACATCCTCTTTCGCCCGTCCCCGGCGCCATTTCTCGACCGCGACCTTTATAGCGTTCCCGATCGGGGCTTTGCTTTCGACACAAAACTCGAAGGCCTTCTCCAAGTTCGGCGGCTTGGCCGTAGTGAGTTCCCGCAACTTTCCGGTAAAGCCGTCCGGGATTATTTTGTTCTCTCTCAACGCGATTATTCTTTCAAGGAAAAACGTCACCGCCAAAAGGGAACAAATCCCCAAGGGTATCATCACGTATCCGCCGAGGAAAATCAGGTCGAGCATCGTCTCCTGCCCGGCCTTCGGGGCGCTAGCGGCCTGCGGGGCCGCGGCGACGGAGGCGCCGGCCAGAAGAATAGCCGATACCACCACGGTGCCCGCCGAAGTGGCTCTGGTAGGTCTTATCGTCATAACGTCAACTCCTATGCTTGTGCTTGGATGCCTCTCTAAACGAGCGGCCAAAGCCGCCAGCGCCAAGCGAAGTCGCCTAGAATGCAACTCCGCCACAACACATGTATTGGAATTTACATTGGAATTTGAATCTTGCCACTCTTGTAGGATATTTAGACGGTGTTCTTGGAGTTCGACCTCTGGCGGTGCGGAATAGGCGCGGTGGGAAACGTCAGGTTAGAAACGCACCAGCCCCGGGACGATAAGAGCGTCCGAAGTAATTTAGGATTACATGTTCGTGATCCCATATGAAAGAAAAGGCCGGAAATGGAATATGAAGTAGTCGTTGGATTGGAGGTCCATGTCAAAATACGGACCGAGAGTAAAATGTTTTGTGGGTGCCCAAACCGCTATGGGGAAGCACCGAATACCTTGATCTGCCCCGTGTGCATGGGAATGCCCGGAGTGCTTCCCGTGCCCAACCGCGAGGCTATTCAAAAAACCGTTCTCGCGGGCCTGATGACCAATTGCTCCATCGCGAAATTCAGCAAATTCGACCGCAAGAGCTATTTCTACCCGGATATGCCGAAAAACTACCAGATATCCCAGTACGACCTCCCCTTCTGCCAGCACGGGGGCGTCCCGATTTCCGGAAAAGGATTCTCGGGAGAGCCGTTGCCCGAAAAAACCATCGGCCTTACCAGAATCCACCTCGAAGAGGATGTTGCCAAGTCAACCCACTTCGGAGGGCACTCGGGTATTGATTTCAACCGCGCCGGGGGACCGCTGATGGAAATCGTCAGCGAGCCCGATATGCGCTCCGCCGACGAGGCCTACGCATACCTCTCGGAACTGAAGAAAACCATGCGCTACGCCGGCGTCAGCGAGTGCGACATGGAGAAGGGGGAACTGCGTTGCGACGTCAACATCTCCGTCAGGCCCAAAGAAACCGACACCCTCGGGGTCAAAGTGGAACTCAAAAACCTCAACAGCTTCCGGGCGGTGCACCGCTCGATAAACTGCGAGTCGGCAAGGCAAATAGAGGTGCTGACGGAAGGCGGAACCATCCGGCAGGAAACCCGCGGCTGGAACGACGACTTGGGCGACACCTACATGCTCAGGGTCAAGGAGTCCGAAAGCGACTACCGCTATTTCCCCGAACCGGACCTGATTCCGGTGGAGCTGGACGACGAATGCATAGAAAAAATTCGCTCGAAAATGCCGGAGCAACCGTGGAAACGCGCCGAACGGTTCATGGAGAAATACGACTTGAACCGCTATGACGCCGACATCCTTACGCAGGAGAAAATGACGGCGGACTATTTCGAAGCCGCCCTCGGCGGAATCAAATCCCCCAAACTGGCGGCGAACTGGATTATCTCCGAGCTCCTAGCGAAACTCGACGGCGGCGCGGCGGCGATAGGCTCTTGCGGCTTCCCCCCGGAAAGGCTCGCGGAACTGATCGCGTTGATGGAGGACGGCACCGTAAGCGGGAAAATCGCCAAACAGGTCTTCGCGGAAGCCTTTGAAAACGGAGAGTCCCCAAAGACGATCGTGGAGAAAAAAGGCCTCAAACAGGTTACCGACTCCTCCGAAATCGACGCGTTCGTCGCGAAAGCTATCGAGGACAATCCGGCGCAGGTCGAACAATACAAAAACGGCAACGAGAAAGTGCTGCAGTATTTCGTCGGACAAGTCATGAAACTCAGCCGTGGAAAAGCCAACCCAAAAATGGTCGTGGAAACCCTGAAACAAATGCTAGGATAACGGCATCGCTGTTATCGGCAAGTTTTTGACCTAGGAGAATCTCGAAATGACATTCCCTAACCTGAGACTCAGACGGACTAGGGAGACACCAGCC
>WFSE01000160.1 GCA_015486135.1 Lentisphaeria bacterium
GGGGGGGATGGGAATCGTGTATCTTGCCCATCAGATAACCTTGGACCGGCCGGCCGCGCTCAAAATCCTCGCGGAGCAGTACGCTGGCAACCCCGAGTTCGTTGTTGATTTCATCAAAGAGGCCAGGGCGGCGGCGAAGCTGAACCATCCGCACATAGTTCAGGCCTACGCTGTTGGAGAGGACGAGGGTATATTCTTCTTCGCCATGGAGCATATCGATGGCGAGACCATGAAGGACTACATGAAGCGGGAAGGTGTTGTCCCCGTTGATTTCGCCGTCATGGTTGTGCAGCAAATCGCCGAGGCGTTGGACTATGCGTGGAAGGAACAGCGTCTTATTCACCGCGATATCAAGCCTGACAACATAATGCTGACCAAGAAAGGCCGGGCTAAGCTCGCCGACTTGGGTTTGGCCCGGGTTGCTGGAGATATCGACGATGCGGATTCCGACGAGGTTATGGGAACTCCCCAGTATATCAGCCCCGAGCATCTTACGGGGGACGAGATGGATGTCCGAAGCGACATATACAGTTTGGGTGCAACCCTTTTCCATTTTGTCACGGGAAGATTTGCTTTCGAGGGGAGAAGCGCTACCGAAATAGCCCGTAAGCACTTGGAGGAGCCACTTACACCTCCGCAGAAACTCAATCCCAATGTTCCCGATTCCGTAGCGAAGATAATCACTAAGATGATGGCTAAAAATCCCTCCGAACGCTACCAGAGCGCCGAGGCCTTGACCGAGGATTTGCGACTGGCTAGGCAAGGGAAGGCACCGTCGGCGAAAGGTGGCGGGGGCGGCGGGAAGCATGGCAAGCAATTTTCCGTGAAGAAAAGCGGGAAGACCCTCACTATCAGAGCGGCTTCCAGCACGGGAACCCACAAGGCGGTGAGCACTACTACCGGTCCACACGCTAAACTCTCCGCTTCCTCCCCCGATATCAAGTCTAGCAAGGAGGCGCTCAAGGCCGAGCGCGAGCGCAAGGCGAAGGTCCAGATTATTACTTTGCTTGGAATTTGCGTGGCGGTGATGGTTATTGTGGGGGGATATCTCGTTTGGAGGTTCTCAGGCAAGAAAGAAACCTCCACCTCCGACCAGAAGACAACCGTCGCGGCTACCGCTCCAGGGGCGGTGTCCGCGCAAGCGGCGAATCCGGCTCAACCGTCGAGCACCGAATATACCGAGCATGCGGAGAAGCTTTTGGCTTTTATCAAAAAGAACCTCAAGTTTCCAGCCAATATCCTTGTCAAAGTCGACGATTTTATTGCGAAATATCCCGAGCCCAAGTACGACTGCGAGAAGAATCTGTTCGATCAGATTATGGAAACGTATGTGCCTTTGGACGAAAAGAGAGTGGAGAAAAGACGAGGGATGGCCCACCGGAAATACTTGGCCATTCTGAAGCGCAAGGCTGATGAAGTCAAAGGCAAGCAGGACGCTGAGTTGCGCTTGCAACGGGAGAAAGAGCGCCGGGAACGCGAGAGACAATTGGCCTTGGCACGCGAGAAAAGAAATAAAGAACGGCGGCTCGCCTACCAAAAAAGGATTAAAGCCACCAAAGACTCAATACGATATCGTTCGGTGTATCAGGCCGAATTGGGCAAATGGGATGCAGCTGTCAAGGCTTTCGATGTGGCAGCCGACAAAGTGCGGGCGGCTCCTTCGGACAACAAGGACCTTACCGATGAGTTTGCGGCGTGGGGAAAGAAAATGAAGAAGCACGTGCAACTTGCGGCCAAGTTGAACAATGCGATGTGGAACGCTGGTAGCAAATTGAACGGCTTGCAGCTTGAAGTGAAGATAGGGATATTGGGGAAAATAATTAGAATTAAGAATGGCAAAGTGACAGTGAGAACACTTGATAATCAAATGGTCTCGGTGCCTATCAACTCGTTGCTGCTTCCCCAGCTTAGGAGGCTTGTAAGTTCCGCCGCGACCAAGCTGTTGGATGACAATGCCGCCGCATTTCACTATTTGATGGCCACTGGGCACTTCGTGGCGGCCAAAGATATTCAGCCCGATGAATGGAAGCAGGAATTGTCCGACACTATCCAAGCTTACCTTAAAGAGAAGCTTAGGCACGTGGACGAGTTGGATCCCAAGCGCAAATCTCAAGTGTTGCATGAATTGGCGGTGCGTTGCGGACGAGCCGAGTTGAACAAAGCGTACAAAGCTTTGAAGGCCGAAGACAACAATAATTTCGGGGAATGAAACCGTAAAATTCGGCTGTACGGACATTTGTCGTGGTCTCTTGTGTGCCGCGTCTGCTTACCCTGTGATTTTTTGCTGAACAATTCGAGGACGTGGCGGCGATCCTTTTTGCCCTAGGATTTCCTGTTTCGCTTGAACGGTCTAGTAGGAAAGGGCTTGCTGAAAAAGTCGAGAACGGGTTAGTGGCTCCGCCTTCGCTAAGGCTTCCGCCTCCGCATAAAGCTACGGCGGGACAAGATGGCGGGACATGTAGGCAATGAACCAACGGCGTATAGGCATACTCCAAGGCAAAATTAACGCCGCCAATGGCCAGTTCTCGGCTTTCGCGGAATTGGCAAGTGCCTCAATTGAGCGAAAAACATTCGTCGGCTTTAAAGCTTTTGGGAGGTATGCTCGCAAAACCTAGGAGACGACGCCGTTAAAAAAAAGGCTTAACCCAATGAAAATTAAGCGATTACCGATTAGTCACCAGGTTTTGGCTCAGGTCCGGGAGCTCCCATGGTGAGATTGCTGGCATTGCGCGACTTCCGCAACTACTCGTCTACGGACGTGGAGTTTCAAGCCTCGATCGTTATCTTTGTTGGAGCGAACGGACAGGGCAAGAGCAACCTGCTCGAGGCGATTTTCTTCCTAGGCAACCTCCGTTCTTTTAGAACTACCAATATTCGTTCCTTGGCCCGCGTTGGAGAGGAAGGCTTCGCGTTGTCCGCCATGATTGATACTGGACTGGCATGGGAAAGATCGTTGGATGTCAAGTACGGTCGTAAGCGCGAGTTGCGCGTGGACGGAGCGCTTGTTCGGAAGGCCAGCGAGTTCATTGGATATCTTCCCGTGGTAGTATTTTCCCCGGCGGATATAATGCTCGTTACCGAGTCCTCGGCACCGCGTAGGCGTTTCCTTAATATGTTTCTAGCCACATCCGACAGGGGGTATCTCGCCGCTCTGAACGACTATGCCGAGGCGCTTGCCGCCAGAAACGCATTGCTAAAGGGCAACACCGCGAATCCCGCGGAACTCACGGTATTCGAGCAAATACTCGCCATCAAGGGCGCTGTTATTGTGTGCAAACGAAAAAACGCTATCGAGGCGATGTCGCGGAAAATGGCGGTAGCTCATAGCAGCATCGTTAGATGTAACCAAGGCGCCCTCGCGCTTCGATACCAGTTTTCCCAAGTCTGTGCCAACCCCGAGACGTACGTCGCGAAACTAGCGGCGGACAGGAGCAAGGATTCTGCCCGAGGCGCTACTTCCCTTGGCCCGCATCTGGACGATATCGAGTTTTTGCTAGATGGTAAGTCCCTGCGGGCTTACGGTTCTACTGGACAGTGTAGGCTTGCCGCTCTTTGTCTTAAGATGGCCGCTGTGGACATGCTTGACGAGCCCACCGATTCCAAGGGAGTTGTAACGCTGATTGATGATGTTACTGGCGATTTGGACGAGCCGACACGGGAGGCCTTTCTCGGTGTCGTGGACAGGTCCATGCAGTCCTTCCTCACATTTACCGAACCACCATCCGACGGGCGTTTTGATAGTGCGGATGTGTTTAGCGTCGAAAATGGTTTGTTGGAAAAATTTTGATTTTGGACTTGATTAAAGAAGGATAAATCACTTGTCAATTATTCAGTAAGCCTCAACTGTCCTGTGGTCATTTTATTGCAATGGATCCAAGTAGGCTTGCTGATCGCTGTGCAATTGCTCCCTTTTCAGTGCTTCGACATGCCCATCCGCGAAGAGTGTAGAGTAAGTTAGGGAGAGCTCGGAATGCGGATACCCCAGCCACATAGGGTCGTTTGGGTTGGCAACTGGCAGATAGTTGCCCCAAACGTAGAAAATGCTAGTGGTGCAGTCGCAAAAAGGTTTTTCAAAAAACGAGACGCAATGTCCCGGGGATTTTATTCCGGATAGCTTAAACACTTTCGAGGTGCCCCCAGTGTAACTCCAACCGCCATATCCCAAGTAAAAATTAAGCACCCACGAGTTGAGCTTTTCCGTCTTGGGGTCGTTCTGAACGGCCCAGCTAGGGTGCTCAGGCGCCGACGGACATTTGAATATGCCATACTCTTCTTTAACATATGGTAGCACGAGGTACCCCCAGTTACCGCGATTAGGCTCTGTGGCCCACTTTGTCGTGCTGGAGTCGACGGGAGGGACGAGATAGTCTCCCCAGTTTTGGGCGTAGAGCATATATCCCAGGTCGAGTTCTTTTCCGTTATTGACACAGGCTATCCGGCGTGCCGATGCTTTGGCTTTTGCCAAGGCGGGTAAAAGCAAACTGGCGAGAATTGCTATGATCCCGATTACAACTAGGAGCTCTATGATGGTGAAACTCCGGGGGGAGCGAAAGCTTGCCGTCGGTGTGGTACGCATAGTCTTTTTCATGTTGTCAACCCTCGTAGTAGATGAACCAAAGACTCCAGAGGCACCATATCCGCCTCTGCGACAACCTATCCAATATTCATTGTATCGGAATTCGGAAATGATGTCAAGGGGTGATGGGGGGGCTTGTATCGGACTCACTGAAAAAGTCGGAAACGTGCCGATGGTTAGGCGACGAGCCGACGGCGTATAAGCATACTCCGAGGCGAAGGCAACGTGATCAGCGGTGCGTTTCCGGCTTTCGCGAAATTGGCAAATGCCTCAAATCGTTAGTCGTCTCCAAGGTTTCTGGGAGGTCCCTTACCAAAGCCTTGGAGACGACACTGCTAAAAAGGAATTTAACCCTATGAAAATAAA
>WFSE01000161.1 GCA_015486135.1 Lentisphaeria bacterium
CGTTTATGGTCTCCTGCAGGTCGAATAGTTGCTGCCTGTATCTGTCGAGGCGTTGTTGTTCCTCTATGATATCCGAGGAGAACGTTTGCAGGATAGCGAGTTTTTCGCCTTGTTTTACTTCATGCGCTTCATTCGGGGCGATTATCCATTTGATCTTGGCGTTGACCGGGCTTGATATGTTGTTGGCGGTGGCCACGAGCATCACGATGCCGGAAGGGGGTGCGAAGTGCACCAGATAGACGATTAACGCAACTACTAGGAGAATCAGCAAGGCGGTGGCCCGCCTTACCCGGCCCCATAGCTTGTTCTTGTTCAGCCGCTTTTGGCGCATCTCGCCAACATCGAGCTTGGAACCCGAAATTTTTCGCAATCTTACGGGCATATCAATATGTTTCCTCTAGTGTTTGCCTTCGCCGCCGCCGAGCATGGCTGAAAATGATGTGTAATCGTGGATGGCCATTCCCGAGAAGGTTTTAAATCGTGAGAAATCGCTTTTAAGGGAGGAGCATATCGTTTTGAAGGAGTCGTGCCCCACGCCATGGAAGGAGATGTCCGGAGCGTCCAGTGGCGCGGTCTCCAAGGCGATCTCAACGGGCACCGATATGTCGTCCCTTTCGAAGATGGGCGCGGTTTTCGCGAGTATCGCCGATTTCGAGTTCAAATACGCCATGACGGTTATAAGGTCCACTTTTTTCGCGATTTGCGCGACGAGGTCGCCGTCGCCTTTGGCGGGAATTCCGTTGTAGGTGTAGGGGATATCCACCCCTAAAACGCCGGCGTAATGTTTTCTGACAAAATCCAAGGTGGAGAGGTATCGCGCCACCAGTTCGCCTCTAGTGCCGTTATGCCATCCCGGGAGAGCGTGGGGCTCCACGTCGATTTTCAGCCCTGCGAATTCCGCGGATTCGTTTTCGCTCTGTTCCTTGTCGAATTTGTTCAAGTTGTCCAGTAGCGCGGTTATTTCCTGTTGATAGGATGGGGCCAGCCATTCGGAATTGCCCATCAACGCATAGACCTTTATCCCCTTCTCCGCGCATTGGTCCAGGAAATACGAGAATTCCAGGTCGTATTTTTTCAGATAGAGGGCTTTCCCCGGCGTCCGGGAGACGAAGCAGTAAACCCTGTTTATCCCGGCCGTCGAGCATGTGTCGAGGAATTTTTCCCGCTCCGTTTTATCCGTTACCGTCTTCAGGGATTCCCAAAGATAGATCGATTTTGTGTTTGGAGAGCGCAGAGAGGATTTTCCGGAGCTGGCCTTGGTCGCCGCGAAAATCGCGGGCAGCAATGAGGATGCGATGCCCCCGGCGGCATACAACTTGGCGGTTCTACGGAAGAACTCGCATTTGGAAGTCGCGAGCCTTATTTTCGCATTCAACATCTCCAGCTTGGCTATGATGGGGTAGTTCAGCATCCATTTGTCGTCTTCCTGCTCGTGTATGTTCACCCGGCCAAGCTTGGCGTAAACCCTGCTCAACCTGAAATTCTCTTTTTGGAACGCCAAACGCTTTTGGGTCGCTCTAGCGCTTTGGCGTAGAATGTCTATGTCCATGTACGCCCCGTGTATGTCGCGCTTCAGCTCCGCCTGGGTTTTGTATTTCTCCTGCCGCATGGAGTTTATCTCGGCGGTCCATTTGTCGTAGTAGGCGTTGTCGAGGATGGGAAGGCGTATCGGCGCCATAGCCGTGATTCCCACTTGCAGGAAGTCATCGACGAGTTTCGACCAGTTGTCGAAGCCGAGTCCGTAGCTGACATTCACCTTTACCGCGTCTATTCGCCGCGCCGGCGGCCCCATGTCGCGAATCGCCGCCGCCTTCATTATCATGGCGTTCAATCTTTGGAGGTCCGGGTGGTTGATTTGTCCTTGGGCTTGGAAAAAGCTTAGGGCCGGGATTTTCAAGGGAGGAGCGTTCCAGGACAGGTCGGGGATAGCCACGTTGAAATCGCTGGTGATTTTCTCGCCGAGAAGCGCGGCGATCGCGAATTTGGAGTGAATGAGTTTCTCGACCGCGGCGTTGTAGTCGGATTCCGCCGCCGCGAGCATATTCTCGGCGAATATCTCCCGGGCTTTCAGCACTCCGCCAAGCTTGGCGCTTGCCCTGTTTCTGCGTAGCCGTTTCCTGTTGAGAACAACCTTTTCCCGATACAAGGGGAGTAGCAATTCCGCCTCGACCGCGTCGCAATACGCCGAAACCATGTCGGATATGTAGTCGTTTATCGTTTTATGTAGGTGTTGGCGCGCGACTTCCTCCTCGCACTTGTTGGCGTCGTATGTGGCGAATCTCAGGGGCAGGTTGGGGATTATCGGAACGGACAACCCGGTGATCAGGCGCAGGAAGTTCTCGGTCGCGATCCTGTCTCCTATTGGATAGTCGGTCTCTTCCGTGAAGATGTTTTCCTTGGGGATGACGGTGCCACTGCTGAAGAAATCGGGACCTTCGTTGTACAGCGTCGCCGAGGTGGATGATATCGATGATTCGTATTTGAAGTAATCCTTGAGCACAACTGGAGAGCTCCTCAAGCCTTGTATGACAAGCTGCTCGAGCGTGTATGTCTTTTCCGGGGAGGCTCCCTTGTCGGGAGTGGGGCGGCGCGCGAAATTATCGATAAACATATATTTCGACTTCAACGAGGCGTAGGGGATGGTGCTGATCGCGATTTCGAGCTGTTCGTCGCTGGCGGGGGATTCTTCGCCGGTTTCGGGGTCGTATATCCTGAACTCCCTCGAGCTCTTCTCGTTTTTAACAAACAGCAACTTGCCGGAATCGGGGATGAAATAAGGCAAGGATGCGTTTTCAGCGATAATCTTCGGGTCGGCTCCGTCCACATCCATCCGCATTAATTTTTGTTCCGATCCATCGACGGAGACGTAGACTATTGACTTTTTGTCCGGCGAGAGGATGGGCTGGATGTCGTTGACGCGGTCGTCTGTGAGCTGATCTATTTTGACGACTACCATCGAGCGGTTCCCGTCATCGTCCATCCGCTCTTCTATTTCAACCTTGAATATCTCGTAGTCGTCCTGAATAATCCAAGGCATGTAGGTGTGCTGGCGGATGGGAACGATCGCGGCGTAAGCGGCGCCATCGTCATTTTCGGTGTCGTTGTCGATGATCCGCCAGGAATTGGCGTCGGACAAGGGAATAGTTAGGTCCACCCATTTCGCCACGTTCGCGAACCTGGTCCAGAATCGGAGTACGGGCGGGCTCTTTTTCCAGCAGACGCTAATCAGCGCGTAATCCGCGCTGAATTTTGCCGAGGTGACATCCACGGGCTCGATGTCGGAGAGATTTTTATATCGGCAAAATATCTCTCCCGCTTCCGGAACGGGCAAGGAGGAGCGCTCTTGTATCGTCGTGACGGTTTTAGCGGCGCCTTTCCTGTTGTATAGGTTGTAGTGGTCTTCGGTCATGGACATCGCCCGCTCGTCGTGCCTGTCCATTATCCGGTCTTTGGAGCAGGATGTCCAAAAGAGCGCGGAGAAGGCTGCCAGCACCGCGGAGAGCCAACTGCGGAATATTGTGTGTCCGAGTCTATGCTTCATATACCAAAACCTCGTTTTTTATGTTCCCTTGCTCGGATTTGAATATTTCGTAACTCGAATCCACGAAATCCTCGATGTTGTGTTGCCCGGTTTTAAACTCCCGGAGCATGATCTTCGAACCGCTACCTTCTTTTTGGGAGTTTTCCGACGCTTGCTTTGAGAAGACGAGGATATTTCTCGCATGGTCCCGCATTTCCCGCAGGCTTCTCCGGCTAGAGATAAGGACAATCGCGTTGTCGTCTATTTTGTAGATCAAGCTTGTCGGGCCGATATTGCTGGAAATATACGTTTGCGCGTCTTCCAAGACATCCATATCCGTTCCAGTGTGGATGATAAGTAAGATCAAGGGGTCTCCAAACTCCAGATGCTCCTGGTATTTCATTTTAAGCATATATTCGAAAAAGTCCCTACTGAATTGCCCCTTGTTGTCACTCTCCAGAACTTTTTTGATGTCGAAAGCCGCGAACGAACCATATTCGACGATCTTCTCGGTCTTCGGGTTCGAGTGGTAAGTGTAGATATTGGTTATGACGACATCTTCCGCGGGGGCGACTAGATTGCAGTAAAAACATTTGAACTCGACACGGGGCTCAGTGCATATGAAATGGCATGCCGCGCAGATGAACGTGTCTGACGGTTTCTCGTAGTCGAGCCCTATGTGTCTCAGGGGTTTTTCGCATTTGGGGCATGTCATCCGCGCGCTCCCGTCCGGCCTGAAGTCCGTCGCGGGGCCGATATAGCCGCATGAGAAGTGATGGTAGACCGATTCGATGTTTATGTCGAGCGACTTGCATTTCGGGCACACCTCGCGGAAGTTCAACGTGTGGTAGTTGCAGGTGGGGCACAGGCCGACTTTGTCGAAAAGGGTTCTTGAAATGGCGTTTTCGTCATAAAGTTCCCGGAGTATGTTGTAGCCTTCGCCCAAGGTGATGCCGAAAAAATCGTTCACCATCGGATAGGCGTATCCCGTGGGTACATTGGGGTCGTATTCCGGCTTGATTTCGGCTGGCGTCATCGCCACGACCTCTTTGAGGAATTCTATCTTTTCCTTTTCCTGGATCTTTTCTGTTTCGGAAGTCCCTAGGAACATGTTTTTGTCAAGGAGTCCGGATTCGACGAGGAAGGTTTTGATCTTACGGAATAATATGTTGCGGTTGTAGGGACGGAGGATAATATCTTTGAATCCGTGCTTCACGCAGCGCGCGATGTAGTCGGGGGCATCCTGCGACGAGCATATTATGAAAGGCATGTTGGATGTTTTGGATATGCTTTTCGCCTTGGTGAGAATGTCGAAGGCGTTCCGACCGGCGAGATTGTCCGCGATCAGGACGAGCATGATGTCGTCGAAGCTGAGGGCGAACAACTCCTCCTCCGTGGAAACCTCGCAGATTGAAAAGCCGTGGGATTCCAGCGAACGCTTGAGGCTGTTGCGATACGTCTCTATATGGTCGGCGATTAAAATCTTTTTCACAAGCTGAACCTACCCCTACTTCATGCCCCTCATCTTGGCCAAGCTTCCGTTCAAAACTTCGCTTTTGCACTAACGCCGGCACTTTTTCGCGGAGAATACCAAATATCGCCATAAGTATATCATTTTTCGAGGGGGAATACAATACTCGGGATATCCGACCCCACGAAGCGCGAAATCCTAACCAAGCTCTTTTCTTCGCTCCCCGCGGACGGGGATGAAAAAGGCTTGCACGGAAGAAAATATCCATGGGAGTCATGGGAATTAGGGGAGTTATGGGAAAAACAAGACGAAACCGCACTGTCTCCTTGTCCTGAGTCCTGAGTCCTGCGTCCCCCCGCCTAGCTCGAAGACGCGACGGCGGAAGTTTGCCGAGGGCTTGACACCAATCCGGCGCGACGGTATTTTGGGGAGCCGTCCGGATGATGCGGACGGACCGCCCGTGTCCGGGCTGGAGGCTGGCAACCCCGGGAGGATTTCTTATGAGCAAGCATGTCGTGGTATTGGATATTGGAAAAACCAACAAGAAACTCTTGGTGTTCGACGAGAATCTCAAGGTCGCGGCGTCTATAGTCGAGAACATTCCCGCGGACGAGTCCGGCCCTGTTCATCTCGAACGCGTCGAGCAGCTCAATGAATGGTTTTTGGACGGATTGAAGAAACTCGCCGCCGATTTCGAGGTCGGAGCGGTGTCCATAACCACCCATGGCGCGACTTTCGCATGCGTCGGCGCCGACGGGGGACTCGCCTTGCCGGTGATCGCCTACACGACCAATCCGGGCGAGGACTTCGACGACGAGTTCTTCGGCAAATACGGCGACTCCAGGGAACTCCACCGCAAGCTCTCCACTCCGCTTTTTAGCGGATGTATCGCGAATGTCGCGAGAGGAATAGAATTTGCTAGGAAACAATTCCCGGAGAAGTTCGCCGGCGTCAAGTGGATACTCAACTATCCCCAGTATTTCGGTTTCTTCCTCTCGGGAGCGGTTGGCGCCGACTCCACATATTCCGGATGCCATAGCTATCTTTGGGACTTCGACACCAAATCCTGGTCGTTCATGGCGGATAAGATGGGGATCAAGTCTCTTCTGCCTCCGGAAATACTTCCTTCGGAAACGCCACTGGGAACGATTTCCCCCGCTGTGGCGGAAAGAACCGGCCTAGCCCCGGACACCATCGTCGGACGCGGCATACACGATTCCAACGCGTCGATTCTACCGTATATTCTCAAGTCCGAAGGGCGCTTCGTCCTCAACTCCACCGGCACCTGGTGCGTAGCCATGTGTCCTTGCGACAGCGTTTCTCTATCCGACAGCGACCTCGATATGGGGATATTCCACAATGTCGACGCGTTCACCAACCCGATCAAGACCGCCTTGTTCATGGGCGGCGAGGAATTGCGCGTCCACATGGAGACCATGACAAAACGGGCCAACCTCCAAGGGCATCCCGACTTCGACCCGGCGCTCTACCGGGAGATTATCAACGAGAAGAAGCTGTTCGTTACTCCGGGCGTTCTCAAGGGCACCGGTCCGTATCCCAAGTCCGATCCGGGAATAATCGAGGATGGCAAATGGTATCCTTTGGCGGATATCGATTCCGGAGCCTCCCTGCCGCCTTGCTACTCCGATCCGGCGAAGGCCTATGCCGCCGTCAACATATCCCTGGCCGTCCAGACGGCGAAAATGTTGCGGGGAGTCGGACTCGAGGACGGTATGACCGTCTTCACCGAGGGCGGATTCAGAAACAACCCCGGCTATCTGGCCCTTCTCGACGCCCTGTTGCCGAACAACTCCACGTTCCTTTCGGATATCCCCGAGGCGACGGCCTTCGGTGGCGCCCTCCTCGGGAAAGCCGCTATCGATAACCGCCCGCTCAAGGAACTCGGAGCCGATTTCGAAATACAAACCGACCCGGCGCCTAAAGCCGATTTCGGCGATCTGAACGCCTACGCCGCGGAATTCGCGGAGGTGGCGAGCCAGGCCCGCTGAATGGAGACCACTAGAAAAATCTTTGAAACTCGAAATGAGAAGTCCTAAATCGGAACCCAAAGGAGAGAAAAATGGGAAAGTACAAGGAAAAAGCCAGCGCGATTATGAGGTTCTTTGGTGTTTTGGGAAAAGCGAAGCCCAAAACCGCCAGAGGGTTCATGTCGATGCATCAAAGCATCGAGGAAGATACCGCGTTAACCGCGAAGGAAAAAGAGTTCGTCGCCCTGGGAATCGCCATACACGCCCGTTGCGAAGGCTGTATTGCCGCGCATGTCGGCTCGTTGATTGAATTGGGCGCGACCAAAGAAGAGATTCTTGATGTCATAAGCGTGGCCGCGGTTATGGGAGGGGGCCCTTCCGTTACGTATGGCGCCGCCGCCTACGACGCATACGAGGAGCTGTCGAGCAAATAGGGCTGCTGAATAATTGGGACTCGCTGAATAATTGGCAAGTGCTTAATTATTATTGGGTTAAGTCTTTTTTGGCGGTGTCATCTCCAAGGTTTTGGGAGCAACCCTCCCCAAAACCTTGGAGCCGACTAGCGATTTAAGGCACTTGCCAATTCCGCGAAAGACGGAAACGCACCGCTGATCTCGTTGACTTCACCTAGGAGTATGCCTATACGCCGTCGGTTCGTCGCCTAATCATCGGCACGTTTCCGACTTTTTCAGCAGACCCTATTTATCCGCTGATTATGCGGATTGCGCAGATGGGAGTCGCTCTTTGTGCGATTTTATTCCTCGCAAAGACGTAGAGGCAATCCCTTCTTCTATTCCTCGCAGAGAAGCAAAGAACGCAGAGAAAGAAAGGGAGGATGTTAGCCCTTCCGTTCGCAGAGCGAACGGAAGGGGCGGCTCATTGCCTAGCCACTAACCCATTCTCGACTTTTTCAGCAAGCACGGAGCATGACGGAAAAATTTAGGAACTGGCCGCCAGGCCATGCTTGCATTTATCCGCCTGATTTGGTTTTGTATTCAGATTGATTTTCGGCTACGCCGTGCAGTGTGCGAGATTGTTCGATATCCGCCGTCGGGTTCTTGTGGTTTGTTTTTCGGGTTTTAACCAGCTCGAAATATTTATCGACATCATAATCGCATTCTTTTGCGATCTTATCGCGAATCTTGCGTAATTCCTGTAAAATCGGGTCATTCTTCATGTTCGATATCCTCCAGTAATTCAAAGGGAGTGCAAATAACGGGGAGTCTATAGTTGGACGCCTCGACCGTTCTTCTG
The DNA here is from genome assembly GCA_015486135.1 of Lentisphaeria bacterium. Taxonomy (GTDB): domain Bacteria; phylum Verrucomicrobiota; class Lentisphaeria; order Victivallales; family JAADHT01; genus WFSE01. The sequence continues at coordinate 8,234 of WFSE01000161.1, forward strand.
ATTTTATTTTGCATGTGGGGGTTAACAATATGTTTGCAATTCCAGCTTAGAAGGAAGTCCATTTGAAAAATAGATGCGATCGAGACGTGAGAGGCATCTGTCAATGCGATTTTAGGAAAGGCGTGTTTATCAATCAATTCCTTGGCGAGAGTATTGCATTCCGCCGTCAGTGGAAGCATCGGGATATTGTCAATTGATACATTCCTTTTTATTGCGGCTTCAGTGTCTCCCCTTGAAATTTCTTCGAAAACGAATTCAGAAATGAACAAATCATATTGTTCTCTATTGTCCCACCATTCCCTTGTTATTTCCTGGTTTGCCGCCAAAATTAAATCACGTGACGGACGTGCGCAAAGATAGCTTATTACGCTAGTTTCAATGTATACTTTTTTTCTCATCCGTTGTATGCCCCGTCCATAGTGTCGTCGTCGTTGTTGTTTTTTCAAGTATATTTTCTCCTTATTTGCCTGATTAGGGCTCACTGAATAATTTGCAAGTGCCTTATTTTTATTGGATTAAGCCTGTTTCCAACTGTGTCATCTCCAAGGTTTTGGGAGCAAACCTCCCCAAAACCTTGGAGACGACTGATGATTTGTGGCACTTGCCAATTCCGGGAAAGCCTACAACGGACCATTGGCGGTGTTAATTTCGCCTAGGAGTGCGAAGCATCCTTCCGTTCGCTCCGCGAACCCTTTCGGGCTTCGCGGAAGGATTTTTAGCAAGATCATCGCCTAGCCACTGGCCCATTCTAGACTTTTTCAGTAAACCTGAATTGCCGTTTCCGCGGTCAGGGGACGATGTTGACGAGGCGTCCCGGCACGCAGATGACTTTCCTTGGGGCGCCGCCGGCGAGGGTTTTGGCTATAGCC
>WFSE01000162.1 GCA_015486135.1 Lentisphaeria bacterium
CGTGCCAATTCCGCGGAAAAAAGACACGGACAAGATTATCGCCGTATCGCTCACCTACGCGACGAAGCTCGAGGACAAATTGGGAGCGGCGGCAGATATTCCGATGCGCGCGCCGGTTCTCGATATCGACACGTTGGGATTGGCTTGGAAGATATCCATCCCCGAGAAGTATGACTTCACATCGTTCGAGGGGGATATGATACCGCGTCGGTCGCCGCGTATATCGGGGCTTTCCGGGCTCTATTCCATGATGGCGCTTTGGCTCTCCGCCCTCTCCTCCTCCGGCGCGGCGTTTCCGTTCGTCGTGTTCCTTCTCTGCGTCGGGATCTGCGCCTATGCCTGGGGCCGCGGCAAGCTCAAGATATTCCTGACATTCGCTTCCGTCGTGGGTTTTTTCTTCGCCGCCTCGTGGTTCTTGGAATGTTTGGGCGACATCCATATTCAAAGCCTGACCCCGCCGCGGGTGAACACCGCGGATTTCGCGAAGGCGTTCGTCCCGGCCAACGCCCCCGCCACGCTGAATTTGGCGGTCCAGGCGCTAAACGAGTCGTCGTTTCTAGGGATGCTGGGGATAATCGTCAAGCTCCTCCTCGCCGGGGTGGCGTTCGTGTTCGCCAGCCGCAAGCGCTCCGCGCTTCTCGCGGGACTCGGCGCGACTTTCATTCTTTGGGCGTTCAGCTATTGGCTCTCTTTCAACGCGGCAGTGGCGATTTTCCTTCCCACCGCAGTCTGCGCGACATTGGCCATTGTCGTTTGGAGCGCGGTTTTCGCACGCGCCAGAACAGAAGCCCTCGCGGAACTCGCGAAACTCGCCAAAAACAATGCCGCCGCGGTTGTCGCGGCGACAGTTGTATTGCTAGGCCTCTCCGCGCCTAACGCGTCGGCGGCGGACAATGGCGCCCCGGCGATAGTCGTCGAAACCGCCGACTACGATGTCTCCGCATCCGATGAATCCGTCGTCGCCAAAGCCAAATTCACGGTGCGGGCCGACGCCGTCGGCGAGATTCCACTCGTGAAGGGACCGGCGGCGATAACCGGCGACCTTCCAGACATCTCGGGAATAGAGATCCAGCGCCGCGGCAACGACTGCTATCTCAAAGCTAAATCCACGGGCTCGTACGAATTCGAACTCGAATTGCAACTCCCTAAAAAAGCTCCCCGGAAAGGTGTGTTCGTATTCACTCTGCCGATCCCGGAATGCTTGAAGAATAAGGTCCGGGTCAATGTTTCCGGCAACTTCGACATCTCGTCTTCGAACGCGGTGTTCTTCAAGAAAGAGGGCGGCGCGGCGGCCGTGGCGTCATTTGTTCCGGGGGCAAAGGCGACTTTCAAGCTTTCCCCGAAAGAACGCGAGGCCAGCAGTGAAACCCTGCGGCTGTTCGCCAATATCACCTCATCCGCGAAATTCGCGGCGGGCGTCGTCGAAATACGAAACAGCATCAATCTGCGTATAGCGCAGGGGCAGATGTCGAAACTCACCGTCAAGATTCCCGACGGGATGAATGTAGTGAACGTCCTGACCCGGGATTTGGCGGCATGGAAATTCAATCCCGACGACAAAAGTGTCGATATCTTTTTCTCGCGCCCCCAAAAAGACTCCTCGATGGTCTTCTTGGAGACCCAGATTCCAAACCGCGGATTGCCCTACGAGTGCTCGGTGGGCGCCCTCTCGGTAGCGGGAGCGGAGGAGCAGCATGGCACGCTTTCCCTCACCGCCGCCGCCGACGTGCAAATACGCGTCCTCGCGACCTCCGCGTTGAACCGTTTGAACACGGCGGACATCGGCAAGGGTGTCCGGAAGGCGTTCAAATACTTCAAGCCCCCGGCGGCCGCCAAGGTGAAAGCCATACCGGTAACCCCGGAGATCAGAGCGGAGGAACGCTCCACCGTGTCTTTCGAGGAAGAACGGACGCTCATAATCTCCGATTTCACAGTCGCCATATCCAAGGCGGGACTTTTCTCCATCTCGGTGAAAATCCCCGATGGATTCGACGTGGACAAAGTGGTCGGCGACAGCATACGCGACTGGGACGAGATTTCCAAGAACGGAAAGACCCTCGTGGTGCGGTTCGCGCGGAAAGTGCTCGGCGGCACCCGCGTCCACATCGAGGCGTCCTCCGAGAAGGAATTCCCGGCTAACGTGGAGATCCCCGCGTTCCGTATTGTGAACGCGAAAAAGACCAAAGGCTCCCTTGTGGTCAAATTCGAACGCGGAACCCGTATGGATATCCGCGAAAGGCGCGGAATCGAAGTGGCGTCCACGGACAACTTCTCCCGCGTCCGCGGCGGTGGATCGGAGACCCGGCGGTTGTTCAACATACTACGCCCGGACTGGAAGCTGGCGGTGTCGTTCGAGACCGCGGCGCCCTGGGTCCAGGCCGACAGTCTGCAGTCGGCAACCATATCCGACGGCGCGCTGAACCGTCTGGCGTGGTTCAGGTTCAAGATTGAAAACGCCGGGGTCAAGCGGTTGGAGTTCAAGCTTCCGAAAGCCGCGGAATCCCCCGAGTTCATCGGTCCCGACATACTCGCCAGTTTCAAAGCCGATTCCGGCAACTGGGTTGTCGCCCTTAAGCGGAAGGCGTTCTCGAACTACTCTCTGAAAATCAAGTTCCGGGAGACGTTGGACTCGATGAAAAACGTTGTGATCCGGCCGGTCAAAGCGCTCGGCGTTGAACTCCAGAAAGGGTTCATGGTGGTTTCCGCGAAAGACGCGTTCCGCATGGCCAAGACAACGCCCGAAGGGGACATGACCCCGTTCGACCCCAGGAAAATCCCTGCGAAATTCAATGCCGGGAACCTTTCCGACGCGTTGCTCTGCTACCGCACCGTGGGGGCGGCCTACCAGCTCTCGTTGAAATTGGAGCACGACAAAGCGGCGAAGCTTTTGCGGGCGAAAATCAACGCCGTGGATTTGGAGACCGTGGCCTCGCTGGAAGGGAATATCATAACCAAGGCGAGAATCTACCTTGTCAACATCGGCAATGAGAATTTCCTGAAAATGACGCTCCCGCCAAAAAGCCGGGTCTGGTCGGCCACCATCGACCGGAATCCCCAGGTGTTCAATCCGGGGCAATCCGTGGAAGTGGCTCGGGATGGCGAAAAAATCCTCGTGCCTCTGAAGCAAAAATCCGACACGGAACAGGTCGTGGAAATCATCTACTCCACACCCAAACCGCCAAATTGGAGATGGAAATCCCAGGCCTACTTCGGGCCGTCGTTCGAACTTCCCTTGAACAACATCCAATGGTCGCTGCACATGCCGATGAAATACACCTACCGGAAATTCGATGGGACGCTGGAATATGTCGACACGCGGTTCATCCCCCTCCCCCCTCCATCGGTGGAGGAATACGACAGGACGGCGGCGCAACGCAGCAACGTCAAACGGCGGATGTCGAAGAGCTGGCTCTCCAAGGCGAACATCGCCGCGAAGCGGGGCAAGTTCAAGGAGGCGAACGACTACTTCTCCAATGCCAGCAGTTTGGCGGCGGACGACCAGGCGTTGCAAGAGGACGTCCAAGGACAATGGAAAGAGGCGCAACGGGTGGTAACCAACAATATGACACAACTACAAGTGCATTTGCCAACATCCAACCAACCGTTGCGGATGACTCAACGCCCACAACAAACGGCGATCAACTCCATTTCGGACAAGATATTCGAGCAACAGATCGCCGCCGGAAGGAAAACGGGAGCGTTGATATTCTCCATTCCCCAAGCAGGGCGCAAATTGGAATTCGCCCGCGCGCTCCAAATGGACGGCGCTACCCCGATGCAAGTGGAATTCGCCGCCACTCCGGCTTTCTCCTGGGAAAGCCATAGCGGCTTCTACGCCGGCGTGGTCCTGACACTCGTAATGGCGGCGGCTCTTAGACTCCTAATAGCCGTTAGAAAACGCTGGAAAAAACTCCTGGAGGCCGCATAGCGTCTAGGAGTTTAGGCCTCACTGAACAATTGTGGCAAGTGCTCTATTTTAGCCATGAATCTTCACTAATTTGCACGAATTTATACTCCTCGCAAAGACGCGGAGAACGCGGAGCTTATCTTTCCTTCCACACAAACATGCCGGGTCCGCAACGCGGAAGCGGCATCTTCGTGCCCTCTGTGAGCTTCGTGGTGAGAGAAATCTTGAAATACTTTCCCCGTCTGGCGCATTGGCCTTGCGCTACGGTCAGTTTCTGTGTGTGCAAATGCATCTTTTAAAGACTTTCTTAACCACAGAGAGCACGAAGCTCACGAAGTTCCGCATCTCCGCAACGGAGATGCGAAATGCTTTTATTAAGAGAAACTAGGGGGTAAGAGATCTCCCTATCTTCCTTTGCGAACTCTGCGTCTTCGCGAGGCAATCTCTTCCATCCCCCTGTCCCCTCGTCCCCCCGTCAATTTTGTATTCCCAAGGAGTGAAACTCCGGTATTCCATAGCCCCAGGCAACGCCTGGGGAACCCAAACGCGCAACACCCCCAAGGGGTGAAGCCCCGACATAAAAGCACGCCTAAAATCCCTTCATTTCATTTTCCACGGCTACGTTTCTTCAATGAAGCATTTTGGACAGCCTCATTTCTCATTTTTGCTTGAGCTCATTTTCGGTGGACGGACCCGAATGGCACTTACTTAAGGGAATAAAATCCAAATATCTGAACTCGGAACATTGCAATCCTCGGGCATATTTGCATGGCGTTTGCAGCTCCGTTTTGGCTGACTGAAAAACTCAAGATACAGACTCGAATCAGATGGTTTTCACCATGCGGCGGAGCTTCCCATCCAGTCCCGGAAAATCTAATGATCCCCAAATCACCTTCAACCGTTCATTTGACCTTAAAAACCCCTTAA
>WFSE01000163.1 GCA_015486135.1 Lentisphaeria bacterium
ATGGATATCCATGTCGTTACTCCCGTCAGGAGAAGAAGCGCGAGAAACGCGACGCCACGTTTTCGGTGGGTTCCCAAGACCCATCGTGATTGCCCTAGAACAACCAGCCAGGGGCGCCGCGAGAATATATTGAATAACCCCATTAGCGCGAGAACCGGAATAATAAGCGGAGCCGACATCTTCGAGAGGAACAGGCATGCCACCGAAGCCGCCGCGGCGAGCGCTCTGCCCGGCGTCAACTTTTCCAGTGCCATTTGAAAGGAGAGAAGAGAAAGAATAAAAAACAACGTGGCGGCCATGTCGGAGGTGGCGAGGCGCGTGTGGGCCAGCATTGTCGGGCTTAGCGCGAAGAGCGCCACCGACAGAAGCCCCCCGGGGGTGCCCCATATACGCTTGGACACCGCGAACACCGCCAACGCGCATAACACGCCTAGGATGACCACCATCGTTCTCGCGGCCATGAACATCGCCTTGTGGTCGTTGCCGCTTCGGAAGAGGAAGTCCGCGGCTATGTCCCAATTGCGGATTTCGCACCAGGAGTCGCCGGTGGTGTCGATGGGAATTGTTCTTGTAGTCAAGGCCGTGGGAAGCGCCTCTAGAATCTGAGGGAGGACACCGTTTTCGGGGTTGACCCTGAAGTCGCCCTTTTCGAGAATAGCCGCTCCGCCCGTCAGGTGGACCGTCTCGTCGAACGTCGGAGCTTTGCGTCTGGCGCTCGACACGGCCAGTAGGGCCATCAACGCGGCCAGAGCCAACGCCCCCCCCCAATAGTGTTGTATTTGTAGTGCCATTGTATTATTGTAGCTCCGTAGCGGCCACGATGCAACAGCTGGGAGCGCGTCGGGTAAATCGCCGGGAGAGGGTGGAAATGTCTAGTGCGGGCGGATATTCGTTTGGAATTGGCGACCGGTTCGGACGCCAGGGGGTGGCTCAGTTGCGTGCTTTGGCCAAGGCTTGGGACGATGGTCGGGAAGTCGTGCCAGTCTGGAATAAATCCCCGGGGGAGCACGCCGCGGTAGGGTCCGTCCCCATGGATGTCAGAAGGGAGGCGGAAGCCGCCGTGGAGGCGCTAGGGTGGAAGCGGCCTTACTTTGTGGACGCTGATCATGTCTGCTTGAAAAACGTTGGTCTTTTCATTGTGCCTTGTGATTTTTTCACTTTGGATGTCGCCTCCGCGATAGGCGGGGAGGTCGCGGAAGAGGCGGTAGCGGGGTATGTCGACCGCCATTTGAATCTACTTGGCGAGCATGTTCTGCCTGGTGGCGACAAGGGGTTCGCGGTGCGCAAGGAGGATCTGGAGGCGGTGGCTCGACGTTATCTTGCCGCGATAAAGGAGGCGCGGAAGCTATATTCGTTAATCCGCGACTCGAAGGGGGACGGTGAGTTCGTCGTAGAACTTTCGATGGACGAGACCGTAGCGCCGCAGACGGCGAAGGAGATATTCCTGATATTGGCCGCCGTCGCCGACGAGGATATTCCAATCAACACTTTCGCGCCCAGATTCTCGGGACGCTTTAACAAGGGTATCGACTACGCGGGCGATCCCGAGGAGTTCGCTCTCGAGTTCGACGCGGATATCGCGGTTTTGGAATTGGCCGTCGCCGCCTTTGGCCTGCCAGGGGATTTGAGGTTGAGTCTTCATTCCGGTAGCGACAAGTTTTCCATATACCCCATGATAAAGGAAGCGTTGGAGCGGCGCGGGGCGGGGGTGCACGTTAAAACCTCGGGTACTACTTGGCTGGAGGAGGTTGTCGGTTTGGCCGAGGCTGGAGGAGACGCGTTGGAGATCGTTAAGGCTATTTACAGGAAATCTTTGGATAAGATGGACGAGTTGGTCGCCACTTGTCCTGGAAATGTCGATTTGAATGTGAGTAATCTGCCAGCGAAAAGCGATGTTGACGCTTGGAGTTCGGACGTGTTCGCGGCGGCCCTACGTCACGTTTCTTCGAACGGGCGGTTCAATCCCCATTTCCGCCAAATTATGCATATGGGCTACAAGGTGGCGGCGGGAATGGGGAATAAATACTTGGATTTGCTTGACGAGCACGTCAAGATAATAGCGGAGAATGTCGAGACCAATATTCTCGTCAGGCATGTGAAGGCGATATTTCCTAAGCGCGGGGATTCAGGATCGGCGGGCGACTAGTGCCCGCCACCCTTTGATCGAGCGCTTTTTCCCGCGTGGGAGACGGATTGAGGCGAGTATGCAACCAACCAACATTGATAGGAGTTAACGATGGGGACGGTATCCAGTGTCGCGGGAGCGGCTTTAATGTCGGTGATTTTGACATTGTCGGGACTTTTCCACGATGGCGCCGCCGCGTTGAAGGCGGGGCGGAACGAGGAGGCGATCGCCGCTTTCACGAAAGTGATCGAGAGCGAGGCGCCCGAAGCGGCCACGTTCCGCGACGCGTCCCTTTTCTACCGGGCGGTGGCGCTAAAGGCGGAAAAGAAGGACAAGCTGGCGCTGGCCGATCTTTTGGCGTTGATTAAACTCAAAGACGCCGATACACAGCTGGTGGCGCGGGCCCGAGGGCTCTATTCCGCTTGGGGAGGAGACCCTTCCAAGATAGCCCCCGCCGTGTCCCCGAAGAAGGTTTTTGCCGCCTTCATCGACGCTCTCAAAAAGGGGGACGTCAAAAAGGCTTTGACCTACTGCGATCCCAAAGGGATGATTTATAAGATGATGGCGGCGCATCCAGAAGCCGCGGGCGATGTTCCTCCCTTTGCAGCTGAAAAAGAATTCATCGGCGACGGGGAGGCTGAGGGGATGGCTTTTTTGCAAGTTACGGTGCCAGGTGATATGGGGCCGGGAATAGATTCCCTCTCGCTCATTTTTGTATTGGATCCGACCAAGACGAAATGGCTGATGAAGACTCTGGATGTTATGGAAATGGAAAATATTCAGCGAGGCGGAGGCGAGTACAACAATGTGGAGAAGCTGTGGATCCTCGGGTGCATGCTTCGACTACGGGGGGTAATGGGGCGTGCGCGGAGGCAATCCGAAGACCAAGAGGCGTTCCCCCCGAATTTGGCCGCCGTATTTCCACCCGCTCCCCGTAAACTTAATTCCAAACAGGACTTTCTCGTTTGGATTTCGCCTGACGACCCTACGGACAAGCGGCGATTCTTCTACCAGCCAGGACATTCGCGTTCGGACCCGGTTGGAACCATAATAGCGGCTGCCCCCAAGCCGTGGGGCGGATACAGGTTGGCTCTTTTTGTCGATGGCCACGTGGAGTGCGTGCCTGAAAAGGATTTTGTCGCGCAAGCCAAAAAACAGAAGTGGATGGTGCCGGGAATGGTTAAAAAAGAGGATCTTTCCAAGGAGCGGATAGAGGCTATCCGCGGATTGGTCGAGCGTCTTGGCTCGGACAAGTTCGCCGTCCGGAAAGACGCATTCGATAAACTCGACGCCATGGGGATGGACGCGTTTCCCATCCTGGAGGAATACCGAAACCACAAAGACCCCGAGGTGCGGATATCCATTCGAAAACTTTTGAATCCTTAAGCGTTTGACCATGTGGCGGGTTCGTTATTATGTTAGGATTTGCTGAAAAAGTCGGAGACGGGCCGATGCTTAGGCGACGAGCCGATCCTTCCGTTCGTCTTGCGAACCCTTCCGCCTTCAGTAAACTTACGGCGTGACAAGCCGGACTTTGCGGAAGGACAGGCCCAGGGGAATGCTGATGACCGCATTGACTTTTCTTCCGTACAAGCCTTTTCCAGCTCCGTCCGCGGAGATGGAAAAACTTCGTGAGCTTCGTGATCTCTGTGGTTAAAAAAGTCTTGGAAAAAACCTTCGGAAACACATACAAGAATAGCTTGGCGCACAGTGCCAATGTTGTAGGCTGCGGGGGCATGTTTTTAAGATTTATCCCACCACGGAGAGCACGAAGCCCACGAAGATGCCGTTTCCGCATCGCGGAACCGGCATGTTGGAGTGAAGAGGGGAAAAACTCTGCGTTCTCCGCGTCTTTGCGAGGAATAAAATCGCGCAAAGCGTGGCTCCCATCCGCGCAATTCGCGTAATCTGCGGATAAATCTTCCGGTATTTGTGAAATCCGCGGAGGAGTTAAGAACACGACGGCTTTGATTGGAGAAGCAAAAGAGGGGAGTTTTTTGCCATGTAGGGAATGTCGGTAGGATTCACTGAATGATTGGCAAGTGATTGATTGTGATGGTGTTAAATTGGTTTTTGGCGGTGTTATCTCCAAGCTTTTGGGAGCGAATCTCCCAAAAGCCTTGTAGCCGACTAGCGAATTGAGGCACTTGCCAATTCCGGGAAAGCCCATCATTCGTCCCTACATGATCCGCTTATCCTGCCGTGTTTTCCTCCGTCGATTCTTGTCCAGTGCTTTCCTCAGTTTTAGCTTGTCTTTCGCTGGCCTCGTCCCTCTTTTGGAGATATTTGGCGTAGAAGGCCAAGGCTGGAATCTGTATAGCGAGGCCGACGGCGATCATGATGGTCACCAGTCCAAGGAAGTCGGTCTTTTGATAAGTTCCTAAAACCACGCCTAATGTGATAACATGATAGCGGGCGGCGGTCCCGAAAAAGAACGCCTTGGCCATTGCCTTCCCGTAAAGAAGATTCCCCAGGAAATGGCTTCCCGCGAATATCGCGGCGTAGAATAGGAGTGTCGGGAAGAGCGCCAGCATGAAAGTCTCCGGCTCGTTCAGGATGCTTTGATTGACTCGGAGGGACATTACCAGGAAGCTGACAATCACCACGCCGCAGGCGCTTATTCCGCCGTTTACGGGTTTCAGCTTCTTGAAGAATGCGTAGCCTTTCTTTTTGATGCGGAAATGCATTGGTGCCTAGGGAGTGTTTTTTTCCGCTGGAAGGCTTGATTGCGTTTGCTTTTCCTGTAAAGTGTATAAACTTAGTAGGAATTGGCGGTTGGTTCGATTTCCGGGAGGTTGTATGATAAAGTTATCGACTAGGACGAGGTACGGGGTTCGTATCTTGATCCAGGTGGCGCTTGAGAATATTGACGGAGGGAAATTGGCGCGGGGGCGTACGATAGCCGAGAAGCAGGGGATAACCGAGCCTTACTTGGAGCAGATAATGATTCCCTTGAAGCGGGCCGGAATAGTTGGCACGGTTCGGGGATGCAATGGTGGATACGAGTTGCGCAAGAGTCCTTCCGAGATAACGATGCTGGAATTGATAGAGCTATTCGACGGGAAGGTCGAATTGGCCGACTGCTTGAAAGAGGGGGTGAAATGCGACCGTGGCGAGGAGTGTCCCACGCGTGACGTGTGGATTAGGCTGGCCCGTGTTTTTCGGGAGGAGGCGGCGACCGTGACGTTGGAGTCGATATTGGAAGGGATGCGGTCGCCTTCGTCGGGAGAATATGTGATTTGAGCGGTTGAATTTGCCGGAGGATGTGGAAAATGGAGATTCTCGGGGATGTGACCAAGGCGGTTGGCGGAACGCCGTTGGTGCGCTTGAACAGAGTTGTTCCTCCCGGAGGCGCGGAGGTTTTGGTGAAGTTGGAAAGCGCCAATCCGACATTCAGCGTCAAGGATCGCATAGCGGTGAATATGATTGACGTGGCGGAGCGTTCCGGGGCCTTGAAGCCAGGAGGTGTTATTGTTGAGCCTACCAGCGGGAATACCGGGCTGGGATTGGCTATGGTCGCCGCGGCGCGCGGATACAAGCTGATTATAACGATGCCCGAGACGATGTCTTTCGAGCGCAGGGCGATGTTGAGGCATTTGGGGGCGGAACTCCACCTGACTCCTGGCGACAAGGGGATGCCGGGCGCTGTTGAGGAGGCGGAGAGGATAATGGACGAGACTCCAGGAGCCTTTATGCCCCAGCAGTTCGAGAACACCGCCAATCCCGAGGCCCATTACAGGGGGACAGGTCCGGAGATTTGGAATGCCGTGGATGGAGTGTTCGACGTGTTCGTGGCCGGTGTCGGGACTGGGGGCACGCTGACGGGATGCGGCGGCTTTTTCAGGGAGAGGAATCCCGATATCGAGATTGTGGCCGTGGAGCCTACGGGATCCCCGGTCCTTTCTGGCGGAGTGCCTGGGAAACATGGCATCCAGGGAATAGGCGCTGGATTTGTCCCGGCGGTTTTGGATAAGGAACTGATTTCCCGTGTTGTGAAGGTTGCCGACGCCGACGCCGTCGAGATGGCGCGTCGCGTCGCCCGCGAGGAGGGGGTGTTGTGCGGCATAAGTTCCGGTGCGAACATACAGGCGGCGGTTACGTTGGCGGCGAAAAACGAGTACGCCGGTAAACGGATAGTAACGGTCGTATGCGATACTGGCGAGCGGTATCTTTCGACGGCGTTGTTTGACAATGCCCGATAATTTGACTGAGCGCGTACGTCTAGCGTGGCGGACCCGCGGAACGGAGAGTTGAGATGAAGGGAGATTCGACGATTTCACTGCACGCCGGGCAGTTCCCGGATCCGAGCACTGGCTCCCGCGCCGTGCCGATATACCAAACCACGAGCTATGTCTTCGATTCCACGGAGCATGCCGCGGACCTTTTCGCATTGAAGAAGTTCGGCAATATCTACACGCGCTTGATGAATCCCACTACCGATGTGCTGGAAAAAAGGCTCGCCGCGTTGGAGGGGGGGACGGCGGCGCTCGCCACCTCCAGCGGAATGGCAGCGATATTTCTCGCCGTGACGAATCTCGCTAAAACCGGCGACCACGTCCTCAGTTCCTCTTCGCTCTACGGCGGGACGAGAACGCTTTTCGAGCACACTTTGCCTGGCTTCGGAGTGGAGGTGGAGTTCCTCGACGATTTCACTCCGGCAAAAGTGGCTTCGTCTATCCGTCCCGAGACCAAGCTGGTTTACTGTGAAACGATAGGGAATCCCAAGGGAGATGTGCCGGAGTTCGCGGAAATCGCGGCGACCGCGCATTCCGCGGGAGTGCCCCTTATGGTCGACAACACCTTTGCTCCAACCCTTTGCAAGCCGTTGTCGCATGGTGCCGACATTGTCGTCTATTCCTGCACCAAGTGGATTGGCGGACACGGAACCACTATCGGGGGGGCAATTGTTGACGGCGGACGCTTCGATTGGGCAAGTGGCAGATTCCCCGAGTTCACAGAGCCGGATCCAAGCTACCATGGATTGGTCTACAATGATGCTTTCGGCGACGTACCGGGAGCGGGAAACATCGCGTTCGCCATCAAGGCCCGCGTGCAGGGAATGCGCAATATCGGAGCTTGCCCTAGCCCAGCGAACGCTTTCCTCCTTATCCAAGGGCTGGAGACGCTCCCGGTCAGGATGGAGCGGCATTGTGCTAACGCCGTGGCGTTGGCGGAACACCTCGGAGACCATCCCTCCGTGGAGTGGGTCAACTATCTTGGGCTGGAGCAACATCCTTGGCGCCACGTGGCGGAGAAGTACTTTTCCGGCGGCTTCGGCTCGGTGTTCGGATTCGGAGTGAAAGGCGGTGCGGATGCCGCGGTGAGGTTTATCGAGTCGGTCAAGCTGGCAAGCCATCTCGCCAATGTCGGGGACGCTAAAACACTCGTTATCCACCCGTATTCGACCACGCATCAGCAGCTCGACGACGACGCTAAAGCCGCTGCGGGCGTCATTCCCGGGTTCATCCGCGTTTCCGTGGGGATCGAGGATATCGATGACATAACCGCCGATTTCGACCAGGCCCTCGCCAGCGCTGTCGATTGACGCGATGCGCATGGGGGCTTTACGGAGTGTGACATGGCGAGACGCGGTGGAGTGTCATCGGTAGGGCCGTACGCATCGGAGGAGTTCTCTCCGGGAGCCGTTCCCGCCAAGCCGGGAGTTTATATTTTCCGCGACCGTTTCCAGAAGATTATTTACGTTGGGAAAGCGGTCAATCTCAGGAAGCGGGTGGCGCATTATTTCCGCGAGTCCACCAAGCGCTCTCCAGATCCGAAACTCCGCTCACTCGTCAAATCCATTCGCTACTGGGAATGCCATGTGGTGGGGGGCGAGTCGGAATCGCTCATCCTGGAGTCGAGGATGATCAAGGAGAATTCCCCGCGCTACAATGTCCTGATGCGTGACGACAAGCGCTATCCATTGATAAAAATCGATTTGAGGGAGCGATTGCCGCGGTTGCGTTTGGTCAGGGTGGAGCGGGGCGACGGATGCCGTTATTTCGGGCCGTTCCCTCAAGCTGGAGCTTTGCGGAACACTGTCGATTTTCTCACTCGACGTTTCAAACTCAGAATTTGTTCCGCGGAAAACCCTGGCGAGCGGGAGCGGCTCCATTGCCCGGCTAGGTTCGTGAAGGATTGCGGCGAGCCTTGCGTAGGCAAGATTTCGACGGAGGCCTACGCCGAGAACGTCCAACGCCTGATGATGGCGCTTGATGGCGATGTCGATGAGCTTTTGGGGGAATTGCGCGCGGAGATGTTCGCCGAGGCGGAGGCGAAACGGTTTGAGCGAGCCGCCAATATTCGTGATA
>WFSE01000164.1 GCA_015486135.1 Lentisphaeria bacterium
TCCTAAACTCGCTGGACCGCTACACCCTAGTCTTTTTATAAATTATATAATGTGTTGCGGAGCAGAAAAAAGTGAAGATAATGAGTAAAAATTCCTTAAAGAAATCTCCTCTTGTTTTCAAATCCGGAGACTCCAAAATAACCCCAAATTTCCCCAATATTCCCGCACCAAAAACAAGGCACCTACTGACAAAAAACAATGAGCATAATATAATTAGCATGAATCCGGAAAGTTTTGATTGTTTGAATATGAAATAATATTCACATATCAATATCGGAAGGCAAAGGAGAGAAAAACACGTAAAATTAAATAACCCAATAACCACTCGTCCTTCCCTAAAACAATGGAAACTATTAAGCGTTGTTGCAATCCAATAGGAAAAAACCAAGATGGAAAAAAGCAATGGACCACAGTGCAATATGGTTTGTTTCAGTATTGAACTTTTCATTTTTCTGGGGGTCAAACCTCTACCCTGGGTACCCTGGGGGTCAAACCTCCGCTATTGATTTTCCGGATCTCAATCTTTACGAGTACCCTGGGGGTCAAACCTCCGCTATTGATTTTCCGGATCTCAATCTTTACGAGAATAATCTACCAAGGATCCGCATAATTCGTAAGCATTCAAATCCCTCTGTGACGGATTTATAGTTGGCTCTTGTGTTGCCCTAATATAAGGCGCGCCGCGGATTTCGCAAACCCTTAATTATAGCCGCGATTCTCGCGGTAGGGGGCCAGCCCTCCGGATTCTGGGAGGTATGGGAAGGAATGGGAGTTATGGGAAAAGATGGAATTGACGAATCCACGTCGTATTTCCGTCCTGAGTCCTGCGTCGCATCTCTCTCATCCGTCCGCCCTGTCCCCCTGTCCGACTCATGGACTCATGGACTCATGGACTCATGGACTCACGGACTCACGGATTCACGGACTTACGGACTCACAGACTTACGGACTTACGGACTTACGGACTTACGGACTTACGGACTTACGGACTTACGGACTTACGGACTTACGGACTTACAGACTCACGGTCTCTCCCTCCCCCCGGGTTGACACCTTGGAGACCTCGCCCTACATTCCATGATTCGTCCGGATCAACCGAAGAGGAGGTCGAAAATGGGACTGATTGGAAAACACTACGCGGAAATGCTCGCCCTAGCCGCCGTCGGCGCCGCCGCCACATCGTGCTCCCTCAAAGACTTCTCGATGATCTCCGGCGCGACTCCCGCGGCGAAAAAAGACACAAAGCCCCTAAACGTCCTCCTCATAGCCGTCGACGACCTCCGCGTCGACCTAGGATGCTATGGCGACAAAAACGTCAAATCCCCGAACATCGACGCATTGGCGGCGCGCGGCGCGCTCTTCGAAAGCGCCTACTGCCAGCAGGCCGTCTGCGCTCCCTCGCGGATCAGCCTCCTTACGGGCCTTCGTCCTGACACCACCGGCATAGTGGATCTGAAACACCCTTTGAGAAAAACCAGGCCCAACACCCTCTCCATGCCTCAATACTTCAAAGAAAACGGATACACCACTATCTCCCTCGGAAAAATCTACCACCATTACAATGACGACAATGGTATCGGCTGGTCGGAGCCGGCATGGCATCCGGAAGACTTGGAAAACAAAAAGTGGAAAGGGGAAGGATATCTCGATCCGAAATCGTGGGCGATGATGGGAAAACCCACTCGTCCCGGACAAAAAGTGCGTCCCGGCAAGGGACCGGCTTTCGAAGCCCCCGACGTCCCGGACGAGGCTTATCCCGACGGGCGGACCGCAATAAAAGCGATAGCCACTTTGGAACGATTGAAAAAAGCCGGAAAACCATTCTTCCTCGGGGTCGGCTTCAAAAAACCCCACCTCCCCTTCAACGCCCCTAAAAAATACTGGGACATGTATCCGGAAAGCTCCATAACCATCCCGGCGCAAAAAGACTGGCCCAAAGGGATGCCCCCAATGGCGCCCAATGGGAAAAACGGCAATTGGGAACTCTCCAATTACCCCGGCATCCCGGACGAGCGCCCCTTGCCCGCGCATCTCGCGAAAACCCTCATCCGCGGATATCGCGCATGCACCACTTTCACGGATGTCCAAATAGGCAAAGTCATCGCCGCGCTGGACAAACTCGGACTAGCCGACAACACCGTAATCGTCCTGTTCGGCGACCACGGCTGGAAGCTCGACGAATACTCCGCCTGGTGCAAGCACACCAACTTCGAGCTGGACGCGCACGCCCCGCTGATCGTCATCGACCCGAGATTGAAAAACAAGGCCGGCGAAAGAATCAAATCCCTGGTCGAATTCGTGGATATATTCCCGACCCTATGCGATCTCTGCGATCTGCCAATTCCAAAATCCTGCGAGGGGACCAGCTTCACTCCGCTCCTGAATAACCCGAACCTCCCTTGGAAAGAAGCGGCGTTCTCGCAATTCCCGCGCTGGCCCCATTTCATGGGCTACACCATCCGTTCCGGCAAATGGCGCTACACAGAGTGGATAGACAAACCAACCGGACAAATCAAAGCCCGCGAACTATACGACCACTCGAAATCCCCCATCGCCACGGTCAACTTGGCGAACAACCCGGAATACGCCCCGATAGTCGATAAACTAAGCAAATTGATCGACAAAGGCCAAGGCTGGCGCGAAATCCGCGGAAAACTCGAAACACCGAAGAAATAGGGCTCGCTGAAAAAGCCACAACATTTCAACCTTTCAGAAGGTTTTCAATTCGCTCGCTGAACGGAGGCGGAGTATTCCAGCCGAGTTGCTTGAGTTTGTCTGTTAAAATATGGCTATCCAGAGGACGCGCGGCTTTAGTGGGGGCGGGTTTATCCAGGGGTTTTATATGGTCCGACGGCAGATTCAGAATATCCCCGATAAGTTTAGCGATAGAGTATTTTGTCATTTTATCCTCGCCACTGCAGTGATATATGCCCGAAGCGCGCTTTTCGAGAAGCAATATGACGGCGTCCGCAACATCGCCCGTAAAGGTAGGATAGCGAACTCCCACATCATCAAGAAAATAGTCTTTTGATGCATCCTTCAACGCTTTTATTGAACCATATAGCATTGGAGCCCGCTCGATACCGGCTTTAATCCCGTAGAGGAACGGCACTCTCAACGCACAATGCCCCGGGGAAGCGGCGAGCAACGCCCGCTCTCCGGCGAGTTTTGTTTTCCCGTAAATATTGATGGGATCGGTCGGAGACTCTTCAGTATACGGCGGATTGTTTCCCGAAAAGACGTAATCGGTGGAGATATAGATCATATAGGCGCCGCGTTTAGCCGCGGTTTCCGCGAGAAACGCGGTAGCCTGATGGTTCAAGGCTTCCGCCTCTTCCGGATTGTCGGCGCATGAGTCGGGATCCCTATTGGCGGCCGTGTGGATGACTACATCCCAATCGAATTCCGCCAGACGCTTCAGGTCCGAGCGTTTTTTCAGATCTAATGAGAGAAAACCCTCTGCCGGACGGTGGCGATGCTTGAGAATATCGGATATCCCGAGGGAATCTTTCTTCCGGGCAAGCAGCGAAACGATCTCACTGCCCAGCATTCCACTGGCGCCCGTTACCAGGGCCCGCTGAATAATTGGCAAGCGTTTTATTGTCATTTGGTTAAATTCCTTTTTAATGGTGTTGTCTCCAAGGCACACGCTCATGTGATTTGAAGGCGAACCTAGAGCCGGACATCCATCGCCTTGCCATCGTATTCCACGGTTTTTTCCGGAGACGGAGTTTCCTCCACGCCGACACCATGGCCCTTGGATACCACGACGACCTTAAATTGGCGTTTAGCTACCATTCCGGGGAATTTCCCTTTTCTATCGGAGAATGAAAGAATTCGTTTTTTGTCGTTCCAAGCGATTGTGAACGTGGCCCGTTCGCCATTGAGATACTTGTTCGATATGCCGTCATCCTCGTAGATTTTGAAAGAGGCGTCGGCACCGGGATAGATTCGCAGTTCCCAAGCTTTGTCCTCGTTTTCGTAGGCGTATTGCCGTTTAGGCCCCAAGGGAAGGATAGAGCCGGCACGGGCGAAAATCGGAATTATCGCGATTGGGGTTTCGACCTTGATGGAGCCTCCTCCGGGATGAGTCTCTCCCGTCCAGAAGTCGAACCATTTCTCCCCCTTCCCCGGGAGATAAACGTCTTTGGGTGTCATCGCGTCCTTCGGCAATGGCTTGCCCTTCGGATCATAATAAAGCGGCTTCGTTACAGGAGCGACGAGCAACGCCGGGCCGAACATGAACTCGTCCGCCACTTGGAGCGCCTTCGGGTCGGTTCTGAAATCGAAAGGCAACATCCTCGTCATAGTGTAGTTGTCAAAGGTCTCCGCGGCGGCATTGCTGTATATGTACGGAAGCATCCTATAGCGGAAATTGATAAATTTGACCAGTGTGTCGTAGAACATCCCGCCGGGCTCCCCAAATCTCCAGACCTCCCTCGGAGTGGAAGTCCCATGGGAACGCGTCATTGGCAGGAATGTCGAAAACTGGAGCCATCGCGTATACAACTCCCGGTATCCCTTGTTCTTGCATCCACCGCCGAATCCATCGTAGTTGCGAAAATAATGCTTATTGGGCCCAACAAAGAAAGCGCCTGTGTCCAAAGTCCATTTGGGATCGCCCGAAACGCAGAAACTCACTCCTTCGGCAATCTCTTTCTTCAATACCTCCCAAGTTGCTTTCAAATCCCCGGACCACGTGATAGCGCCATACCGTTGCTGTCCCGGATAGGCGGAACGAGTAAGGTCAACCACCCTCATATCGGGTGCATCCGCCATCTGATGATTGTATATCCCCATGCAGTGGAAAAGGGAATACGCGTTCAACAATTCGTTCCCGATAACACCACGCAGTTTATCGGTGTTCATCTTCGCCCGCTCTTCAGGAGAGATGTATTTCTTGGTGCCCCAATCCGCATCCACCGGCTCGGTGCAATCGCACCACCAGGCGTCCACGCCATATGCGAAGAGGCGACGAGTCTGTTCCCAGTAGAGGTCCCTAGCCTTCTTTATGAACGGATTGTAATTCCCTCCCCCCAGCATGCAACCGGCCGCCTTCATCTCCTTCTGGTCGGGACAGTTCTTGATCAGAGGCCATATTGATATCATAAATTTGACGTTTTGGTCGTGTATCTGTTTTATTCCCTTTTTCATATCGGGAAACCGTTTCTGGTCGAATTTTTTATATCCCCACCCTTTGGGCCAGTAGCGCCAGTCCTGAACGATGCAGTCAAGGGGTATACCGCGTTTTCTATATTCGTCCACGACATCGATAAGTTCCTGCTGTGTTTTGTAGCGCTCTTTCGACTGGACATACCCGAACACCCATTTGGGAAAGAGAGTGGGCGCTCCAGTAAGCTTCCTCACTCCGGCGATTATCTTGTCGAAACCGGGGCCGTAAATGAAGTAGAAATCAAACTCGTCCACGGCCTCCGTCCAAAAATTCGAGGACGCCGAAGCCGTGTCGTCGAAAATCGAATACGCATATGTGTCTAAAAAGACGCCGTAACCTTTGCTGGAAAGGAAGACAGGCATGGCCACTTTGAGGTTGTGTTGATAAAGGTATTGCTTATGCCCTCTGTAATTGAAAAAGCCCTCCTCGTGCTGGCCAAGGCCGTAGATGGCCTCGCCGTCGGCGAATTTGGTGTGGAGTTTCGCCGAGTATCCCTCTTTTTCAGGAACCACGACCTTGTTACGCGTCAGCTCAGTTGGCTTCAGCTCCACCTTCGGGAAATCCGCCAAAAGGGTGTTGCCATGGAAAAACTTCAATCCCCCGGTTTTCATGTCCACTTTCAATGTCATGTCGGCGGTCGAGAACAAGGCGACCCCCTCCTTCAACGTCAACCTCAGCTTGCCTTTCGGCTCGCATCCGTCCTTGAGAACCATGTAGCTGTTAAACGGCAAAAAGGAATCCCTGGTGGTGAAAGTCAAACGCAGCATGGAATTCGACACTGGAACGACCCGGAGTTTCAGCGTCGGCCCGGAAAGGATAACCGAGGAACCGTCAAGCTTGGCGTTGTTGAACGTGTCAGCCACAACCGCGGCACCCGCCAACTGAACAACCAATGCCACCGCTAGGCACGCCACGAGATTGCTACGCCATACAGAAAAATAAAATCTTTTCATCACGTTATCCATATTGAATTTTCCTCCCAGCCCGAAACGATATCAGGGCATGGCAACCGCAGTCACACTCGCCAAGTCCCAACGTAGGGATATCGCTCCCAACAACTCTACCGCCCCTACCCGATTCCCGCAAGCAGATATCCCTACATGAGCCATCCTATCGACGGCATCCGCCATTCTTGAAAACCGTCTCCGCAAGGGTAAATTCGTTTGAAGCGGGAACGGGGCCGGGACCGGGGGTCGGGACCAGACCCCAAGTCCACTAAATCCTAAATTCGAAATGAGAAATTCTAAACAAACTCAAAATGAGAATGACTCAAATCCGAAATAATACGGAAAAAATGCTCGAGGACTCTCTTTTGAACCTTTTGAATTTTGAAAATTCGGATTTGGCATTTCATATTTGTTTCGGATTTAGGATTTCGAGTTTCGAATTTGAGATGTCGGGGTCGACGACCCCAGAACATCTGATAAGGGCCTGCTGAAAAAGTCGGAAACGTGCCGATCCTCCGTTGCCCTCCGGGCTATGGAGGACTTGTGATTAGGCGACAAGCCGATGGTGTATAGACATACTCCAAGGCGAAGTCAACGAGATCAGCGGTGCGTTTCCGGCTTTCACGGAATTGGCAAGTGCCTCAAATTTAGGAGAAAATATTAGTCGGCTCCAAGGCTTTTGGGAAAATCGCTCCCAAAAACTTGGAGATGACACCATTGAAAAGATGCTTAACCCAATGGAAATTAAGCACTTGACAATTATTCAGTGGGTCCTAATAAGGAGCTAAGACAACATGGCGGATTTAACCACAAAACTAGGTCCATTGACTCTTAAAAATCCAGTTGTGACCGCCTCCGGGACATTCGGATTCGGCAAAGAATACGCCGACTTCTTCCCGCTGGATAAGCTCGGTGCGGTCGTCGTGAAAGGGATAGCGCCATTCCCATCACACGGAAATCCGACACCGCGGGTCGCGGAAGTCGCGGGAGGAATGCTGAACGCTATTGGCTTGCAGGGCCCCGGGGTGGAGAAGTTTCTAAAACACGAGGACTACCTCCCCTTTCTCCGAAACGCCGGCGCTACGACAATCGTGAATATTTGGGGTAAAAGCATCGACGACTACGCGGAAGTCGCGGCGAAGCTGGACGCGGATTCCGCGGGAATAGCCGCCCTGGAAGTGAATATCTCCTGTCCGAACGTGAAGGAAGGCGGCGCGTCGTTCGGAAGCGACCCCAATGTGGCGAAAACAGTCGTGTCGGCGGTCCGGGCCTCCACCAGTCTCCCGTTGATCGTGAAACTCAGCCCCATCCCTGGGCGCGTCGCGGAATTCGCGGAAGCCGTGGTCGATGCCGGCGCCGATATCATATCACTGATAAACACCATTCCAGCAATGGCGATAGACACCGACACCTGGCAGCCGAAAATCGCGAACGTGAAGGGTGGATTAAGCGGACCGGCGATAAAGCCCGTGGCAGTGGGAATGGTTTACGACGTGGCGAAAGCACTGGATGTGCCGATAATAGGGATGGGAGGTATTTTCTCCGCTTTGGACGCGGTGGAGTTCATGCTCGCCGGCGCTAGCGCGTTCGCGGTGGGTACCGCGATTTTCGCGGACCCGATGGCACCTATAAAAATCATCGACGGATTAAACGCTTACTTGGATGAGCGCGGCATCGCGAAAGCCGCGGATATCGTCGGCAAAGTGGGGAACTGACCCCAAGATTACTAAATCCGAAATCCGAAATGAGAAATTCTAAACAAACTCAAAATGCGAATGACTCAAATCCGAAATAATAAGGAAAAATGCTCAAGGACTCTCTTTGGAAACTTTTGAATTTTGAAAATTCGGATTTGTTCCCGCCTTCGGATGCCTACGGCGTGGCAGGTCGGATTTAGAGTTTAGGATTTCGAATTGGAAATGTCGGGGTCGGGATTAGCACTTCCGACTTCTCCGCAAGGAAAGTCGAAGTGCAAGACTGACCCCAGACATATTTAGAGCATTCGAGTTTAGGATTTCTAATTTGAGATTTGAGATGTCGGGGTCGGGACCAGAACCGACCCCGGACATCTATTGCTAGGAGGACAAGGCGATGAACCACTCCGACGCTAGGCAACCCGCGGTGGCGGGACAATTCTACGAAGCCGACGGCAAACGGCTCGAGGCCGAACTGAAAGAATACTTCGCCAAGGCGGAAAACGATCCCGCCGTTCTAAAAGCTGCACCGGAAAATGGCTGGATAGCGCGCGGAATCATCTCCCCGCATGCCGGTTATATGTTCTCCGGCCCAACCGCGGCGAAAACGTTCCAAGCGGCGGTAAGCGGCGCCGCATTCGACCGGGTTGTCGTTCTAGCGCCATCGCACCGGGTTCCGTTCGAGGGGCTAGCCGCCCCCTCCCACAAGGCGTTCCGCACGCCATTAGGCGACATTGAGGTAGATCGAAAGGCGCTGGAACGGGTTATGGAAGACGGAGATGGCGTCTGTGCTATTCTAGACGAAGCCCACGCCTACGAGCATGCGTTGGAAGTACAGCTGCCTTTCATTCAGACGGTTTTGCCCGACACGCCGATAGTTCCGCTAATCTGCGGCGGTCTTCGGCCAGGCATGGAACAAATGGCGGTGAAAGCGCTCTCCAGCCTTTGGGGCCCCGGCAACCTCTGGGTGGCCAGCTCCGACTTCACCCACTACGGCGCGTCGTTCGGCTATCTGCCATTTTCAGGGCCAAACCTTCCGGAGAAACTGGAAAAACTGGATATGGGCGCGGTCGAAACGATTCTGGCGCTGGACCACGATGCCTTTGACGCATATCTCGCGAAGACCAGTGCTACAATATGCGGTGCAGCCCCTATAAAAACCCTCTTGGGAGCGGCTAAATCGTCAGGAGAGGAAGTTCAAGCTAAACTCGTGGAATACACGAACTCCGGGGAGCTAACCGGCGATTACTCGCACTGCGTCGGATACGCCGGGATTGCCATGCATGGGAAAGTCGCCAATCAATGAAGATTAAACTCGCCATCGCCATATTGGCCATCGGAGTCGTCACTGGATGCGGCGATAGCGGCCGGAAAAAACCGCGCTCCCTGAATTTCGCGAAAATATCGTTTATCCAAATGCCACCCGAAGGGATAAAAATCCCAGCGCCGCGTTCGCTGACGATCAACCGTAAAGGCGATTTGATGGTTCTTGACGATGTGGGCCGCGTCCTGACATTTTCTCCCAATGGTGTCCTCAAACAGCGCTGGTGGATGCCGGACCACGCTATCGGACGCCCGGAGGGAATTGTCGAGCTGCAAGATGGCAGAATCGCGGTAAGCGACACCCATTACTATCGGGTCGTGATATTCAAGCCCGATGGGAAAGTCGATAAGATTTTTGGCAAGCGGGGAACCGCCGACGGCGAATTCGGCAACCCCGTGGCGATAGCCCAGGACAGCGATGGCCTGTTGTATGTTGGCGAATACGGCGACAACGACCGCGTGCAGGTGTTCACTCCCGAAGGGAAATTCGTCCGTTCGATAGGCAAACCCGGCACCGCCCCAGGAGAGCTCCAACGCCCCTCCGCGGTCCTCCCCCTGGGCGACAATCTCTTCGTCGCCGACGCCGTGAACAACCGGATACAAGTCTTCTCGAAAAAGGGCCCTTTCATCCGCTCGATCTCCACCGAGCCGCCAATGTATCTTCCCTACGACATCAAGCTCGGACCCGACGGATTCATCTACGCCATCGAATACGGGAACAACCGTTTGGACAAGATTTCTAGCAAGGGAAAACTCGTCGGGATATTCAAGCTGAAAGATGACTCCTTTAGAACACCGTGGGGACTCGCAGTCGATTCCAGCGGCCGGGTCTTCGTCGCCGATACCGGTAACCGCCGAATCGTCGTCCTCACGCCAAAGTGAACATCCCCCCCCCAACCGCCCTACTTCAGAGCCGGCTTGATTTCTTTGAGCAGGAACTTAGCCAGATAATCGGCCCCTTTGATGTTGGGATGGACACCGTCGTCAAAAAGCTCGGGACGATTTTTCATCTCATTGAACACATCGATAATCGTGACTTTTTTATTCTCCGCCACGCGCTTCAAAATAGGAAGGATTTCCTTTTTTATCCTCAAGCCGGAAATACCATCGCCACCGCTAAGTTTTTTCCCGGAAAAGGCCGGAGGCGGATAACAGAGGTAAATTTTGGCTTTTTTGTTCTGCTTGCGGATTAAGTCGATTAGATCCCCGGTGTCCTTTTCGAACTGCTTGGCGTTGCCCTTCCAGTTCTCCATTTTCGAATCATTGGTTCCGAGCATGATAATCGCGATATAAGGCTTCGTCTCCTTTAGTTTGGCGAATCCGCAATCGCCCCAAGGGAGCTTCACGTTGGTCAGCATAGTCCTAGCACAATACCCCAGGTTTATAACTTTGTATTTATCCCCGACAAGCTTGGCGAGGACGGACGAGAATCTGAATTCCTTCCGTTTGTCGGTGGGAATGCCGTATCCCTCGGTGATGCTATCGCCAATACAGAGGATTTCCTTGGGCTTCGCACTGACAACCAACGTAGTAAACACCGCCAACAGAACCACGAGCAACTTTTTCATCACGCCCTCCATGTTTCAAGCTGATTTCTCACGGCTCTCAGCCGCGGAAAGAGAACACCTCAGTATACATCGTTGACTGCTTCATCGCAAGATACTTCCAGTGGCTGTAAACTCACCGCCGATCTCGTTGTCTTCGCCCGCGTATCGGTGCAGTTCCGCACTTCATTTAGAGTCCGTCTCGTCCCCCACGGGATGGAAAAACACTGCGTTAAAGGAATGGGTGTCGGATATCTCGACTTTTTCGGAACGTAACGCTCGGGGCTTTTTCCCGCCCTCTAGCGTCAGCGTCAACACGTGGGTTCCCGGCGAAAGTTTGAGAGGGATGGGGTCCATCGAGTGCGGCAGGTTCCCCCAACATCGTATATCCGCCTCCGGATGCATCACCGCGGAGGTTATCTTCATGATAACCCCGGCGAGAACAAGACTCAACGCCACGATCGGTTGCCTGACCGCCGCAGCGGAGGCGATGACGGCGTTTCCGCCGGTGTTGGTGACGGTTTTATAGGTGGCTTGATGCGCGAGAACCGCGTCCATCTTGCGCCCTCCGCGGGTTATCGCTTGGTAGTTGATGTCGCCAAAACCGCGCAAAGGTGGCCGAATGCCAGCGCCATCCACTAGAATATCGTATTTTCGGGACCAGTCCGCCGCTCCTTGACGAATAACCCTCTTTTCGCCATGCCTTCCAACTCTGACGGCCTCCGGAGGAGTTCCGCGCCACACCAACACCAAAGTATTGAAGTCGAGGGGATTATATGCCGACGACACCTTTTTTGCCCATTCCGCGACTTCCGCGGCGGTCTCCGCCGGGACGCCGTGCGTCAACAGGGTCTTTTCCACGCTTTCCTCTCGACCGAGGGCGCAGAGTTTCATCAGCGCAATCCGCGTCCGCGGCGCGGAAATCGCGGTCGCGGCGCGCCTATACGCGGCGACGAGGTTTTTGGCGAACCAGTCGCCGTGAGCGGGGAACGACACGACGGAGTTGAACGCGGCGTCGAGCATCTGATCCCTCATCGCCGGCTCCCCTCTCAAATCGTAGCATTTGGCGGAAAGGAACTGGAGAATTGCGAAATCCGATTTGTAGGTGTGCTTCTCGGTGTCGGAATCGGCCAAAAGCCCCGTTTTCAGAGCGGCCAAGGCATTGTCCGGATTCCCGCGTTCCAAAAAGAGGAGCGCCAAAAGAAAATATAACGTTCCCCGTTCATATGGGTCGCCCTTGTAAGGCTTACTGGATTCCCTACCCCATGTGCTAGCGGACTTTTTTTCCAGTTCGGAGTCGAAATACGCCTCGATTGAGCGATGCGCCGCCATAAGCTCGGCGAACGCCTCGTCCTTCTTGCCTTGAACGAGATACACGCTCGCCAAATCAAGTTTGAAAAGGGGTTGGTCCACCCCAGGTCGTTCGGCTATCGGCTTGAGTTTCCTCTCCGCCTCGGCGTAGTCGCCGTTCCTGAAATCGACGCGGGCCGAGGCGTCGATCGCCATCATCCGGGAACGCTCCTTTCCGCTGACACCGCCGGCGGAAGCTAATGGCCCTTGGCATCCCGAAACGCCTAGCATAAGCGTCAACGCCGCTAGGGCGTTCGGTAAAAAGCGAGGAGAAATCGAATTGAAAAAAACCGACATGACACCCATCCGGTCAGTCTTCGGAGAACACCACTTGGTATCCTTTGGCCCCCTTCACCGGACAAGTGAAGGAGAGATTAGCGGTCTCGCCGCGTTGCAGCACTACGGCCTGTTTGTTGGTGCTGTAAACCGGAGCGGTCCGGATTTTCACCCCCTTCACGGGAGCGGCGTAGAAGAAAGCCTGGGCGTATATCGTAAAGTTCGGCCCTTTCAAATCCCACCAGTGCTCGCCGCCCCGACTACGGACACCAATCCGCGCCACGGGAAATCCCACGCGGTTGGTTGTGAACTCCTCGTAGCTGACCTCCAAGTAGTCGCGGACGGACTTGGTGCCGAGCAACGTGTAACGGTTGGGACGGACCACCACCACGTTGGATTCCCCCGCCAGCTCTTCCGGCGTGGTATGCTCGGCGTTTCTGACCGTGCCGCAACCGGCGGCGGCCGCCGCCAACGTGCCAGCTAATAAAATCGTGCGAATATCCTTCATAACGCCTCCTTACTGGTAAACGGTTCCAGCCTCGGCTTCCTTCTTGACCTCGTATCCATCCTCCCACAACACCTCGTTGGAATCGGGATCCACAAGCTGCAACGTTATCAGCAGATAATCGGTCTGCTTGCCATCAGCGCGCTTGGAAAGCCCGCTGATCTCTCCCGTCAGCATATATTTCGCTTTCTCCACGCCACTCGTGATCTTCTTCTCGATAGTGATCATCTTCTCCCAGAGGACGGTCTTGCCGTCCGCCTTGGCCAACATAACATTCAACCGCTTCGTCACATTGGGCTCCTCGCGGAGCTTGGTGGACAGCTGCAACTGATTGAAAAGGGATGGATGCCTCTTGGACCAGTCACCCCTGACTATATTGAGTTGATTTCCCGTGTTCCCCTCGCCTATCGACGCGGGGCTGTCGTCATACAGATCCAAGCTTTCCCCCTTGCTAATACGTTCGTCCATCATCTTGATGTAATCGACGAGGTTAACCATCCCTTCCTGTTTTATGCTGTCGGCGATGAACTGCCCCGTGAGGTAATAATCGGCTTTGGCGCCGGGCAAAACAAACTGGACCTTCCCCTTCGTCTTCTCCACCACCTTCGCTCGGAGCATGGCGGCAAAGCTGTCGGCGTTGAGCTTGACGAAATTCAGGTTAACAACTGGCAGAACAGCGAATTTGAGAGGAGTCTTGGCGTTTTTCACCGCCGGCAGAGCGGCCACTTGGTCCGCGAGTTGGTCCAAGGCCTTGTCAACATTCTCCTCCCGCCTGTTCTTGAGCATCTCCTTCCTGAGTCCGGTCGTTCCGCCATCTTGGGCGAAAAATCGCAATTTGCCGTTGGAATAACGGTTCAGATCCAAGCGAAGCTTCTTCATGAAGATATTCATATCGATAATAAACCGGGAGCTGTTGCGCATGGGAGCAATGGCGACGCGGACAGTCCCCGCGGAATTCGCGATTTCCGGAAGCGAAAGTATTTCGGGACACATCTTCGACGCCACGGTCCTGACATCCTCGCTGCTAAGCCCTCCCGGAATCACATCCTCGTCCGGATTAACCCTGCCGTGACGCGACACCTCCGGCGACGAACAGCCGGGAAAAATCAGAGCGGCGGCGCATGCGAGCAAATAAATCTTTTTCATCCCAACATCCTCCTGCGGAAAACTAAAAAGCCCACAGGCAAGAATACCACATCCGAGACGAAAAGTCCATAGCACGGATATCGCCCGTCCACACCGTCCACACGGACTCACGGACTCATCCTTCCGTTCGCTCCGCGAACCCTCGCAGGCCTTGCGGAAGGACAGGCGGACTCACGGACTCACCGTCCCCCCGTCACTAAAAACACACGAGCATGTGCCCCAGCGAAGCGAAGGGCACATTCAAAACACACGGACGTGTGCTTGCCAATCATGCAGCGGGCCCTATTGTAAATGACGCGGCGACAAGGAGGCGGAAATGAGAGCAAAATCCATATTGGGAATTATCGGAAGCGCCGCCGCATGTTGCGCGACCATCGGCAACTGCGAGGCCGCCCCCCAACACCCAAATATTCTTTTCATTCTAGTTGACGACTTAGGGATAAAAGACTTGGGATGCTATGGCAGCTCATTTTACGAGTCCCCCAATATCGACGCGCTGGCCGCCTCGGGAGTGCGATTCCTAAACGCATTCTCGACATGTCCGGTATGCTCGCCAAGCCGCGCCAGTATTATGACAGGCAAATACCCAACAAGGCTCGGCATCACCGATTGGATTCCGGGCATGAAAAACCGAGGCAAAAAGCTTCTTGCGCCTAAAATCCCCCACCAACTCCCATTGGAGGAGGTCACTATCGCCGAAGCGCTTAAAAAAGGCGGCTACGCCACGGGATTCTTCGGAAAGTGGCATCTTGGCGGAGAAGGATTCTATCCGAACAACCAAGGATTCGATGTCAATGTCGGCGGTTGCGAATGGGGCTCCCCGCACAAAGGCTACTACTCCCCTTGGCACATAGTAACGCTTAAAGACGGCCCCAAAGGGGAATATCTGACAGACAGGATTGGCGACGAGGCGGTCAAATTCCTCGACCAAACCGCCGGAAAAGGCAAACCCTTTTTCCTATTTTTGTCCTTTTACGCCGTGCACGCGCCAACCCAGCCCTGCAAAAGATTTCTACCCAAATTCACAAAAAAGGCCGCGGCCCTCCCAAAGCTGTCAACAAAAAAGGAATCCGAGCCGGAAGGGCGCGGCAAAACCAAACTGCGCCAGGACAACCCGGCCTACGCCACCCAAGTGGCGGTGATGGATGAAAACGTCGGAAAGGTCCTGAAAAAAATAAACGAACTCGGACTGACTGACAACACCTTTGTCGTCTTCACCTCCGACAATGGGGGCTTGGCTACGCTAAAAAGGCTGGCGCCAACGTCCAACGCCCCTTACAGGGCTGGAAAAGGCTGGTGCTATGATGGCGGCATACGGGTTCCACTGATAATAAAGTGGCCGGGCGTTACGAAACCTGGATCCAAATGCTCAGCCACCGTCATAGGATGCGATTTCTATCCAACGTTGCTCTCGGTGGCGGGCCTTCCACTCATGCCAAAACAGCACCGGGACGGTGTCAACCTTGTCCCGCTCCTCAAGGGCAAGACCAAAAAGCTGGACCGGGATGCCATTTTTTGGCACTATCCGCACTACCATGGAAGCACTTGGACTCCGGGAGGCGCCATGTTGAAGGACGGCTGGAAACTTGTAGAGTTTTTCGAGGACGGGCACGTGGAGCTCTACAATACGAACAATGATATTGGCGAGAGGGAAGAACTGTCAAAAAAATATCCCGAAAAAGTCCAGGAAATGCTGACGGAACTCAAGAAATGGCAGGAAACCACAGGAGCGAAAATGCCAACACCTAACCCGGACGCCGGGAAAAATACGTCCTCCAAGTCAAAAAAAGGAAAAAAGACAAAGCGCTAACTCCCCGTGAAATATATTAGGGCTTGCTGAATAATGGGCAAGACCTACATTAGCACCGAAAGGATTGCCGTACATATGTTCATGTTCAAAAAAAACCGAGAGATATTGGAACTACTCGACAAGTATCTCCAGCTCACCATGGAGGACCTGGAAGAGTTCGGAAAGGCCTTCTCCAAGGCTCTTAAAAAGGGAGTCACGGAGAAGGTGGAGGCGCTGGCGAAAGGCACGCACGCAAAGGAATCCAACGCCGACGACATCCGACGGGAAATAGAGATAAGAATGTATGAGAATTCGCTTCTGCCGGAATCGCGCCGAGACCTTCTGGAAGTGATAGAGCTCATTGACAGGCTCCCTGGAAAGGCGGAATCCATCTTGAATATGCTGATAACCCAAAGGACCAAAATCATTGAACCGATAAAAGGGGATATGAAAGAGTTGTTGCAACTGTCCATCAAAACCACCCGATTGGCGCTGGCCGCCGCGCGCGACTGCTTCGGCAAAGCGGAACAGGTTAAAAGTCTCGCATTGGAGATTGATGAGAACGAAACAATGGGAGACCACCTGGAACGGAAAATGATCACAGCGATTTTTCAACAGAAAATAGATACCGGGGAGAAACTCGAGCAAAAAGAGTTCGTTCTGCAACTCGGCGCTATATGCGACCTCTGCGAACTAGTGAAAGACAAACTCGTGATAACAAGCATCAAACGAAGCGTCTAACCAAGATCTGCTAAAGTCGGACACACACCATCCACTTGGCCCTGCGTCCTGCGTCCTGAGTCCCAAGTCGGGCTCACTGAAAAAGTCGGAAACGTGCCGATCCGCCGCAATGGCGGAAAACCGAAATTCGAAGCCCGAAATGAGAAATCCGAAACAAAATCAAAACGCGAATGACTCAAATCAGAAATAATACGGCAAAAATGCTCGAGGAGCTCGGATTTCGAGCATTTAAATTTTTGAAAATTCGAATTTGTTTAGAATTTAGGATTTCTTATTTCGAGTTTCAGAGCCTTGTCGTAGCTTAACCCAGTACTGCTCAAGCCCTTGCCAATCATTCGACAGGCTCTGCCTCACGCCCCCATCAAGGTCCTGTCCCAGTCCTTGAACGCCACATCCAATCCAAGCGCCCTTAAATCGCCCGCCATCTCATCCACGGTTCTGGTGTCGCGGAGGGAAAACTGCCCCAAATCGCCCGACGCTTGTTCGGAGTATCCACCGGGGACCACCCTCGACGCGGCGCTTAGCGAGGTCGCCGCCGACACCGCCATGCGGTCGCGAAACTCGCGGCTCTCCCTGGTAGAGATCGACACCTCGGCGTCCGGAAAAAACAGGCGGAACGCCAACACCATCTGCTCAAGCTCACTTTCGGATACCGCGGCGGGAATGTCGAAGGAATCATTAGCCGGAGTGATCCGTGGAAAGGAAAATTGTATGGCGGTTCTCCAATATCGGCGTTTCAGCCACGATGCGTGCGCCGCAAGGGAAACCGCCTCCAAACGCCAATCCGCCAACCCCAGCAACACCCCCAAGCCCAAGACTCGCATCCCAGCCCTCGCGCCGGCCTCGATAGAGCCGAGCCTGGCATCGTAATCGGCTTTCGGGCCGGACAGGTGCAGGCGCTCGTATGTATCACGCTCGTAAGTCTCCTGGTAAAGCGTCAAACCATCAACGCCAGCATGATGCAACGTCGAATATCCGTTTTCGTCCAACGGGTATATCTCCACCGCCACGTATGAGAACCTCCGCCTCGCCATCTCGGCGGCCTCGCGCAAGTAGTCCAAGGTTATCGCCGGATCCTCGCCGCTGACCAACAGAATCGAGTCGATTCCAAAGTCCGAGATGGCCTCCAGTTCGGCATCCAACTCATCTAGCGTCAATCGCCGCCGCCTCGCCTTGGACGCCGCGTTGAACCCGCAATACACGCACTCGTTCACACAGTAGTTCGAGATATAGAGCGGGGAGTAGAGCTTCGCCACGTTTCCGAATCTGGCCCGTTTGACGGAGGCCGCCCGTTCGCCCATGGCTTCCAACCGCTCCGCCGCCGCCGCCGAGATTAAATTGAGGAAATCGGCAAAGCCCAGATCAGGCGAGCCTAACGACGCGTCAACATCGCCGACATCGACCGAGTTCAACCGACGAGACACTTCGTCTCCACTGATTTTAACTTCAGGAAACATGCCGTGGAATGTTGCGCGAAACCCGCCAAAATCAAATCCACCAACCACAACACCTCCTCTCGCCCCCCTCTCCGTACACTTCCAGCGAGCTAAACGCCCCCTTTGCCAATCGCCAGTTCACTCTTGACTATTCCATAAATCGTGGTATCTTCCGCCCCCTACTACATAATCGGCTGGTGGGCGTTTTGTGGCGATCTTAGGTGCTTTCGGGGAATTTTAACAGTATGACGCTCGATAGAAATGTTGCTTCTCGCTTCGTGGCGACTTTGGCATTCTTATTTTGCCTTCTCGCCACGTCGAGCCTGTCCGCGCAGGAAGTCCGCAGAGTGATTTTCGAGCAGGACGGCTACCAGTTCCCCGTCTCCACCCTCCAATACAACATCCGAATGAAAAAAGGCGTCAAGTTCACGCGGGAAATATTGGACGAGGATGTCAAGCGACTCTACGACATGGGCTACTTCCTCCAAGTGTCCGCCGATACCGAAAAAGCGCCGAATGGCAAAGTCGACGTCGTATTCAAAACCAAATCAAAACCCCGCATAAAAACCATCGCCATACAAGGTAACAAGAAGTTCGACGAGGCTACCATAAAGGATAAAATAACGTTGGAGGCCGGAATGCCTCTCAACGATAAAAAGCTCCAGGACTCCCTGTCCAATATAAGGCAATTCTACGAGGACGAGGGGTTCTACGACACCACAGTCTCCCCCTCCACCACCAATGTCGGCGGCGGGGAAATAAATCTGGTGTTCAACATAAAAGAGAATTTAAGGCTCAAAGTCAATTCGGTGGACTTCGTCGGCAACACAGTCTACAGCAATTTCACATTGGGAAACGCCATAGCGACGAAGCATTCCTACTTGAGCTGGCTACTCAATACCGGACTATACAACGCCGAAGTGGTCGACCAAGACAAAATACGGTTGCGCCAACTCTATTGGGAACTCGGCTATCTGGATTTTCGAGTCACTAAAGTCGATGTTGTGCCTGTTAAAGACAACCCGGAATACGTCAACGTCGCGTTTCATTTGGAAGAGGGAAAACCCTACACGGTAAGCGACATCACGATTTCAGGAAACACCGCGTTCACCAACGACGAGCTCCTCCCATTGATCGAACTCCAAAAAGGCGATCCCTACAACTATAAAATACAACAGGCCGACATCAAAAGGCTCTCAAACAAATACTATCCCTTGGGATACGCCGACTTTACCTGCTCAGTCAAACGGACCCCCGATTTCCAAAACCACACCGTCCGGCTGAACTACGTCATCCGCGAAGGAAGCGTCTACACCGTCCGCGACATTCTGATATCCGGCAACCATGTGACCAAGGAAAAAGTCATCCGCCGCGAACTGGCGATCCAGCCTGACTGGCCGTTGGACATGACACTGGTCGAAGCGTCCAAGGCCCGACTACAAGGAATGGGATATTTCAAAAAAGTCACCGTCACAACCGTCCAGACTCCCAATCCTGGAGAAAAGGATATAAACATCAAAGTCGAGGAGAAAAAAACCGCCAGATTCACCGTTGGTGCCGGATATTCCGACACCGACAGCTTCGGCGGCATGGTCGAACTCTCCATCGCCAATTTCGACCTCTTCGACCCGGCGAACTACTTCATGGGAGGTGGACAGAAACTCGTTCTCCGGGCGGACCTCGGACTCGAGAGAAACCAGTTCCTGCTCTCCTTCACCGAACCATGGCTTTTCGATATCCCGCTGAAACTGAAAGTGGATGGCTATTACCACAGCCGATTCTATGACAACTGGGACGAGGAACACGCCGGCGGTTCGGTATCGTTGACAAAAAAATTCTTCGACGACTTCACTTACGCCACCGTAAAGCATCGCCTTGAATACGTCCGCGTCTACGATATGGACGACGACTACAACTCGAAGTATTTCAAAGGCGAGGAAGGCTCCGACTTCCTCAGTACGACCTCGCTGATACTGGCCCGCGACACCCGCGACAATATCCTCGACCCCAAATCCGGTTATCTCATCAAACTCCAAGGCGACATCAACGCCGCCGACAAATGCTATTACCGCATGGAACTAACCGCGCAAAACTACTTCTCCTTCTTCGAAGACCTATTCACGCTTTACACCGGCGTGAAATACGGCTCGGTCGATAGACTCAGCGGCGAAAGCGAAAGCGATATGGTGCCGATATACGAACGTTACTTCCTCGGCGGGGGCAGCTCCCTCAGAGGTTTCCCCTACCGCGAAGTCGGCCCCGAAGACGACGACGAGCACGTCTATGGCGGGCAGTCTATGTTCCTCGCCACCGTGGAAATATCACACCCGATATGGCGGTTCATCCGTGGTGCGGCCTTCGTCGACGCCGGTGGCGCGTGGAAAAACTCCTGGGATCTCGATTTCAGCGAGTTCAACATGGATGCCGGTTACGGCTTAAGACTCAAACTCCCACAATTCCCCGCCCCCATCAAGCTGGACTTGGCATATCCCATCGTCAACAACATGGACGGTGTCAGCAACAAGCTCAGATTCACGTTCAGCATGGGCTTCGAATGGGGGAACTAGCCTGCTAAAAAGGGCTCACTGAATAATTGCCAAGTGCTTAATTTTCATTGGGTTAAGTTTCTTTTCAGCGGTGTCATCTCCAAGTTTTTGGGAGCGATTCTCCCAAAACCCTTGGAGCCGACTAGCGATTTGAGGCACTTGCCAATTCCGCGACACACGTTCGTGTGACTTAAGGGTATCCCGCACTACGCTGGGACACCTATACCCAGCAGGCGCGAAGCGTCCTTCCGCAAAGCCCGCAGGGTTCGCAAAGCGAACGGAAGGATCGCCTAATCATCGGCACATTTCCGACTTTTTCAGTAAACCCGAACCGGCAGGACAGGCAGCACTTCGGATTTAGGATTTAGGATTTCGACAGCGGGGGTCGGGACCAGCACTTCTGACTTTAGTCGAAGTGCGGAACTGCCCCCCAGATGTCACGTATCGATGATTCCGCGTATTTCGCAACGCGTCTTACCCGTCTCCTTGGCTAGACGCTCCACTTCGCTTTGCTCGATTTTGGTTCTCAATTCCCCGCCATCGCCGTCCAGCGCGGTTTTCGCGGCTACCTTCCCCAGCGGCGTGTCCACCGTTTCGATCCGACGTTCGAGAATCCGGCGTTCGGATGTCGCTATTCTCACGCCCAGCGACGACGTGTGCTTCAGGATGAAATCCGCAAATTCCGCGGCGCGGCGGGGGGAGCACAGCACCTTCAATTCGATGCCCGGCCTTCCCTTTTTCATCACGATTGGAACCATCGCCACATCCAGCGCACCCAAATCGAGGGCGTCGGCCGCGAATTCCGCGAACCGCTCTCCCGTCATGTCGTCGATCCAGCATTCCAAAACGGCGACCTCGTCCGCTTTTCCCAGTGATGACGACGACGCCACCGGCTCAATCAACGAGACGCGCAACAGGGATGGCTCCACTCCATCGATGACACGCGCCCCCGCGCCCAGCCCGGTGGCCTCGACGGCCCCCTCGGGAGGAACGCCCCATTCATCGACCACGGTGGCGAGTATCGCCGCCCCGGTCGGAGTCGCGAGTTCCGCGGGGATGTCGGTGCGCCTTACCGGGATGCCCGCCAAAACCCGTTCGGTGGCGGGAGAAGGCACTGGCAAAACACCGTGCGCGGTTTTTATGGTTCCCGTGCCCAATGCCACGGGGCTGGATACGATTTTCGCCGGCGCTATCGCGTCGAGCAGTATCGCAGCCGACACGATGTCTATAATCGCGTCGGTCGCGCCGACTTCGTGGAAATGCACCGCGTCGATCCCTTTCCCATGCACCGCGGCCTCCGCCTCCGCGAGTTTCGCGAACACCGCCAACGCCGTCCCGCGGACCGTCTCCGAAAGCCCCGACGCGCCATTGATAATATCGTTTATCTCCTTCAAAGACCTGTGGCTATGATTATGGCTATGGCCGCGCCTTTCACCGGATTCGACATCGACAGAGAACAAACCCGCCGCCAACGAACGGCGTTCCACTCTGTCGAATGACACCTTCCAGCCCTCTTCCAAGGGAAGCTCCGACAAGGCGTCGCGCAACTCGTCTATCGTGACGCGGCCAAGACCGAGCAGAGCCGCCGCGAACATGTCGCCAGCGACCCCGCTAAACGGTTCGATGTATAGA
>WFSE01000165.1 GCA_015486135.1 Lentisphaeria bacterium
AAAACGTAAATGTCCTTTTAAACATTAAAAAATTCCCAACGAATCAGTCCACCGGACGGCTAACCGCCGCCGGTGACTTTAGTGTTATGGGGAAAATAAATAGGGCTCACTGAATAATTGGCAAGTGCTTTATCTTCATAGGATTAAATTCCTTTTTAGCGGTGTCATCTCCAAGCTTTTGGGAGCAACCCTCCCAAAAGCCTTGGAGCCGACTGACGATTTGTGGCACTTGCCAATTTCGCGACACACGTTCGTGTGATTTAAGGGTGCCCTTCGCTTCGCTGGGGCACCCTATATCCAGCAGGCGCGAAGCGTCCTTCCGCAAAGCCCGAAGGGTTCGCTAAGCGAACGGAAGGATCGGCTTGTCGCCTAATCACAAGTCCTCCATAGCCCGGAGGGCGACGGAGGATCGGCACGTTTCCGACTTTTTCAGCAAGCCCTAAATAAAACCATATAAAAAGCCACATAAAAGTATTGCAAATGGTGTTCGGGCATGTTATAATAGATAATGAAAAGAGAATCAGATTTCGAATGGGATAAAAGTAAAGATAGGGAAAACCAGGATAAACATGGTGTTCCCTTTGCGTTGGCACAACTTGCGTTTATGGATGCCAATCGTGTAATTCTTGAAGATCAATCTCATAGTGAAGAAGAGCAAAGATTTTACTGTTTAGGTAAAGTGGCAGAAGGAATCTTAACTGTCAGATTTACTTATCGAAAAAATAAAATAAGAATAATCGGAGCAGGTTATTGGAGAAAAGGGAAAAAGCTATATGAAGACGAAAATGCAATACAGTAATGAATCGATGGGAAAAGTACGAGTCATTAAAGATTTTCTTCCTTCTCCGGAAGAATTGGCTCTCAAAGAAGAAACGGTAAAAGTTACTATTTCATTGAGTAAGGCCAGTGTGGATTTCTTTAAGAAGGAAGCCAAAAATCATCATACTCAATATCAGAAAATGATTAGAAGGCTTCTTGATGAATACGCGACTCATCAAGTATAAAAATCCATAACAAGGCTGTCCTTTTAGGCGATAATTAGGGCTCACTGAATAATTGGCAAGCACACGTTCGTGTGTTTTGAAGGCTCCCCTCGCTCCGCTTGGTCGCAGACTTCTAAAAGCCTTGGAGCCGACTAATGTTTTGAGGCATTTTCCAATTCCGTGAAAGCCAATAATGGGCCATTGGCGGCGTTAATTCTGCCTAGGAGCGCGAAGCACACCGGTGGCTCATTGCCTAGCCACTAACCCATTCTTGACTTTTTCAGCAAACCCTAATTATCAAGAGGGGGAGAGAAAACAATTCCGTATTTTTTTCCCTGCGCCTCAGTACGCTGTATTATCCTTGGTCATTCCCGCTCAGCGCCTCGTCCACCACCTTGTTGACTAGGTCGAAGGGGAATCCTTTGCCGGCCAAGTGGCGGAGGAGCTTTTCCCGTCGTTTGGGCGGATCATCCGAGGAGCGGTTCAAGCTTGCCAATTATTTGGCAACTCCTATCAGTATCATGCGTATTTAGCCCGTTGTTCAAACATTGTGGGTTGAAACATGGGAGTGGAGACCATTGGCTGGTAGGTGCCTTTTGTTTTATTTTCTTTTATGTGTTCGGCCAAGCATTTTGCCACAAACTCCGCTAGTTTTACTGGGACGGCATTTCCTATAATTTGCTCTACCGCTGATTTCGTTCCCACTAACTCAAACTCCGGGGGGAACGTTTGTATTAGGCTTCGTTCTTTAGTTGTTAGCGGGCGGAGGTCGGGGTGCAATGGGACACTGTCTCCAGGGTGGCCGGGATAACCTTGAGGCACTGGACGGTTGACCCCTCTTATCGTGGGGCTTGGCTCGTCTATGCTGAATATTCCACGACGTTTGTAGCTTCTAGGGTGACGGTAATAATGGTTGATTCCCAAGGAGTTTCCAAAGAAGTCGCGAATAGTCATTGGAGATGTTGCTTGGTTCTTCCTGTAAATTGGTAACATGAGATCGTGCGAGGCATTTTTCTCGCCCACGACAAATAGGCGTTTGCGCTTTTGTGGAACGCCGCAGAGGCTGGCATCCAATACGGCTATGCTGAGCCCATAGCCAGCTTTCTCGAAGATTTCTTTAGCTTGAGCGAATGTCCGACTCTTTGCCGCTCTAGCTACGTTTTCCATTACGAAGTAGTGCGGGGTTGTCCGGGCGATAATATTCGCGAACGATATGGTTAGATTCGCGCGTCCCAGCGATTCATCGCGTTTTCCCGCCGAGGAGAAATCTTGACATGGGGGGCCACCGACAATGATGTCGAAGTCATATTTCGATAGCTTTGAGACGGTTTCGTTGGTTTTGGATAAATCCATTTCGATTAAAGGGTGCCCGTGTATATTGGCTTTGTAGAACTCCAAAGCCGGAGCCCAGTTGTCCGCTGCCGCCACTATATCATAGCCAGCGTTGGCGAACCCTAGGGATAGTCCTCCCCCGCCACAGAACAAGTCAATGACTTTCTCGCCCATTTCTGCTACTCCTAGAACAAATCGGTGGAAAAATATATGACTGCGTCAAATCTACGCTCAGGGCTTAAGAATTTCTGTCCACCACCCAAAATAATCTCTTTTATTCGATTTTTGTGGATAGTCGGTTTGGTTAGCCGGTCACATTTCATAAATTGATGTGATTGGCGACCGTTTATTGAGAATTCCTTGTCGTTCAGCGTGTCGTAGGTCATTCCATCGTAAATAGGTTGCTGGTAAACTTTTCCGCTGTCCGATAGCATGTATAAGAATCTTGCGAGCCTAATGGCCGAGCGTTGTTGCCTGGTAATGTCACTCTTGCTACTAGCTAAGGCGGCTTTCATAAATAAACGTGTCAATGCGAAATCCGACCAAACGAACACATCCAGGCAATTATCCGCCAATACCGCGGACCTCCCTTTTGTTTTCCATATTGGCTGCACCAATAATGGACGTTGTTTTTTCGAGTGGGATTTAAAGAATATCTCGAGCCCATCCAGTATGTTATAGGGAGCTTTTCTTTTATTTCCTTGGCGTTGTCCCAATTCCGGATTGTTGCGCAACTTTCCTCGAATATGTCGCGGACCGAGCTGTTCTTGACTCCGATCGATTCGGCAAAGCTCAAGGCCATGTAACGCATGGTCGGATTACGAATCACCAGTTCGCAACCATACTGCGATTCGTCTAGGTCCGCGGTCGAGTTGTCTGGTAATGTGGTTAGCTTGATTTCCAAAGGTCTTAGACATCGCCTGGATTTAGACTCCTGGACTACCAAGTCAATGGGCTTGAGGTCGTCGTGAATGAATTTCTCGAAGGGGGTGTATCTGGCTTCAAAGTCAAAGTACAAGTCTCCGTTTGGCAACGAGGAATTGAACAGGTCATCGACGGCGAGTTCGCTATGCTTTATCTCCAGCGTTTTCGTCAATTCCAGAGACACGATCGGGATAGCATTGTCCCGCATGTAGCACAGTAAAGCCACGGGGAAAGACGAGTTGAATTGGTTCTTTCCCCAGTAGTAGGGATCCGAAAAATTTCTGCTGGAATTTTTTATGCCATAGAGTGCTGGTTTCATATACTCCCTCGCGTGAGTGTTAACGGTGCGAATATGGTATAGGGACTGGGAAAAGTCAAGTTGCAAGTAGGGGCTTCTAGCATTGCGATAGTCGGTTGAGGGGGGCGGCGAGTCCTGAATTATTGCCCGCTCAGCGCTTCGTCCACCACCTTGTTGACTAGGTCGAAGGGGAATCCTTTGCCGGCCAAGTGGCGGAGGAGCTTTTCCCGTCGTTTGGGCGGATCGTCCGAGCCGCGGTTCAAGCTTGTCAATTTCCGTTCCGCCACGCGTCGGGCCGCTGCGAGTTCTGCGCCCTCCGAATAGACGAAGTTGACGGTGTTTTCCGCGTCATCCCTAGGGACGCCGCTGCGGAGAAGCTTAGCCAACGCCTCGCGGCGTCCCTTGCCGCGGGCCAAACAAGATTCCGCAAGCCGTTTCGCGAATTCCGCGTCGTCGATCAACGCGAGTCTCGCGCATTCCGCGACAACCTTTTCCGCGATTTCCGCGGAGAACCCCTTGGTCCGCAATTTCCGTTTCAATCCGTGGCTGTTGTTGTCGCCCGAATCCAGCGTGGCCAACGCGCGTTCCCAAGCCAGTTTGAAGTCGTTTTCGGCGAGTATGGCCAACCACTCCTCCCGCGGAAGTCGCGAAGGCGCGGAAATCGCATAGGCGGATACAATGTCCGGATGGAGCGTAACCGTCTCCGTCGCGTCGTTCTCGGAGATGGCGGCGGTGAAACGCCTACCCTTTTTTCGTAAGGATGTTATATTCACGCTTTCGGACGCCGGCATTATCGGCCTCTTTTTTGTTGTTGCGACCATTGAACCACTGGAATCATTTTCCATGGATGACAACATAAAACACAGGATGGAAATAGCAAAAAACGCCAAGTGCGTTTTGGTCAAGCTTGGCACGCGGCTCCTCACGGGGGGATTCGAAGTTATCCCGGAGGTGGTCGCCAGCGTGGCCGACCTCATGCGGAGCGGGCGGGAGGTTATGTTGGTATCCTCGGGCGCTGTTGGACTGGGAATGGAGACTATTGGCGCTAAAAAACGTCCCGCCAAATTGTCCCAGGCGCAGGCCTTGGCCGCGCTAGGACAAAGCAAGCTGATGTCTTTCTACGAACGTGAGTGCGCCAAGCATGGTTTTCATGCCGCCCAGATACTCCTTACCGCCGAGGATTTGCGCGATAGGAAACGGCATTTGAATATCCTTAACTGTCTGGATGCCCTTTGGAAGCAGGGAAACCTACCCGTCGTGAATGAGAACGATTCGGTTTCGGTCGATGAAATAAGGTTGGGAGACAACGACACTTTGGCGGCGATGTTGGCCATCATGGCGCGTGCCGATTTGACGGTCATTCTTACGACGGTTGACGGGCTGAGGGAGCGCGGTGCGGATTCCGCATTGGGGGAGAGGATTCCGTTAGTGGAAAATATAACTGGCGATATTCGCGATTTGGCCGATGGTAGCGATGACACCACTTTCTCTATTGGCGGGATGGCATCGAAGATAGTGGCGGCTGAGATGGTCGCTAAGGCGGGGGAGTCGACTATTATCGCCGATGGCCGCGATAAACGCGTCTTGGATCGCGTCTTCAATGGCGAGGATGTCGGCACTCTGTTTATTCCGTCCTCGGACAGGCATATGCGCTCCCGGCAACGGTGGTTCGATTTTTTCTCCAAGTCCAAGGGGAAGTTGTTCGTTGACGAAGGTGCGGCCGAAGCGTTGATTGCGAAGGGGCGTAGCCTGCTGCCCTCCGGCGTGACGGGGGTGGAGGGGGCCTTCGACCGCGGGGATACGGTGGAGATCGTGGCCGCCGACGGCGCGGTAATCGCGAAGGGGATAGCGAACTTCCGCGCTGAGGACTTGGCGAAGA
>WFSE01000166.1 GCA_015486135.1 Lentisphaeria bacterium
ATAACGGGCGGTCCGACCGAGGCGTCGTCTATGGATATCCATCCCGTGATGGCTGGAGATATCGATGTGCTGCTAGCCACCGTCTAGACGTGAATCTGTGAGTCCGTAAGTCCGTAAAGTCTGTGAGTCCTGCCCTTCCGAAGCTTTAGCGGAGGAAGGTGAGTCTGCTTGTCCCGCCGAAGCCTTGGCGAAGGCGGACGAGTCCGTGAGACGGGGGGACAGGAGGACGCCAGACTCAGGACGCAGGACGGGGGGAACGGCGCACTTTCGTCTTGTTTTCCCATAGCTCACATAATTCCCATGCCTCCCATCGGACATTTGGGGTCAGGATCAGCACTTCTGAGTTCAGTCCTACCCGAGGAACGACGGGCCTGAGTATCAGGCAACGTGCGGAACTGACCCCGGACTCTCTGCATTCTTTGCGTCTTTGCGAGGAATAAAAAAAAGAGATTGCCTAGCGGGGCCTGCGGAGACCACAAGGGGGGGGATTTCTTCCATGCAAGCCTTTTTCATCTCCGTCGCGGAGATGGAAAAACTTCGTGAGCTTCGTGTCCTCTGTGGTAAGAAGAAGTCTTTAAAAGATGTCTCTGGACGCTCACAGGAACAGACGGAAACACAGGACTAGTGCTATAGACGGGGAAGTATTCGAAAGATTTATTTAACCACGAAGCTCACGAAGTCCACGAAGATGCCGCTTCCGCAGCTGCGGAAGCGGCATGCTGTGGAAAAGGGAATTTACTCCGCGTTCTTTGCGTCTTTGCGAGGAATAAAAAAGAGATTGCCTTGCGGAGCCTGCGTTCGCTGCGAATTTGACACGAATGAAACATCCCCTATCGTCTTAGTTGTTCAAAACGGGATGTTGTCGTATGATAGGAAAGACAGTCAGATCAATCGCATTGGCGGTGTCGATGCTGACGCGTATTCCGGTGTCCACCAAGGGTGGGGGCGCTGACGCCAACTGGACGCTGGTTACGGGGTTGTTCCCCTTTTGCGGCTGGCTAGTGGGTGTCGTGTGCGCCGCGCCGGTGGTGGCGGTGGTGTTGGAGATATCTGGAAGAGACGCGCTGACATCCACCGAATCGATTTTGCTGGGCGCGTTGTTCGCGGCGGGGTTGGCGTGGATGACCCGCGCGTTCCATCTGGACGGATTTTGCGACGTGGTGGATGCCGCCACCGCGCCTCTCGCCTCAAAGGAGCGGCGGATGGAAATAGCGGGGGACTCCGTTACGGGGGCGGCGGCGGCGTGCGGGGTGGCGTTGTTGTTGATTGTGAAAACCGCCGCTTACGCGGAGATTATCGGGCGTTCCGCGCGTCTTTCCGAGGGGCGGTGGGACAAGTTGTCGTTATCGCTGATCCCCGTGTTGGTGGCCGCTCCCGTATTGGGGCGTATGGCGATGTTGGCGCTGGCGTGGATTGGGGACTATCCGAAGGATTCCGGGACGGGGAAGCTAGCCGTGGACGGCGCCAAGTTCCCATCGATTGTTCTTGGCTTGCTGGCGACGGCCCCGTTGGCGATGTTCCTCGCTCCGGGGCCTTTGACGGCCGCGGGATTCGCGGCTATCTGCGTGGCGCTCTATTGGCGCGTGAAATCAGCGTCTCTTTTCGGTGGTGTTACCGGCGACGTTTTGGGGGCGTGTTGCGAGTCCGCGGAATGCGCGGCCGCGGTCGCGTTGGCCTTGGTTGTGGCGTGAGTTCCAACCTTGCGCGGATGCGCGACGCGTGGTAGGTTCCATCAAGTCGATGGGGGTCAGGACCAGCACTTCTGATCCTTCCGTGCCGCAGGCACCGTTCCGGCTCTGCGGAAGGATCAAAGTGCGGAATTGACCTCAGGTCAAAGTCAAAAATAATAAGATTAGGGAGGAGCGATATGAATTCGAGAATACTGGGATTGGGAGTGGCGTTGGCGCTTGTCCTTGGCGTGGCGGCCCCCGCGGTCGCCGGGGATTTCAAATACGCCGTGGTGGATATGGAGCGGCTTTTTAAGAACTACTACAAAACCAAGATATCGACGGCGAAGCTCGAGAAGCAGGCCGCCGCCTACAAGGAATACGCCGACAAGCTGGCGGCGTCACAGCTGAAGCTCCAAGGGGAGTTCAAGGCTCTAAGGGACGCGTCCCTGAACGTCGCCTACTCCGAAACGCAACGCGAGTCGAAACGGTTGGCGGCTCAGGACAAATACCGCCAGTTGAAGGCGAAGCAACTTGAATTGCGCCAGTACAACCGAGAGAAACACGCGCAACTCCGCAAGCAGGAGGATAAAATGCGCAAAGACTTGATTAGCGAGATACGCCGGGCTATCGCCCGATTCGCCAAGGAAAGAGGTATAAACATTATTTTCGATTATTCGGGGAGGACTCTCAATAATCTCGCCTCGGTGATCTATTTCGAGCCCGAGAGCGATGTTACCGACGAGGTTTTGGAGGTCATCAACAAAGGAGCTGGTGCGAAGTGAAGGAGCGCGACGGGAAAATAACGGCCGCCAAATTGGCGGAGT
Organism: Lentisphaeria bacterium; assembly: GCA_015486135.1. Taxonomy (GTDB): domain Bacteria; phylum Verrucomicrobiota; class Lentisphaeria; order Victivallales; family JAADHT01; genus WFSE01. Next base: position 2,495 of record WFSE01000166.1, read on the forward strand.
TGGTCGGGGGGGAGCTTGTTGGAAATGGCGATGTCGTTTTGACCGGGGTGAACTCGCTTGATTCCGCCTCCGACGGCGACATATCGTTTTTGGGGAACAAGAAATACGCCAAGCAGGTCGCCGATACCGCGGCCGCCGCCGTGCTCGTGGGCAAGGATTTCGACACCGCCAGCGTGTCCGGCAAGACTTTGATCGTGTGCGACAACCCCAACGGGGCGTTCGCCAAGGCGGTCGAGTTGTTCGCGCCGCCGCCGGTAGAGTATCCTCCGGGAGTCCATCCCGCCGCGGTTGTCGCGGATTCCGCCACGCTGGGCGAGGGGGTCCATGTCGGACCATGCGCGGTTGTCGAGCCCGGAGCGTCCATCGGGGACGGGACCGTTGTCGGCGCCGGATGCTATGTCGGGCATAACGTCGAGATAGGCGCCAACACGCTGATCTATCCCAACGTCTCCATCCGCGAGCGTTGCGTTGTCGGCTCCAGAGTCATAATCCATTCGGGAACAACCATCGGCAGCGACGGCTATGGATTCGAGGCGGGGCCAATGGGTATCGTCAAGATTCCGCAGGTGGGAATCGTTAGGATCGGCGACGACGTCGAAATCGGCGCGAATTGCGCGATAGACCGGGCTAGATTTGGCGAGACCCATCTCAAACAAGGGGTGAAACTCGACAACCTTGTCCATGTCGCCCATAATGTCGTCGTGGGCGAGTTCTCCATGCTCATAGGGCAGTGCGGCATAGCCGGCAGCACCAAAATCGGACGGGGCGCGATTATCGCCGCCCAGGCCGGTATCAACGGCCATATCACAATCGGCGACGGCGCGAAAGTCGCGGGAACCGCCGGCGTGGTCAAAGACGTCCCTCCTGGGGGCGTGGTCGTGGGAACCCCCGCCGAGCCCCAAAGGGACTTCATGGCGCGAATCATCCTCCCCAAAACCGTCGCCAAACTCAAGGCGAAGGTCGAGGAACTGGAGAAGAAAATCGCCGACAACAAGTAGATTGGGACCGGTGGATTGTTGCGGCAGGTTTTTTTTAAAGATTTTACTTAACCACAGAGGGCACGAAGCTCACGAAGGTTTTTCATCTCCGTCGGAGATGAAAAAGGCTTGTATGGAGGGAAAGGCGATAGCTCCTCGAACGTGGCTAGCGCTATGACCGGGGCGCTGGTGCTGGGGATTGCTGTGGGACGGGGTCCGTGTGGCATCCTTCCTCGATATTGTCGATAATATCGATATTATCGTGTCGATTTATTCAGCGGGCTCTGTTTTATGTCGGGGTTTCACCCCTTTGT
>WFSE01000167.1 GCA_015486135.1 Lentisphaeria bacterium
CCCCCCCCTCCCCGCCAACACGATACCCTCACTCGAACTGGAGCCATGGGTGGACCCCCGCTATTGATTGTTGTTGTCTATGGCTATTTGCCGCACGGCGGCGGCTATCCTGTCCAGGTCCGCCTCGCTCAGGGACGGATAGATTGGAAGGGAAACTATTTCGTCGAAAAGGCGTTCCGCCACTGGGAAGTCGCCATTTTCGTATCCAAACGTCTCCTTGTAATACGGCTGAAGATGCAACGGGATAAAATGAACACTGGTTCCTACTCCAAGCTCCCTCATCATTTCGATAAAATCGTCGCGGTGTGTTCCGAACTCAGCCGCATCTATTCTCACCACATACAAATGCCAGGAATGAATCACATTGTCGGGTGGTTTCGGAAGAGTTAGCCCCGGGATGCCGACGAGACGCCTCTCATATCCAGCCGCCACTCTAGCGCGCTCCCCGCGGAAATCCGGAGCGCGCTTCAGCTGGTTGACTCCCACCGCCGCCGCCAAATCGGGCATGTTGTACTTGAATCCGGGAGCCACAACCTCGTACCTCCAAGCGCCTTTTTGGGAATAGCGTTTCCACGCGTCTTTGCTTATTCCGTGAAGCGACATAACTCTAGCGCGGTCCGCGAACCCGGAATCATTCGTCACAAGCATTCCCCCCTCGCCAGTAGTTATGGTCTTGTTGGCGTAAAATGAAAAACACGCGATATCCGCGGTGGAACCAGCCATCACCCGCCCCCCCTCCGCTTTCTCCCTCCATGCGGGAAGAACGTGCGCACAATCCTCCACGACATAAACACCAAACTCGGATTTGAGTTCCGCCAAGGCATCCAAATCGGCAACGGAGCCCCCAAAATGAACGGGAATAATAGCCTTGACCCGCCTCCGCTCGTATCCTTTCGGCAGTCCGGGCAACGGGTGTCCTTCCGCTATGGCCTCAAGCGCTTTCCTCGCCGCCGACATGTCCATGCAGAAATCGCTCTCGTTCGAATCTATCATCAGCGGAATAGCGTCGAAATACCTCACGACTTCCGCGGTGGAGGTGAAAGTAAGCGTGGGAACTAGAACGATATCGCCACGTTCGACCCCAATGGCCTCAAGCGCCAAATGCAACGCCGCCGTACACGAGTTCAGCGCCACCGCATGCTCCACCCCAAAAAACTCGGCGAAATCCTTTTCAAAAGCCTTGACGTATTTACCAGTCGTCAACCACCCCGAACGTAGGCAATTCAAAACATCGCGCTCCTCCTCAACTCCTATGCTCGGCTTGAAATACGAAATAAACTCATCTGTCGGCATGGTTCCCTCCTTACGACAGGAATAACGCGAGAAAATCAGCCCTCCCCTATACCCCGACCACACGGATCATAGTGCCGCGGAAAATTAGCATGCGCCTCGCGGCGTATGACACAAGGAGGCTGGCGCATGAAATCTAGCATTGAATTTTGTATGGGGCTAGACATCGGAGACAAAAAACACGAAAATTGCAATTTATGCCTGGCTTAATGGCTTAGGGACAGGTTAATAATCCACTTTAGGACCGAGGTTGATTTTTGCTCCTTGTAGTCGCACTTGCCAATCATTAAGTAGGCCCTAACTTGTTGATTGCTTGGGAGGGGCTTGGAAAGAGAAGAAGCGAGAGCCACATTATGGTTATGGAATTTGAACTTGAGGCGAAACGGAACGCGGAACGTGTTGGGAGGTACATAGCCGCCGACTCGTTTCCCGACACTGTCGAGCCCGCTTTTCTCCGCGACGCCGTTAGGGATTATCCCACCCGCGGAGGGAAACGGTTGCGCTCGGCTTTACTAAATTGGACATGCGGCATGTTCGGCGGTAATCCCGACGCGGCGTTGCCCGCCGCGGCGGCTGTGGAAGTATACCACAATTGGACATTAACCCACGACGACGTAATAGACGACGACGACACCCGGCGCGGGCATCCGTCGACTCATGTAGCCATCCGCGACGCATTGGCGGAGTCTGAAATGGATATATGCGCGAAAACCGCGGCGGATTTAGCGATATTGGCTGGGGACATTCAACATGGGTGGGCGCTCCACTTATTGCTCCAATGCTCGGAAAGGGGAGTTTCCGCCGCTACGACATCTTTTTTGGCTTCCCGTTTAGCGACGGATGTAACTGCGCCACTGGTTAGTGGCGAGGCGTTGGATGTCTGGCTTTCCCTTGGGCATTGGAGCACGGTTTCCCGTGACGACGTGGAGCGTATGATAAATCTAAAAACGGGCGCGTTGCTCCAATTCTGCGCTCTCGCCGGCGCGGTTGTCGCGCTGGACTCGCAATGCGGAGACGCGGAGATAGCAACATTCGCAAACGCCTGCCCCGAAGTGGCATCCATCCAGGATTTCGCCTTGACCGCTGGCTTCGCCTTCCAACTTGTGGACGATTGGCTCGGAGTGTTTGGGGACGAACGCCTGGGCAAGCCCATCTGTTCCGACTTGGCGGAGTCTAAACCCACATTGTTGGTGTTGGACGCTCTTGCTAATCTTGCCGATACCGAGAAGAACTCCCTCCTAGGCTTAATGGGACACCAACCGTCGGAGGAAGAAATAGACTCCGCCAGAAGGTTAATTATGAAATCCGGCGCGGCTGACAGAACACTGGAAAGGGCGTCAGAACTAATTGAAAAAGCAAAACAATCTCTCGCCGCCTGCCCTAACGGCACGTTCGGAAAGTTACTCGAGAACTGGGCTGACTTCCTAGTTCGCAGACAATTCTAAGCAGGGCTCGATGAATAATCGTCAACTTGCGAAAATTTGAGTGAAAATTACCGTCTAGCCCGAAGGATTGGGAGAAAGTCCCGCAAAAACCTCGAAGCTGACACGGACAATAGACTCCTAACCCAGTGGCAATAAAGTACCTGCCAATTATTTAGCAGACCCTAACCTAATGATAACAAGGCACTTGCAAGTTATCAAGCGAGCTTTAAGCACGTTCCAATTATGCCTGACACACACTTGAATTGCGCGTTTCACATGATAGTTTAGTATCGGTGTTTGGGGTTTTTTGAAACTTCGGTGAAAATTGATGGCGAATCTAGACTTTCCAACTAGAAGAAATTTCATGAAGGTTGCCAGCATGGCTGGCCTCTTCGCCGCCTCGGCATCGCCCTTAATGGCGATTTCCCGCGGGAAGCGCGATGATTACGAGCCATTCCACTGGGCTAGGCTCAAGTTCAAGTTACTGCAAAATACTCCGGACAAGTGGGACACCCATCCTTGGGGCGACGAGTTTTTCCTGGAGATGCTTCACAAGCGCACCAGCCTGAACGTCGACAGGGAATGGCATGTCGCGTCGCTGGACCATTTAGATGAAATGGTTCAATACCCATTTCTTTTTATGACCTCGGAGCAAAAATTTGAGTTCACGCAAAAACAGCGGCAAAATTTCAAGGAATATTTGGACCGAGGCGGGTTTATTTTCGCCGATGATTGCGTCGTCGAACGGACAGGGGATTTCTTTTTTCAGGATTTCAGAAGGAAAATCGAGGATTTGTTCGGGGAGAAAATGACAAGATTGCCGGACGACCACGATATATACAGATGTTGCTACAAGTTAAATGGGCTCCCTTTTCTCCAGGGGCAAAACCATGGAGGCTGGGCCCTATTCCGCAATGGAAGGATGGCCGCTTTCCTCACGCCGACAGACATTCATTGTGGTTGGTGCAGCTTGAAGCTCCAACTAAGCGGGCAGGATGCTTGGTTTCCCAAAAAGAACAGTGTCGACGCGGTGAAGATGGGAGTGAACATCCTTGTTTACGCGTTAACCCACTAAGCATCCGCCTAGTGTCGGTACTGGCGAGGGAAGCACGTTGGCACGGTATTGAAAGATTAAGATATGACAATTTTCCCCTTGGCCAACTATTCCAGGGTTTTACTGCTGTTTCTGTTTTTCCCCTTTGTCATTCCGCATGGCGAAGGGGCTACCACGGCGGTGGTGATTTGCGCCCGCGCCGGAGAGCAGCGTCTTGCCGACGCCAACCATGAATACTGCCGAAAATTATTGAAGGTATTGTCGAGCGAAGGCCTAGACTCTGAAAGAGTGACGGTGTTCATCGATGATGACGAGAGCACGACTCCAAAGGCTCTTGCTCCAACGAGAAAAAATATTTTGGACACACTGAGCGCCCTAGGTAAGGCGCTCGGCGAGAAAGACACTCTACTCGTATTTTTATTCGGTCATGGCAACGTCACCAGCCGCGGTTTTTCGTTGGCGACCAAGGGTGGGCGGACAACCGGGAAGGATATAGGAGTGGCATTGGACGCCATTTCCTGTCCTCAGGTCGTATTCTGCCTCAACACTGGAGCCTCGGCGCTGCTCAGCATGTTAGGCGACCGAAATAACAGGATGGTGCTATCCGCCACCGACAATGATGGGGAACTGAATCCGCCCTTGCTTCCCAAATATCTATTCTCAAGCTGGCTGGAAAATCCGGACGCGCCCATTCTGGACGCTTTTAAAAAAGGGTCCAAGCTGACGCGGGAATATTACACTTCCAATGGCCTCGGCCTGGCGGAATCGCCGGCGATATTCAACGGACATGCGACCTTTAATTATCCCTTCGAAAACTTGCCTTCGGAAGGATTGCTGGCGCAACCGCTGTCAAAATTAGGAGTCCCCGCTCCACGCGCTGAGCGGAAAACCGCGAATTCCTCCGAGACCTCCGAGCCTCCCCCTCCTAGCGCAACTACTGGTGGAGACAAAATCACACCATTGGACTTCTCCGAATTCGACTCATTCCATATTAATCCCGATATTCTAGTCAATCTCGCCAAAGAACCCCCGCTCGCCCCCCCGACCGAAGAATCGCTATCGGCTATTTCCAAGGCGAAAGAAATGTCCAGTAGGTACAAGGGCTACAATGCGTTTTTCGTTCAAGACACTACCGTGCTCACCGTAAATGCCGACCATTCCACCGTCCGGCGACGTGACTTCGCCATATTCCTTCGAAGCGCGGTCGCCGCGGAGACCTATGCGAAGATGTCCTTTAACGATTCCCCTCCGGAATCGGCGCTTTCCATCAGCAAGGCCCGGGTTATATATCCCGACGGCTCAAGCAGAACCGCCAAAATCAACTCGTTCCCCGATCCGGCACGACATCGTTGCTGGCACCTCATAAGATTCCCGGCCGCCACGGCTGGGGTTCTTCTGGAAATTAGCTTGGAACGAGCGGAGAAGCCAACGTTCCAGCTCGACGCGTACAGTGCGTCATTTATTGTGCAACGAGAGATTCCAGTGGCGTCCTCGAAGCTTACTTTGCGATTGCCTAAGAGGCGGGATTTCCGCGTGAAACTCTATAATGCGACAGCCACCCCCACGCGAAGCGAGAACGACTACTGCCTCATATCGAAGTATGATTTTGGAAGCCTCGACGCTATTGAAAAAATTCCGTACTCGCCGCCCCTCGAGAATCGAGCGGTGCGGGGTGTCGTTTCGTCCATGAAAACTTGGGGGGATTTTGTGGGATGGCTTGACAGAATAGTGGGAAACAGCGACAAGATCGACAAGAAAACCGCGGATTTCGCGACGAAGTTGACGGCGGCGGAAGAAAACCCTGCCGGCAAACTCAAACGGTTATACGAGTTCCTGTGCGACTTGAGATACGACACCGAGCCCGTGGGAATAATGGCGTTCCGTCCGCGCCCTCCGGGGGTTGTGTGCGCGTCCGGCTATGGCGACTGCAAGGACAAGGCCAACGCTCTTGTCGCCTTGGCTGGAGCGGTGGGGATAAAAGGCTACAGGGTTCTTTTAAACCGCCAATCCACCACGGACAAGGACTTCCCGTCGTGGCAATTCAATCATGAAATAGCCTATTTCCCGGAATTGGCGGGTTATCCCGGAGGCCTGTGGTGCGACCCCACCGACGGGTCGACTCCCTTTGGCGTGTTGCCGCCAGGAGATATCGGCCGCGAAAGCCTTGTCCTTAAGGGGAAGGGATTCGAGTTCAAAAAGATATTGCCGGCATACTTCGTGGCCAATCGACTCGAAGAGACTATCGATCTCGGGGAAACGTCCGGGAAAGCGTCGGTGGAAATCAAGGCTACGGGACTAAACGACTACTTTCTCAGACGGAAACTCAAACGCCTCTCCGCTCCGGAGAGGATCGTGTTCGTCCAATCGCTTGTAAACACATCGTTGACTGGGCTCTCTGTCAAAGACGTGGAAACATCGCCGTTGGAAGACCTCTCGACTCCGTTGACGCTCAAGATGGAATGCTCCTCGGTGTTGGATAAATACTCCTTCGCCACCATCGCCCCCCCCATAGATCTGTGGTCGATGGTGGCGGCGGAAACGCGTACGACCACGTTGAAATTGTTTGACAACCAGCCATTCACAATGGTTCAAACCGTGGTCATCCACGCCCCCCTTCCAAAGCAATACCACTTCCGCGAAAGTGAAAAGCACTGCGCTGTAAAGGTGGACTTTGTCCCTGAAGCTGCTGGAGAAACCAAGAGAATACTGGAAATTAATGTAAACGCACCTAGCGTTCCCGCTGCGGATTACGCCTCTTTTAGAAGAACGATTATAAAATGGTACTCGAACATGAGGAGACAAAATGAGTGACGAAGTAGAAACATCGTATATTCCGGAAATTATAGCGGCCCTTCCGGAGGTTTCGGAGAGGATAAAACACGAATTGTCAAAGCGGATTGTGGGACAAGGTGGACTAGTAGAGCAATTGCTCGTGTCGATATTCGCTCGCGGCCACTGTCTTCTCGTCGGAGTCCCGGGACTTGCCAAGACCCTTCTAGTGCGAACGCTGGGGGATGTCGCCGACCTGAAATTCTCAAGAATTCAGTTCACGCCGGACATGATGCCAATGGACATAACCGGCAACGAGATTATCGAAGAGGACCATGCCACGGGGCACAGGCAGTTTAAATTTGTTAAAGGCCCCATCTTCGCGCAGTTGATTCTGGCTGACGAGATAAACCGTACGCCCCCCAAAACCCAGGCGGCGCTCCTTGAGGCCATGCAGGAAAGCAAAGTCACGGTAGCAGGGAAAAAATACGACCTCGAGCCTCCTTTCTTCGTCATCGCCACTCAAAACCCGATAGAACAAGAGGGTACGTATCCCTTGCCCGAAGCTCAGCTCGATCGATTCATGTTCAGCATAAATGTCACGTATCCTGAATTCAACGAGGAGGTGGACATTCTTCTTTCCACCACTCAGGACCACCAGGAACCATTGTATAAAGTCATTGACGCCGAAGAGATGGTGGCCTTGCAAAGCGCGGTGAGGTGCGTACCTGTTCCGAGGTCGGTGGCGGAATACACCGTCAAACTAGTATCGGCCACCAGGCCCGGTCCCAATTCGCCGGATTTCATCGACAAATACATACGCTGGGGAGCGGGACCAAGAGCGTGCCAATATTTGGCGTTGGCGGGAAAGGTCCACGCCGCGCTGGACGGCAGGTTCAACGTCGCCATCGAAGACATTCAACGCTCTGCTCATTCCGTTCTCCGTCATAGGGTAATGATAAACTACCAGGCGGAAGCGGATATGCTGACCCCCGAAAACATCATAGACCAACTATTGGAAATTCAATTCTAAGCGAACAAATCCATGTCCGACGCACTCCTACATTCCGAATATCTAGATACTGAACTTTTGAGCCACCTTCCCGGTTTGGAAATCAGGGCGCGATTTCTTGTGGAAGGATTTTTGGCGGGTCTCCATAAATCCCCCCACAAGGGGAGCAGCGTGGAATTCAAAGAGTATAGGGACTACCAGCAGGGAGACGAGCTGAAATTGATAGACTGGAAAGCCTACGCCAGGACCGACCGGTTACATGTGAAGCTCCGCGAGGAGGAAACCAATATGCGGGTAACTCTACTCGTGGACAAATCCGCCTCGATGGAGTTCAAAGGTCCCAATGCGCACATGAGCAAATGGGACTATTCCCGAGCGCTCGCCGCTGCGTTGCTACTTTTTCTGCATCGGCAAAAAGACGCCGCGTCGCTTGGCTTCATCGGGTCGCACTTCCACGGTGCCTCAAAACATAGCGCCAACACCGCCACCTTCCACAACATGATGGTGCGGTTGCATCAAAACGCGGACGACCCGAGCAGCGACATCGCGGGATCCCTCGAGCATTTCCTTCCATTGGCCAAGAGACGCTCCGTCGTGGTGGTGCTCTCGGACTTCTACGTCCCCCCGAGGGACCTGAAAAAAACATTGGAGCTACTCAGGTGCATGAAATGCGAAGTCCTATTGTTCCACGTTCTGGATCCGCTGGAGCTCGACTTCGACTTCGACGAGCCATTAATCCTCGAGGGAATGGAAACGGACGCTCAAATGATGATTTCTCCCGACTTGATTCGGAAAGAATACCGTGAAGCGTTAAAAGTCCATTTGGATGAGCTATCCAAACTATGCGTCTCGCTAGATTGTGAACATCTGTTGCTGGACACCCGGGAGCCACCGCTCCACGCCCTCGGAAAATACCTCTCGAAAAGGAGGCGGGCGTCATGATTCAATTCGCATTCGCCGCCTTTATGCTGGGAGGTCTCGGTGCCGCCATCCCTATCGCCCTTCATTTTCTAAAAGGCAAACCTACAGTGGTCTCTCCATTCCCGGATTTCATGTTCCTCCGGCAAACCCTCATCGAAAAACACACTCGAAACAAGTTGAGGAAATGGATAATTTTAATTCTACGCTCGCTAGCCTTCATCCTCCTCGCAGCCGCGTTCTCTTGGCCATATCTCCCCAATTTCGCAAAAACCCCTAATTCCGCCACGGTGGTACTATGGGACAACTCGTTCAGTATGGCGGCGAAACCATATTTTAACGAGATGAAAGCGAAAGCTCTCGCCATATTACGCCAAGCCGGGCCGAAACGCCCAACCATCCTCGGGTTGGTGGCGGGAGGAAACGCCTTGTGGCTCCCTAGATTCACAGGAAAAGGAGACGAACTCGCCGCATTCCTGGAAAGTGGAGTTCCTGGCGACGGCTCCGGAAGTTTCGAAACCGCCCTCAGGGAAGCCGACGCGCGCCTCGAGGAAATGCCAGCCGCCACAAAAAAAATAGTAATCGTTACCGACTGGCAAAAGCTCCCTTGGAACAGTGTCGACTTCTCCAAGAAACTTTCCCCGGGAACGACATTGAAAATTATCACTCCAGACAAGCCGGGATTCGCGAATGTCGCGATAACATCGGCGAAAATATTGACCCCCTTCCTAGTCGCCAAGCGGAAAATAGCAATTTCCGTGAATATCACTAACTTCTCCGACTCCGAGCGGCAATTTTCCATTGAAACATGGCTCAACTCCAGCCGGGTGAACTCGGAAAAAGTTCGTTTGGATGCGAAAGCGACCGCCAAGATGACATTCTTCGTTTCCCCGCGGGCGCTCGAACCAGCCGCCGTCTCTTTTCGTTTGAACGTCAAGGACGACATAGCCGTCGACAACACATACACCTTGGCCCTGAACCCTTCCAAACCGCCACTGGTCGCCATGGCGCCGTCACCTGGCGATTGCGATTTCCTCCGACTCGCCCTCGAAGCCGGCGCGAAAATCGCGAATATCGTCCCAGCCAACCACACGGGGATAAGTAAATCAAAATTGGTCATACTGAGGGGAGCCCCGAACGCCAAAGCGCGGTCCGCCGCCGCGGACGCTCTCAGCAACGGCAAAAATATCATCGTTATATGGAATCCGACATCCGAAATGAGAACCCTCCTCCTTTCCCTTGGAGTGGCTTCATCGACTTTGACCGCCACCGACGAGGCGACATTCAGCGACATCGACTTCACCCATCCGTTTTTCAAGGTATTCAAAAACATGAAAATAAGCCCTCTGTTCCAGATACGATTCTATGCCCATCCCAAGCTGGAACTCCCTCCCGACGCGACAGTCGTGGCGAAATTCTCCGACGGAGACCCCGCCATCGCAATCGTCCCCAAAGACAAGGGCGAAGTCATCATTATCGCATCCAAGCTCGACAGGGACTCCACCGACTGGGGTATTCGTCCGTCGTTTCTCCCTTTCATCCGCGAATTGGCGGCATACGCGTTACGTTCGACGAACAAGCACGGCAACCAGTACCTGGTGGGAGAGCCCGTTCCAACGAAGGGATTTTCCAGTTGCGAAGCCCTTGCCGACAACTCTTTCTTCAAGCTGGGCGGTATCTTCCGTCCAAAACATCCGGGAGCGTATCTATTAACCGGAAACGGCGTTAAGAAAATGATCGCGGTTACCGTGGCACCCGACGAATCCCCCTCGAACACACTGCCGGACGACTTCAATCCGAACGCCTTGGTCTCCAAGATACCCCCTCCTAAGACAACCGCCAAGGCGGCCGCGTTCTCCCCGGAACAAGGCCGAACATTCTGGTGGATTCTTATGCTTCTGGCTGGAATCATGATAGTGTCTGAAATGATTCTCTCCAACAGGACGACCTTGTGATGGATATATTGGGAAATCTCGAAACCGGAATCAAGCGTAAAGCTATCGCCAAGGCCGCCACAGCCGCGTCCATCGTCGCGTTCGCATGCTTGATTTGCATGTTAATCAATGGACATTTAGCCCCTCCAGAGAAAACCTTCCCGCTTTCGGCGGCGCTAGCCACGGTAGGAACCATCGCAACCGTGGCGGTGTTCCTATTTTTCTTTGTCGCCTCCAAGAGCTCCGCGCGTCAGGTCGCAATCAAGATGGACAGGGAGCACAACGCTAAAAACCGTCTAGAGGCCGCGGTCGAGCTCGCCGATAGCGACAACCCCGCGAAACACGCACAAAAGGAAAATACCGAGGAATTTTATTCCGGAGAGAAGATTGCGATCTCACTGATCTGGCCATTGTCGGCAATCCTACTAGTGCTGGCGCTCCTCCTCTTGGATGGGAACGTGCTTATCGCGCACTACCGCTACACCAGCGCAGCCAAACGGAAAGCCGCAATGGCCGCGCAATCGCCGACGGGCCTCAACAACAAAAAGGATGGCGAGTCCCATGAAACCGCTCAGCTCGCGCTAACTATCCCCACCGAGGATATCCAAGCCAAGCCTATGGACGACATCTCCTGGGAAGGAATTGGCCAATCCCCGCGTCCCTTCGACAAACTGCAACTCTCCATCTACGTCAACGGCTCCCTTAAAAAAGAGTTGACAATACCGAACAGCGCGGTGACAAGGATAACGGATGCGGACCTGCAAGAGGAAGCCCCCGAGTCCAGCAAAAAACAAACCGCGTTCTCCCTGAAAGGAGATTTTTTCTTGGACGACTTGAATGTCGTCCCCTTTGATGTCGTCAGTTATCACTTGACCGGATACTGCACGTTAAACGGTAAAAAGAACACTGAAATCATCAGCATTCCGAAATTCATCGAAGTCCGTCCTTTCAGAGAAGACGCATACCATCTGAAGGGAAAAGGAGGCGCCATGCTAGGTGGCATGAAAATAGAGGATATAGTAGCAATCATAAACAAATTGATGCGATTCCAGCTAGCGCTAAACAAGGCGTTGTTCGCATTGAGGATAAACAGCGCATCCATCGATCACAAAATACTGCGGGACCAACTAGCAATGTTGGGAAAAGATCAAAAACAACTCGAGAAAGAAACGGCGTCGCTACTAGCTAAAATATCCCCGGAATCCATATCGGCGAACATGCTGAACCAGTTGACAAAAGCCCGGAACGACATGCGAGCCGCTGCCACTAAGCTGCGATTGTCGGTCGCCGAATGGGAAAAACAACAAAAACGGAGTAACAACAATGAACTCTGACAAAACCCCCCGAATCCCATATGCGAAAACAGCGTCCCTTCTCGGGTTAGCGCTGACTTGCGCCCTCTTTTTCCTAGTGGCAATTAAAGTTTCCGCCATGAACACTACCGTCAATCGCTCGTTGGAGCAATCCTCCAAATGGCAGCAAAAAGCTATTTCGGACTTGGTGGCCTCCCTCAAGGAACTCAAAAAAATCGTCGGCCGTGGCAAAAAACCCCCGAAAAAAGGAAAAAAGCAGAAAAAGACGGAAAAACACCCATTCAAAGATAAGCAAAACTTCAAATTACCTCCGGAGAAAAATCCTGAAAAGCAGCTCAAAAAACTTTTGGATCTGGAAAACAAGGTTCTGAATAAATTGAAGCAATCCCAGCAAGAGAGTGGCTCTATGACTGGAAAGCCCTCCTCCAAAAACTCGAAAAAGGAACAGCGTTCCAAATCGGCCAGCGCAACTGCGAACAACCAGTCGCCGCAAAAGCAGGACAGCAAAAATAAAAACAGCAACTCCTCAAAGGGGAAGCAACAAAACTCCCCGGCCAACAAGCCATCTAAAACCACGAATAACGACCAAAAGAATGGGGGGAGACAATCAAAAATCCTTCAAGACCTCCAAAAGGAAATATCCAAGAAGCTGGAAGAATTGTCTCGAAGCAAAAACCTCTCCCCGCATAGCAAGGAAACCTTGGCTAAAGCGCTGGAAACTAGCCATAACGCCGAACTGGCAATGGAATCCATGGCGAAGGACGCCGCAAAGATTTCCGCCGAGAAAACCAAAGCCGGAATCAAGACAGCTCTGAGCCAGCTGAAAACATCCAGTGACAAGAAAACCGCCAAAGCTTTTGACGACACCGCAAAAAAATTGAACCAGAAAATCAAGCAACTTACGAAAAATGGAAAAAGCAAGAACACTGACAAAGGGAAAAAATCCCTCGCTAAAGATATGGCTAAAATGTCACAAGACACCATGAACCGCGCCCAGCAGGAGAACAAATCGGGCTCTTGGGACAACGCTAAAAAACTAGCTGAATTGGCAAAAGAAATCGATAAAATATCGAAGAAGCTCAAGCCAAACGACAACGCCAATAATCTAAAAAAACTCGAACAACTTAGACAATCCGTGGACAAGTACCGGGACGGCGCGAAAAAATCGATTTCAAGCCTAAAGCATAACATCAACAAGCTGAAAGAGTTGAAAAAACAACTTAAATTCGCCGCTAAACATCCCGAACAAAGCTCCATGGAAGAGAAAAAAAACATGCTCGACAACGTGGAACTAGCAATGCAAGACACTATAAAACAAATGAAGACGCTCAATCCCAAATACTCGTTCCAGCCATCCGCTCGAAACCGAAAAACTCAACAATCCGCTCAAAAAACACAACCGAAAGGCAAAACACCTCAAACGGCGCAAAAATCGGAAAACAAGCCCAGCGCCGCCAATAAAAAAAGCACCGACAGCAAGAAAAACGGTGCCAACAAAAAAAGTGGCGATAGCAAGAAGAAGAATGGCGGCAGCAAGAAGAGTGGAGAGAAGGGGAAGAAAAGCAATAACGGCAACAAGACAGCCTCGAATTCAAAACCCTCATCCTCGCAGGGAAAAAATAGCACCGGCTCTAAAAGCAAGCCATCGTCAAGCTCCAAATCCAAGTCCGGCTCCAAATCCAAGTCGAAGTCCAAGTCCGACCCAAACAAAAACAAAAACCGCTCCAAATCGACGGCCTCGCAGATGGTAGGTGGCGGGAAAACACCTGGATATCGAATAAGCTCTCCAGGGAACGAACCGGAATTCAAACAGGAAGTCGTAGCCGTGACAAAAGACGTGGAAAAGATTGAAAAAGACACGTTGGAGTTATTGAAAAAAATCACAGCGTCAGTGACCACCAGGAAATTCGACTCCGACGAAGTTCCCCTGAAATACCGCGACGACGTGGCGGAGTATTTTAGAAAGCTTTCAGAGCAGCGTCGTGGAAGAACGGAGGGGAAATGACTGCCGACAATCTCGAACACTTTGTGCAGTGGGATTTCCCCGGTGGTGTCGTGGGGCTCTTGTTGTTTGTTTTCGCCCTTGTGGCTTTAGTGCTTTTGTCGTACCGCTTCACGCTGAGGGCGTTGCCCCCGAAGCAAAAAGCCATCTTGATAGCGCTTAGAATCGCATCGTTGGCAATTATTGTTTTCTGCCTCTGCAATCCAAAAACGGTCTCGGTTAAAAAGATATCCAGCGGCGGAGACAAAACGGTCGCAGTTGTAATCGACACTTCCTCAAGTATGCGCAAAAAGACATTTTCGGGATCGACACGCGTTAAAAACGCCGTGGCGTACTGGAAAAAGCATGCCGCGGAAGTCGCGCCTGGAGTAAAATGCGAGTTCTACGCGTTTGACGACACGCTCAGAAAAACAAAAGCTCTCGACACTATCCCCGCCACCAACTGGAAGCCGCTCAAAAAGACGCACCTGTTCAACACTATCGAGAAAACATGCGAGAAATATCAAACCAAGCAGATCGATGGCGCTATATTCATTACGGACGGTGTCGACACTTCCGGGGCTCCCTCCAGTATTGCCTCGACAATGCTGAAATCCTCCATGATGCCCTGTGCGTTCGTTCCGGCGACGGATCCAGTCCCCCACAAGCCTTTCGCTAAACTAGCGAGGATTGAATGCGCCTCGGCGGCCAGCGCTAACTCCTCGGTTCCCGTCTCGATACTAACAGCGTATTCGGGGCTGCCCCAAGGATCAACCGTCTCCATAGATGTAATACAAAACGGTCGTAAGAAAATTTTCCACCACTCAATGAAAGCCGCGTCTCCAGCTCCGAATTCCAAGGACATCCCGCTCTCCCTCGAACTCGCCACCCCGGGAGAATACGCATACGAGGCGATATTAAAAGTGGACGGGGACATACAATCCAAAGCTTTCTGGACTGTCACATGCCTGGAAAAGCACCCCGCGAAAGTTCTCCTGTACATGGGGGGGCTCGATTGGGGCGCTCGTTTCATGAAAACCGTGGCGGCGCTCGACAAAGAAGACTTCGAACTTGATGTCAAATTCGCCCCGGGAATTTTGAACAATAGCATCGCGACGGAAAATATAGACGCGACATTTCCGTCCGAAACCGATCTCGAACGCTATTCCATCGTCATTATCCTAAAAATGGAAAAAGGTCAAATATCCAATGAAATCGAATCCCGTCTTCATGACTATGTATCCAACGGAGGCGCCCTCCTCTTTATAATCGCGAATTCCGCTAGCGCCGCGCATTACGCGAACTCTCCCTTGGAAAAGCTACTTCCGGTCTTTTTTGAAAAGGACATTCACGATCAATCCAAATTCGACCGGAAAACAGCCGATTTCCTCAAAAAGATGGAGGAGTACAGGAAGAAGACCAAGGCGAGAGGGATGGCCGCTTGGAGCAAATACAACCCCAATGTCGATTACTCCATGAAAGAACCTCCCCTTACAACCATGGCTCTGACTCGGGAAGGCAAGGAGTCGCCCGTTTTCAGCTATCTTCAAGCAACACATGCGAATTGGAAGAAAATCTCCATCCCAGCCTTTCAGGATTGCGCCTTGATTACAGACGCGAAACCTGGCGCGGAAGTCCTCGCCGTCCACCCCGAGTTCAAAACTAAGCAAGGGAAAAGGATACTCCTGGCGGTTCAACGGTACGGTTCGGGAAGAACAGCGGTTCTCGCCACGGATCCGCTTTGGCGCTGGAAATTGTCTCTCGACTCCCGAGACCCATCTTACGAACTCTTTTGGAAACACATTATCGGGTGGCTCTCCTCCGGACTGAAAAACGAACCGGCATGGCGACTCCCCTCCATGATTCTGGAAACGGGAACCGTGGCAAACATCTTCTTCGATGTCCCCGCCGCGGCTAAATTCGACGATGTCAAGATCCAGTTCCACGCTGTCGACCTCGAGAGCAAGAGAAAAATCCAAATGCACCCGTGCGAGTCAAGCCCGCATCAATACCGATTCAAATTCACGCCTCCGCGAACGTCGCGATTTCGCTTGATCGCCTCCGCGCAAGGGAAAACAGTGGCCGCGACAACTTTCTCTTCCACGGGAGAGCTCGCAAGTTCGGAACTGGAGCTCCTAACTCCGGACACGAAAACCCTCAAGCGCCTCGCCGCCGCTTCCCCGGCGGGTAATTTCATTTCCATGTCAAATAACCTCTCGCGCCTGAAATGGCTGAAACCAAACACCGACGAACCGAAAATTGAAGTCCGCACGGAATCCCCACTCTGGCATCAATCATGGCTCTTCGTCCTGCTACTGCTACTATTCGCCACGGACCTATGTATAAGAAGAAAGTTCCGCTTGGTTTGACCCATGAGGTTCTTCAACAGGGCTTCCCGACAAGGGTTACCGATCCGTTGTGGGGGGGAGAGGGAGATGCCCCAAATCAATGGGTTTTGAGGAGTTTCCCTGGCATAATGAACGTGATTTCCAATGTCATCTTTTGAAAATGGGCGGTCTTGTCCGGATCGGAGGTTTTGCGGAAGCCCCCTCCGCCAGCATCGAACTCGAAAGGCAACTTGTCTGCGGGAGCCCCGGACATCATCAATTTTACTAACATGGTGTCGGCGGAATTGTCCGATTTTAGCGAAATCCTGAGCCAGTCGTAGTTGAAATCCTTCAGCGCCTCGCTCACCAATTCGAGTTGCGCCTGGCTGGCAACGACAGCCATTGGACCCGCAAAGTCGGTGAGTTTTATATTCCCTCCCTCGCCAGGGGCGGAGTCGAGGAATCCGTTTTCTACCGTAATCCTCCTGTTGTGTATTTTTAGCGGTATTCGGCCCGAGACGGCGCCGATGCCACTGGCCTTCCCGATTCCCAACGCATTAAGCACGTCGGCCAAACGAAGTTTCGAGCAATACAGAGTGACATCAAATTGCTTCAGGCTATTTTGGGATGCCCGGAAGGCGTCGCTTTCGACATATCCTCCGCAGAACGCGAATTTGGCGCGTTCCACGAATAACACGGCTCCAGGCTCTATTTGAAAATCGACCTCGCCAGAATCTATTCTGGTATTTTGGATTTTAATTGTTCCGAACCGGAGCTTCCCCTTGGGAT
This sequence comes from Lentisphaeria bacterium, assembly GCA_015486135.1. Lineage (GTDB taxonomy): Bacteria > Verrucomicrobiota > Lentisphaeria > Victivallales > JAADHT01 > WFSE01. The sequence continues at coordinate 16,812 of WFSE01000167.1, forward strand.
AACCGGAAAAACCCGCGAGATCCGCGCCGCCCGCTTTCATATCAAGAACCACGCCAGACACGTTGGCGCCCGTCTTGGAATCCGCGATTTCCGTGGCTTTAGCCATGATTGCGAGATTGTATTTCAGCGTGCCGGCCCGCCGTTCCGACTCCAAATGCAACTTGCCGCTTCCGTTGAATTTCAGGCCTTTCAGCGCCGCCGCTATATCGCCGAGGTCGACGGTCTCGTCCTTTGTGTAAAAACTGGCGTCGAGGTTAAGCAAGATATCCCCTGCAAGCAATCCTTTGCCGATGGATGCGATTTCCGCATGGACCCCAGGTGTCAGCCAAGGGGCGCGGGTGCGTATGACACCGTTAAAATCCAAACTCCCCGAAGGCGCTTGACGGGTCGTCATTTTCGTGGCTAGAAGGAATCGCTTCCCCCAGGAGACCTTGCCGACTTCAATGGTTCCTTGCGGACAATCCGCGTCGTTCGGCAACGTCGCCAGCGCCAGGCGTTGATCGTTATCCAAAGCCAACCGCGCCGGAACATCGAGCTTCAAGCCGGAAAAGCGTAGTTTGCCAGTGTGGAACGCGCCGTTGGACAGCTGGGCGGAGCATCGCGCGCCGAATCCAGAGTCCGTCCGCGACATTTCTCCCACGAGATGCGCGCCATCCATGGAGAACGCCGCGCCGTCCATTGCCAACCGCATGGGTCTCATTTTGAATTTGAATTCGACCGAGTTGCCAGTGCCCATAGCTTCGAAATGGAAAGGAATCATGGACCCCGGCGATTTGTTCCCGCCAAGCGCCGCTAGGGACAAGCTGGAATCCAGAATGCGGACAGAGAATCCTTTGGCAAGGAAAAAAGGTGCGGTGACTGGGCGCTTGGGGCCTTCCCCGTATACGCCCGGAATTACCAGCTTCCCGTCTTTCCAGCGCATCGAGACACGTAGTCCATCGACAAGCAAAGATTTCAGCGAGCCATGTTCCAAAGAGACGTTTAGGTGTTTTATCGACACTCCGTCCCCCATGGAGAGGGCCGAGATATCCAAGCCGTCGTAGTCCGCATGGTTGACCTTGGCCGAAAATTTCTTTACCCCCGCGCCGGACACCAGCGTGGGAAATACGATGCGTTCCAGGATATCGCCCGCGAACCAATACCCCCCAAGCAACGCCAAACATAAGGCCAACATCAAACCCAACGAAAAATAGGCGGCCACTCGCAGAGCGGTCCCAAGTCTTCTTCCAGCACCCGATTTTTTCTTTTTCTCGCTCACGCTCTTTCGGCCCACGTCCATTCCCGAAAGGAATTGGCGGTGAAGCTCACTCTTTTATACTAGAGCCAATGCGCTTGTGCCAAACAGCGACAATCGGGCTGGCGATAAAGATGGAGGAATAGGTTCCCACGACAATACCGATAATCATCACTAGGACGAAATCGTTGATTGCCGTCGCTCCCGACAGGTAGAGAAACACCAAAACCAGCATCGTCGTCAGCGAGGTGAGTATCGTTCTGGAAAGCGTCTGGTTGACACTGAGATTGATAATCTCCTTGTACGACTTGCCCTGAACAAGGCCGACATCCTCGCGGATGCGGTCAAACACCACGATAGTGTCGTTGAGGGAATATCCGATTATCGTCAGCAACGCCGCCACAACCGGCAGGGAAAGGTACCCCGACCCAGGAATAATATATCCGGACAGAAGGAACAGTCCCGTAGCTATCACGACATCGTGCACCAATGCGATGATGGACGCTATGGCGTAGGAGAATTCGAATCTAACGGTAATATAAAGAATGATTCCCACGAACGCCAACAAGATAGCCAGAATGGCGGAGTTTCTAAATCTTTCGCCAATTAGGCCTCCAACGGAGGTCTCGTTGCCGGAACCCAATTTGAAGTTCGGGAATTTTTGCGTTAGAATTTTTTTTATGGTTGATTCCGCGGCTTTACTGGAGGAGTTTCCGGAATCCGAGGATTTCCGCAGAATAATTTCCAGCTTCTCGTCGCCCGCGCCCCCTAGAAGACTCGTCTTGTAGGAAGCCTTAGCCATGTAACCGTGCTTCTCCAAGGTTTTGACGATGTCAGCCTCCAACGGACGCGAACCTGACGAATCGTAATCATATGTAATTCTAGAGCCTCCGGTGAAATCGATTCCCAAAGCGTCGCGTCCCCTGAGACCGGCGACGACCACGGCCAGCAATATCAATGAACCGGAGATGGCGAAAGCGATTTTCCGCCACCCTAGAAAGTCGAAATTGGCTCCCTTGATCACGCACAACATAGGCATCGTGGGGATACGCACCCAGCGTGTGAGCATATCCATGGCGAGACGCGTTATGAACAACGCCGAGAACATACTAGTCACAATACCAATAGCGAGGGTTACCGCGAAGCCCTTTATCGGGCCGGACCCCACCCACATCAGAATCAACGCCACGAACAGCGTGGTGACGTTGGCGTCGAAAATCGTCACGAAAGCCCGGGAATATCCCAAATCGATAGCCGTGAGAAGATTTTTGCCCTTGTTCAACTCCTCGCGGATACGCTCGAATATAAGAACGTTGGCGTCGACGGCCATACCAATGGTCAGAACAATACCAGCGATACCGGGTAGGGTCAAAGTGGCTTGGAATGTGGCCATGAAGCCCATAATCAATATGACGTTGACCAGTAGCGCCAGGTCCGCGATGACCCCTCCGAACGTGTAGTACACCGCCATAAACACCACCACCGCCAACAGGCCGTATATGCCGGCCCACATCCCGGCATGGACAGCTTCGGCACCCAAAGTAGGGTCTGTCTCAAACATCGCCACAACGTTGATTTTAGGCAGGTTGCCACTCATCAACGCCTTCGATATACGGCTTGCCTCGTCGCGCGAGAAGTCCCCGGTAATTCGTGCGCGGCCAGCCAGAATTGGTTCGTTTATAACCGGAGCGGAATACAGCGTCCCGTCAAGAACTATGGCTAGGCGTTTCCCAACCAGTTTGGTTGTAAGTTCGCCAAACTTCCGAGCGCCGCGATGGGTGAATTCGAGAATAATCATTCTTTGCCCCGACATACTATTCACCGTCGGAAACGCATCGGAAATATTGCGTTTCCCGCGCATGGCGATTCTATTTTTGACAAAGCACAGGCGACTAGCCTTGGTTTCGTCCTTTTTGCCCGACGGGGGTTGCTCCATCAACCTGTAGCCATCCGGAGCATGGAAGTTGAGCGGATCACGGAGATACGCCGCCACAAGCTCGCCATTATTCGGGTGAACAACTCTGAATTCCAATCGGGCCGACATTTCCAATAGCTTCAAGAGGTTCTCGTTCTCCTCCTTGGAGACGGTTGGTACCTTGAGGGAGACGAACTTACCCCCAACAGGGGATATCTCCGCCTCGAAGATGTTTTCGCTTTCGAGACGATTCCTCAACACCTCGATCGCAGCGTCCCGTTGTCGGTCGAAATTGGAATTCTCCCCGTCAGCCACCTTCTGCGGCACTATCTCCAACAGAAATTCCACCCCGCCGTTGAGGTCGATACCCAAACGAATCGAACTCGCGGACTTCATCTTGATAAAACTGATAATGTCCTTGTTTCCCGTGGCGCCTTGGTCCGAGACGAACTTTCTCAGATCAATATCCATTTTGGACGCGGCGCGCTCCACCGCTATCGAAGGATAGACTTTGTCCTTGGCCTCTATCTTTTTCGCCAAGGCAATAAGATCGGCAAATTCCTTCTCCATCTCCGCTTTCTTAGCCTTCCGCTCCTCCGAGGGTAGGGAAGTATCCACCTTGGGCGAGCTGTACTTGCGCAAAGTGTCGTAAAAATTAAGAGGTGTCAACGGGTAGATGGAAGACGCGAAAACCGCGACGATTACAACCGCCACACCAAATCTAAACCAAACGGGTTTCTTGTTCATTTCCCCTTTTCGTCCTTACCGTCTTCTTCCGTTTGTTTCTCAACCGTGGCGATTCCACCGTGAACTATTTCCAACTTGACGTTGTCGGCGACTTTAACTATAAACGCCTTGTCGGTCACCTTCGACACCACGCCTCTTATCCCCCCGTTGGTGATGACAGCGTCACCAACCTTTATCGACGACAGCATCCTCTTCCGCTCGTCCGCCTGCTTCTTCTGCGTGCGGTACATGAAGAAAAACATCACCCCTATTATCAGGAAAAAGGGGAGCATTTTCCACAATTGCGGGGCTCCACCATCACCTGCAACATCTCCCGCAGTGCCAGCGCTTTGCTGGGCTAGAAAAACAATATCGTTCAATCTCGCAAATGCCATGTCCGTTTGCCTCCTTGAGAACTACCATGCGACGAGTCCCCGTCAATGACGGCGAACGCGCAATCTACACCAATAACGCACCTTGGCAAGCCACTTCCGTTGCTTTTCGCAGATTCGGATATATGTTAAGTGCCATTCGGGAGTGAACTTTAGAGGCTAGCCGGGATGAAGTTGCCAGCGTCCGCTCGCCAGAGTTTCACGGTTGATCGGTTCGAGCGCCTCTGCGACCTTTGCCTGTCGGCCTGCCCGTTGACACATCAAATCGTAATTGGGATGAAAAACTATGGCGGAAGAGACCGCTAACGCAAATTCTAACGAAGAGCGTATCCACAAGGGTATCGCCGTATCGCCGGGAACAGCTATCGGCGCCGCCTTGGTTGTGGTCGACGACACCTTGGATGTCCCCGAAAGAAATATCGCCGAGGACGAGGTGGTGGCGGAGATTCAACGCTTCCACCGCGCCCTGGCCAAGACGCGCGAGCAACTAAAATTACTCCAACAGAACCTCAGCGACTCCGTCAAGGAGAAACATGCGGGGATATTCGACGCACATGTCCTGATGACCCAAGACAAAATGGTCATCGACGAGGTGGAAAACAGCATTAGAACCGAAAGGGAAAACGCCGAATCTGTGTTTTTCAGGGTGGTAGGCAAGTATATCGACGCATTGGCTAGCATGGACGACAAGTACTTCAACGAGAGGGCCGCCGACTTCCGGGATGTCGCCACCAGAGTCGTCCGCAATATGAGCCGGAGCAAAGGACGGCGTTTCGACCGCCTTCCCGGGCAAAGAATTATCGTCGCTTACGAGCTGACCCCCTCGGACACCGCCTCTTTGGACCGCGACAACACCCTGGCGCTGACAACCGAGGTCGGTAGCCGAACCTCGCATTCCGCTATTATGGCGCGCGCCATGGAGATACCAGCAGTGGTCGGGATTAAATTCAAAGAGCTCGACATTAAGAATGGCGATGTCGTCATCGTGGATGGCTACAAGGGATTTCTGATTGCCAATCCCGCACCCGAAACACTGGAGAACTACGCCAAGCGCGAGAGCCGCGAGGAGGCTTTCCACGACGAACTTAGAAAAGAGAGCCGCCTGCGACCGGAAACCATCGACCGTTTCCGCGTCCAACTGGCAGCCAACATAGAACTGCCCCAGGACGTGGCGCTGGCGAAACGCTACGGCGCCGGTGGCGTCGGACTTTTCCGTACCGAATATCTCTACGTCAACCGACGCCAACCCCCTGGAATCGAAGAGCAATTCGACATATACCGGGGAATCGTCGAGGATTTGGATGGCTATCCGCTCATAGTTCGCACTTACGACCTTGGCGGGGACAAGTTGGCGATGTCGTTGACCGGGGGAGTGGCGAAAATCGACCCTAACCCCTTCCTGGGATGCAGGGCGATCCGATTGCACTTGGACTTCCCGGAGCTCCTATGCACGCAACTGAAAGCCATACTCAAGGCGAGCGCCTATGGCGATGTCAAAGTAATGTTCCCCATGATCACAAGCATGGACGAGGTCGGACAACTAACCGCCTTGGTGGACATGACAAAAAAGGAATTGGAAGCCGAAAAGGAGCCGTTCAACAAGGATATAGAGGTGGGGATTATGATAGAAACCCCATCCGCCGCGCTTATCGCGGACAAGCTGGCAGAGAGAGTCGATTTTTTCAGTGTCGGCACCAACGACCTGGTCCAATACGCGTTGGCGGTGGATCGGAACAATGAGAGGGTGGCGCACCTATATCAACCAGCTCATCCGTCAATACTTAAATTGGTTCAACATGCCGTGAACGCAGCAATATCAAACGGGATATGGGTCAGTATATGCGGAGAAATGGCGGGCGACCCGAGATATATCCCACTGCTAGTGGGAATGGGTGCGCACGAACTAAGTATGAACCCGTCATCCATCGGCCCAGCCAGACGACTCGTCAGGAGACTCAACACTCATGACGCATACGTTATCCTTGAACAGGCCATGCAAGCGTCCAACGGCGACGAGGTGCTGGATCTGGTCGAAGGAATGTTGTACGAAATCGCACCCGACATCATGAACATGATTCTGCTAGGGGAGTGACGGGATGAAAACAACCGAGCCCGACAACGCCAACTCCGACTCCGTAAGCGTTGGCTCCAGACCCTCCTGGGACGACTACTTCATGAACATCGCGGAAGTCGCGGCCAGCCGTTCGAACTGCCGCAGAAGACATGTTGCCGCAATTATAGTCCGGGACCGGAGAATCGTATCCACCGGGTACAACGGCACCCCGAGAGGCGTCGCCAATTGCTTCGAGGGAGGATGCCCCCGATGCGCCTCGGACACCCCCTCGGGAACGGCGCTGGGAGAATGTCTTTGCAGCCACGGGGAGGAAAACGCCATCGTCCAAGCCGCCTACCACGGAATATCCGTGAAAGATGGCACATTGTACACTACCCATAGCCCTTGCCTCCTATGCGCTAAAATGATTATCAACGCCGGCATCCGGGAAGTAGTCTACAAGAAACAGTACTCGCCAGACCCGGTGGCGGCGGATCTTCTACGGACGGCGGGAGTGGAATTGCGCCCCCTGAAACCAACTGAATAAAACACGTTGGCATTGACCCGCATTAGGGGTATATTCCCCCATTATGGCCGATTATTCCAATTTATTCAGAAGCGGAGGAGTCTCGTCTCTTTCCCGAGAGCGTAGACGGCGCGGTGGGGGGTGGAAACTCCTCTTGGCGTTTGTGGCTATTTGCGCCATCGCAACGTTCACCGTATGGGAAGTATGGTTCTCGGGAAGCGACATCCCCGACACCTCCGACAAAACGGCGCCAATAGCGACGAATGCCAGCGTTCCGAAGAAGCCGCGGGTCAACACCAAGGCCATGGCCCTTTACAACAAGGGGGCCAAGGCGTTGGCGCGACAGGAATACGTCAGCGCCAGGGATACCGCCGAAGCCGCGTTGAACTCCGGCATTGGGAAATCCGATCCGCTGTGGCTGAAATGCGTCGACCTCCTGGGAAAAGCGAACATCGGAATTATCTCCAGCAACATACCCGCGCCGGAAAAAGCGACATACACCATCAAATCGGGCGACACCCTATCCGCAATAGCCAACCGATTCGGAACCACTATCGAGGCAATACAGAAAAGCAACGGCCTCAATCCCGCCAATCCCACCATATACCCCGGAAAAACTCTCAGAATTTTCACGGGAAAATGGCACATGCTCGTGAGCAAAAAAGAGTTCCGCCTCTACTTGTACGACGGTGATAGACTCTTCAAAGTATACTCTGTCGGCGTGGGACGGCAAGGTATAACACCAACGGGCACATTCAAAATAGCAGGAAAAACCGTGCACCCGGAATGGTGCTACAACGGCAAGACAATACCGTACGGAAACAAAGAGAATGTCCTTGGCACCAGATGGATGGCGCTGAAACCAACTGGGAATACGGACATGACGCTCAGAGGATATGGCATACACGGAACGTGGAAACCCGAAAGCGTAGGTACGGAATGTAGCAATGGCTGCATCAGAATGAGGAACGAGGACGTGGAGGAATTGTTCTCGCTCCTGCCCTACGGAACCAAAATCGAAATAAAGGAATAGCAACCACCATGTCCAAAAAGAAAATAACCCTTGACTTCGAGAAGCCCGTGGCGGAGTTGATGTCTAAAATCGACGAGCTGCAACGATTGGGCGACTCCAACAACGTCGATACATCACAAGAGATAGGCGCCCTCAGGGCGAAACTCAACGAAACCCGTTCCAAAATTTTCAAAAACCTTACCCCTTGGGAGCGAGTCCAACTAGCGCGCCATCCCATGCGCCCCTACACCTTGGACTATATTCGGAGGCTGTTTTCCGATTTTATGGAGTTCAGCGGGGACCGGCGGTTCGCCGATGACGCGGCCATCGTGGGAGGCTTCGCCAAGCTTGATGGACGCCCGGTAATGGTGATTGGCACACAAAAGGGACGCGACACGAAAGAGAACGTCCACCGCAACTTCGGCTGTCCCCACCCAGAAGGCTACCGCAAAGCACTCCGGCTGATGAAACTTGCGGACAAATCAGGCACCCCAATCATATCATTTATCGACACCCCGGGCGCGTTCCCCGGTATCGCATCGGAGGAACGCCATATAGGAGAAGCCATAGCGGTGAACCTCCGCGACATGTTCGACTTCTCCGTTCCATTCGTGGCGGCGGTGATAGGCGAAGGTGGTAGCGGTGGCGCTTTGGGAATAGGCGTGGGCAACCGAATCCTCATCATGGAAAACGCATACTACTCGGTAATCACTCCGGAGGGATGCGCCGCGATACTCTGGAAGGACCGTGCCTTCTCTGAAAAGGCCGCGGAATCCCTACGTTTGACAGCGAATGACTTGAAAGACATGGGGATAGTCGACACTATCGTCGAAGAGCCAATCGGCGGAGCGCACGAAAACTACGATGACGCGGCCCAATCGCTGAAAAAAGCAATCCTGTCCACTTTGGAGGAGCTTGACACCATGTCTCCAAACGAGATAAAAGAGGATCGCTACCGTAAATACCGCGACATTGGTGTCTTCAACGAAAGAAAATGAACCACTCCGAGCACCGAATCAATGGCGCTCGCGGCGCTACCGCCGAAAATGTGCTTGTCAGGCATGCAACCCCCTCGGACACCGACCTGATAGCCCGCCTGATCGCCTCCCGCGTGAAGGAAAGTTCTCTGTTGCCAGTTCCCGTCGACAACGTCCAAGATGACATAAATTCATACACGATAGCCGAAATCAATGGCGAAATCGCGGGATGCGTCGCCATGCGCGACTATGGCGACGGCCTCGTCGAGGTGCGTTCCCTGGCCGTCTCAAAAGAATATTCCAATCTCGGAATAGGCTCCAAACTAGTCCGGGAGGCTATACATCGCTGGAAAGACAAAAGCGCCAAAATATTCGCTCTCACATCCAGAACCTCATTTTTCGAGCGTCTCGGCTTCCACCTAGTCGACAAATCACTATTCCCGCAAAAAATATGGCGGGACTGCGACGCATGCCCCAAAAAAGAACGGTGCGACGAGGTGGCAGTACTCCACGGAACCAGGGAATGACCAATTCGGACTCCTCAAACGGGCACTTCTACCATCCTGCCGAGGAGCGGCTCAACGTCGCCACCCATCTTGCGGGACTCGCGCTCGGAATAATCGCCACGATAGTCATGGTCTTCCGCGCCAGTAAGATTGGTAGCGAATCGCAGGCAATCTTTGTAGCGGTTTTCGGCACCTCCATGATCTTCGCCTACGCATCCTCCACCCTCTATCACGCATCCAAAAATCCGGTTATCAGAAAACGATTGAGAATCCTGGACCATATAGCGGTTTACGCACTTATTGCCGGCACCTACACACCTTTCGCCCTCATAACACTCCGAGGGACCGACGGCTGGGCACTCTTTATCGCCTGCTGGACCATCGCCACCGCCGGAACCATTATGAAGCTTTTCCTAACTGGGAAATTCAACACTTTCTCCACAATTCTCTACGTGGTAATGGGCTGGCTTATCGTATTCGATGTCGGCAACCTCCTACATAAGCTCCCCCTGCCAGGCGTGCTGTGGCTCCTCGGGGGCGGAATAGCCTACACTCTAGGAGCCACCCTATACGGTCTCGACAAACTCAGATACAACCACGCCGCATTCCATTGCCTAACCCTCCTCGGTAGCGCCTGCCATGTCATATCCGTCACTTACTACGTCATCCTGGCTGAATAGCATAGGGCTCACTGAAAAAGACGGACTGATGGTGTTTAAATCGCCTTTTCCCTCGCGGAGAGCGCGGAAATCCCGCTTTCGCCAAAGCTTCACCCGCAGTAGTCCCTCCTATTCCGTAATACCGATGCAAATTGGCATTCGACGCAACTCCCTTAATAATCAAAAAGTTAAATGATGCCATTTCTTCAATATTAAATTATGCGACATGCTGCATAATGCGGTATTACAGGCCTTTTACAACGCCAAAACCGCCAAAAATACACCAAACCCAGCGTCGCCAACCAAAACTTCGCAACATGCTGCAAAGAGCTCCTATTACCATAAAATACAACATCGACACGCCGGCGACAAGCCATCCCGCCAAGATCATCGCCCAATCTGCTTGATTTTTTCCCACCACACGCTATATTCCCTTAGAAACGGGGTGGGCTAGCGGAGAGAATCCCGACACGGCCCAGGCCAGCGGGGGCCTGCGCACGACTCACCCAGGGGTAGACCGTGGCCGTGACATCTTGTCGTGCCGCCGAGGAGCCAATATTAATC
>WFSE01000168.1 GCA_015486135.1 Lentisphaeria bacterium
CCGAATCGAACAGTACAAATTCAAAATCGAGCTGCTGGATGGGGTCGTCGGGGTCATCATCGCGCTTTTTGCTCTCTTCCTGCAGGCGCTTGGCCGTTTCCAGATACTGGGCGGAGAAGGCGCGCAGATCGTCGCGCGGGATAAGCGCCTCGATCGTCGCTTTTTGTTCCTCGTCGAGGTCGGTGTACTGATCGATCTGGGTGGTGAGGCGGCGGATCTCCTTGAAACGTTCTATAAAGCCGGCGCGCGCCTCGTCACCCTTGAGGTTGGCTACCTCCTCGGGGCGGGCTTCCATGCCCTGGGCGGCCATGAATTCCTTGAACTTTTGCGTTGCGTCTTCAAGTTTTTCAATGACCTTGGGTGCGGGGTCCACCAGCCAGACCTCCTTGGCCCGCTCGGGTGCCTCGCCGGAGAAGAGCGCGATGGCCTCGTCCACCGCCGCCTTATGGGCGCGGAAGTCGAGGATGTTGCCGTAGGGCTTGGAGTCGTTCAGCACACGGTTGGTGCGGGAAAAGGCCTGAATGAGGCCGTGATGTTTGAGGTTCTTGTCCACATAGAGCGCGTTCAGATACTGCGAATCAAAGCCTGTGAGCAGCATATCCACGACGATGGTGATGTCGATTTTCTTGTCCCGCGGCAGGTCGCTGTTAGGGTATTTCTGATCCTTGATGCGCTGCTGAATGTCCTGGTAGTAGATGTCAAAGTTGGCAAGGCTATGGTTAGTGCCGTGGCGCTTGTTGTAGTCTCCGATGATTTTGGTCAACGCCGCCTTCTTGCGGTTGGGCTCGACCTTGTTGTCTTTCAGCTCCTGCGGCAGGTCTTCCTGAAGCTGGGCGATATCGCGGTTGTCTTCTGCGGGCGGCGAGAAGACGCAAGCGATGTTCAGCGGAATGAAGTCCTCGTCCGCTTCGGCCCGCCCGGCCTGGATATCCTGGAACAGGTGGAAATATTCGATGGCATCGTTGATTGACGCGGTAGCGAAGAGCGCGTTGAACTTGCGCTGATTAGTGGCTGCGTCATGCTTTTCAAGGATCGCCTTGACCACCGCCTGCTTGGCCAGGGTTTCGCCCGGCTTGACGGGCGCGCCCTCGGGCTTGTAGTACTCCACATGAAAGCGCAGCACATTGCCGTCGTCGATGGCGTGCGTGATGGTGTAGGCGTGCAGCTGCTTGTCGAAAATGTCCTTGGTGGTGGCCAAACTAGCCTCGTCGCCCTCGACGCGGAGATAGGTGGCGTTCTCCTCGAAGATTGGAGTGCCCGTGAAACCGAACAGCTGGGCGTTCGGGAAGAACTCCCTTATCGCCTTGTGGTTCTCTCCAAATTGCGAACGGTGGCATTCATCGAATATGAAAACCATGCGCTTGCCGCGAAGCGGCTCGAGCATCTGGCGATATTGTTTGCGGTGATTGGCATCCAGCGCAAGCCCCAGCTTCTGGATGGTGGTGACGATGACCTTGTCTTTGTAATCGTTCGAGAGCAGCCGCCGCACAAGGCTTTCAGTGTTGGTGTTCTCCTCTACGCACTTGGGCTGGAATCGGTTGAATTCCTCCCGGGTCTGTTTATCCAGATCTTTGCGGTCCACCACGAACAGGCATTTCTCGATGTCGGGATTGTCCTTGAGCAGCGTGGATGCCTTGAAGGATGTCAGGGTCTTGCCGCTGCCGGTGGTATGCCAGATGTAACCGTTGCCGCGGTTCTCGCGGATGCTGTCGACTATGGCCTTGACCGCGTAAATCTGATAAGGACGCATCATCAGTATCTTGCGCTCGGTTTGTATAAGCACCATGTAGCGGCTGATCATTTGCGCCAGGATGCACTTGGGGAGGAAGGCGTCGGCGAATGCGTCGAGATGGGTGATTTTCGTGTTATCCGGTGCGGCCCAACGGTAGATGGGCAGAAAACGCTCTTCGACATCGAAGGCGAAATGCTCGGTATTGTTGTTGGCGAAATACCAGGTCTGACTGCGGTTGCTGACGATAAACAACTGCATGAAACAGAGCAGGCTGTTGGTGTAGCCGTTGCCCGGGTCGTTGCGGTAGTCGATGATCTGCTGCATCGCCTTGCGCGGTGAGACTTGGAGAGACTTCAGCTCGATCTGCGTCAACGGCAGACCATTGATCAACAGAATGATGTCATATCGATAATGGCTGCTTTTGGTGTTGATCCGCAACTGGTTGACGACTTCGAAGGTATTTTTGCACCAGTCCTTGAGGTTTACCAGCTGATAATGGAGCGGCGTGCCGTCCTCGCGCTCGAAAGTGTTGATGTTCCGCAAGCGCTCGGCGTTCGCGAAGATATCGGGCGTCACAATCTCTTCCAGCAGACGCTCGAATTCGCTGTCTGTCAGCTTAACCCGGTTGAGCGATTCGAACTTTTTGCGGAAATTGCGTTCGAGCGTTTCGCGGTCGCGGATGTCTGGGAGATAAGTGTATTTGAGATCAGTAAGTTTGCTGATCAAGCCCTGTTCTATTTCCTGTTCTTTTGTCATGCATGATCTCCCTTACACTGCGAATTTCATACGTCCAACGCTTGAAGTTACCTTTCGGATGAAGTAGCCTCGGCCCGGCTTCAGTCAAAGTGGACTTGGTGATTGGTCATTCCATCCTTTTGTCCTGTTCTCTTCCAGAGTTGGCTTTGGCTTTCCTGTGTTTTTTTGCGGGGCAACATTCTTGGAATCCTCTGTGCTGACTCCAGATAGCAGGTAACCACACAATCCACCGATGATCGTAGCAATGGTCTCACCTTCTAGTATATGCCGCAGACCAAGGATTGCTAGAACGGGAACAATCAAAACGACAGCAACAAGCTGGATGGCACGAATGCCAATAACCTTCTTGTGACGGATGTAGTGATACAAGATGCCTGCGACGGACAACGCCATGATGACGAGAAAGCCAATATAGAGCCACCAGTCTATTTCTATCCTGGTAACAATCGGGAACGATGAATCTTTAAGCGTCAGCGATATTTCAAACACTTGGTCCGTCATTCATCCTCCTTTCAATATCCCATGAGGGGTAGAAAACCGCAAAGCGGGTTATTGCAAGCCTGGCCGATTGCGCGCTCCCGATGGGCATGGACTAATGTGGTTAAAGCTCCTTGTGCGAGAATCAGCGGCGAATAGCATAACAGGAGTGCTAGCGAAATGCAAATGCAGTTCCGCGGGTTACGCCGAACGCCTGCCGATGGCTTCGACTATCTTCCGCGCCACGGATTTGAATGCGGCGGTAATGTCTGCCGGTGGAGCGGCTTGTGTCTTTCCGGCGTCGGCGGTTTCAACTATTTCCGGGGTGATGGGGATTTTGCCAGCGAAGGGGACCCCTAGTTTCGCGCACATCTCCTCGGCTCCACCGCGCTTGAATATGTCCACGGTTTTGCCGCATCCCGGGCAGGTGAACCCGCTCATGTTTTCCACTATCCCGAGGATTCGGACTCCCAGTTTAGCGCAGAAATTCACCGATTTCCTCACATCCGCCAAGGCTACTTCTTGCGGGGTGGAAACGATAACCGCGCCATCGACGTCCTCGATCATTTGGCAAATGCTCAATGGTTCGTCTCCGGTGCCGGGTGGCATGTCCGCGACCAAATAATCAAGCTCCCCCCATTCCACGTCTTTCAAAAACTGCTGGATTATGCCGATTTTCATTGGTCCACGCCAGATCAACGCGTCGTCCGGATGTCCCAAGAGGAATCCTATGGACATGGTTCGCAGATTTTTCGATATCTTCACGGGCGCGATCGCCCCTTGGGAGTGCCCTGGAGAAGCCATTTCCCCGGTGAGCCCGAACATGGTTGGCACACTCGGGCCATGGATGTCCACGTCCAGCAGGCCAACCTTGTTCCCTTCCGCCGCCAAGGCGACCGCTAGGTTCGCGGCGACGGTGCTTTTCCCTACCCCGCCTTTTCCGGACAGGACGAGTATTTTGTGTTTGATGCCACACATCCTGTTTGCCAACGCCATCCTTTCCGCATGTTCCTGGGGTGATTCACCTTCGATAGGCTTTTTCGCCGAGCAGGTTTTCGAATCGCATGTGGAGCATGTCTTATTTTTTTCTGTCATTTCAGCGATCCTCTTGCTGTTTAGTGCCGTCCAATTCTATTTTGATCCGGCGCCATAGCGATTCAAGCACGGGAATAGCGTCGGAATCGCCGTATTCAATAATCGATTTCCCTTCCATCAATGCATTGTGGATGGTTCTGTCGAAGGGGATTTCGGCCACGACCTCGGCACCGTTTTTTTCGCATGTCGAGCGTATCCGCTCCGCTATCTCCGGATTGATGTCGGCCTTGTTGACCACGACGAGAGTTTTGACGGCGAAGTGGTTAAGCAATTGCATAACCCGGTTCAGGTCGTGTTCTCCGGAAACCGTTGGTTCGGTGACGACAAGCGCGAGGTCCGCGCCGGTTACGGAGGCTATGACGGGGCATCCGGTGCCTGGAGGGCCATCGCCGAGGATTCGCCGTCGAGTGAATTTTTCCGCGAGATCCGCGGCGGCCGATCTGACTTTCGAGACGAGTTTTCCGGAGTTTTCCGCGCCGACTCCGAGTTTAGCGTGCGCCATCGGGGTGTTTCCCACAGCGGAGACGAACCAGTCGCCAGTATGGGCGGGTGCGGATGTTATGGCGTCCACCGGGCAGACGCGTGCGCACAAGCCGCACCCCTCGCAAGCCAGCGGATCGATCCGGTAGGTCATGCCGACAAGATCGTTGCTGGGACCGTCGAAATTTATGGCGTCGAAATGGCAAGCCGCCGCGCAGCGTCCGCAGCCGGCGCAGTCTTCGGGTTTTATTGTGTATTCATCGCTGCCGGAGAACTCGTGCCGCTCCTTGATTTGCGGTTTCAAGAGGAGGTGGAGGTCGGCTGCGTCCACATCGGCGTCGAAGAGCACCATGTTGTCCGCGAGTTTCGCGAGCGACGATACCACGGTGGTTTTGCCAGTGCCGCCTTTGCCGCTGATAACCACTAATTCCTTGTACGAGTCGGCGTTGCCCGCGGAGAAATAGAGTTGTTCGTTTTTTAGCGGGGGAGGGGAGGTTGACTCGAATTCCGCGGCGGGCGCGGTTTCCGCAAGATCTGCGATTTTGGAGGCGATATCCTCGAATATCTGTTTTAGTTCCGGGTGGTGGTGGATGAGGATTTCTCCCCTGGAATATGTTTCGGCGTACTTGCGGTCGAAGGGAACGCGTCCGAGAATCGGGATGCCCCGTTTTTCCGCGAATTCCGCGATAATCGGGTCGTCGCCATCGGAGCGGTTGACGACAATGCCCGTACGGTTGCCGAGATTAAGGGAGAGTTCGGCTGCTAGTTCGAGGTCGTTCAATCCGAATGGTGTCGGCTCGGTTACCAGTATGGATACGGGGTTGTCGCTCAACGCTTCGACTACCGGACACGCCGTGCCGGGAGCGGCGTCAAGGATGTTGACCGTGTCGTTTTGTTCGTGTTTTTTCAATTCCTTGACCACTTTCGGGGCGAGGGCCTCGCCGATATTGAGCACGCCGTAAGCGAAATGGAATGGTCTTTCCGGCGAGGGGGCGGCGTGGAGTATTTGTCCGATGGGAACGGACTTTTCCGTCAGCGCCTTTGTAGGGCAAACGTATGAGCAGGCGCCGCAGGAATGGCATAGTTCGTTGAAGATGACGAGATTGCCTCTGGCGAGCGCCAGGGCGTTGTAGCCGCACGCCTCGACGCATTTGCCGCAACCGACGCACTTGTCGGTGTCCAATGAGGGTTTCAGAACCGTTACTTCCTCCTCCGCCATTTTGGCTCCAGGCATGAAAAGGTGGTCGTTCGGTTCTTCGACATCCCCGTCGAGCAACGCCACTTTTTTCCCGTCTTCCGCCAAGAACCATGCGAGATTGACGGCGAAGGTCGTCTTGCCGGTGCCGCCTTTCCCGCTGGCTATTGTTATCCTCGATGTCATATCTTCAAGTCCTTCCATTTTTGCGGGACGAGGCGAATCACGCTCCCATCAACTTCTTTCTGAAAATGAAAAACACCGCTCCAAGCATACAGATCGCCGCCCATAGGTAGTCCAATGTTATTTTTTCCTTCATATAGAAAATAACGAAAGGGACAAAGACCGAGAGAGTCACGACCTCTTGTAGAATTTTAAGCTGTCCCAATGTGAGGACTTGGGCGCCTATCCTGTTGCCAGGGACTTGGAACATATACTCGAAAAAGGCTATTCCCCAACTTAGGAACGCCGCCACGACCCAAGGTTTGTCGGACCAACTTTTCAGGTGCGCATACCATGCGAATGTCATGAAGATATTGCTGCAACACAACAAAATCACAGTGTAGAAGATTTTAGACATGGTATGGACTCTCCTTTGGTTGCCGTGACATCCCGGGTTCGGTTCCGCACTTGGACCAAAGTCAGAAGTGCTGGTCCAGACCCCACCGGCCCAATGCGTTTCTGGGACGCAGGACGCAGGACGCAGGACGTGGGGATGCGGGCGGCTCGGCACGGTTCCGCTCTTTTAGCAAGCCTCCATTGCTGGCGGATTGGCGTGGTCAATGGTCGCAGGCGTTGACGCCTGTTTGCAGTGTGCCCGCCAAATATGCGTTCACAATCTCATCGACCTCCATTGCTGGCGCTCCAACCTGAACCTTTATCCCGTTCGCCGCGAAAAGTTGTTGCGCGCGTTGCCCCATGCCGCCCGCGATTATGATGTCGGCGCCTTGCTCATGGAGCCACTTGGGAAGGACACCGGGTTCGTGCGGCGGGGGCGTCAGCTCTTCCTTCGATGCGATTTTTCCCTCTTCCACGGTGACGATAGCGAATTTCTCGCAGTGTCCGAAATGCATCGCCAGTTTTCCCTCAGCCGTTGGAATCGCTATTTTCATTGTCTCTCCTTTTTTTAGGGCTCACTGAATTGGTGCCCAGTGTTTTATGGTTATTAGGGTAAGCTTCTAGGACTCAGGACGCAGGACTCAGGACGCAAGGATGTGTGAGTCGCTGCACGGAGGAGTCAGAAGTGCTGGTCCCGACCCCGACATCCCGACCCCGACTGTTGCCGTCACATCCAGTGTCCTTCGACATTGGCCTCGTTGCTTTCCTTCAATTCTCCGTTTTTGAATTTCTCCAAGGCTTCCGCGACGGTTCCCGTCGCTCCAGTATACACCTTTACCCCTGCGGTCGATAGCACTCGGAACGCTTTAGGTCCGCAATTTCCGGTTATCAACGCCTCTGCGTTTGTGCCGCAAACCGTCTGTGCCGCCTGTATCCCCGCGCCTTGCGCGGCGTTCAGGTTCTGGGTGTTATCGACACATTCAAACTCGCCGTTTTCGGTATCGACCACAATAAACGTTTTCGCCCGTCCGAAACGGGGATCCACGTTGGAGTCCAAGGTCTCCCCTTGCGCCGTGATGACAATTCTCATCTTTCTCTCCTTTTTATTTTGATGTTTAGATGTGCGGGGTCAGTTCCGCACGTTGCCTGATACCCTTGATGTCTGGGGTCAGTCTTGCACGTTGCCTGATACTCAGGCCCGTCGTTCCTCGGGTAGGACTTTCCTAGCGGAGAAGTCAGAAGTGCTGGTCCCGACCCCGCCGGCCTAATGCGTTTCTGGGACTCAGGACGCAGGACGTGAGGATAAGGATGTTCTATGCGCTACTCCTGTTTAGCGTCTAGTTTGCCGCGGCGTTCGCGGACGGCTTTCAGCTCGTTTTCCAACGCCTTGATTTCGTTGTCGAGATATTCGGCTTCCTCATCCGCCGTCCACTCCCGGAAACGCGGAGCGGCCAATCTGCCGGGGACACCGGTGGCGTAGTATCGGTTTCTGAATCCGAACCCTCCGCGGCCTCCTCCTCCACGCCGCATTCCGAATCCCATTCTTCCAGCGACGGGATTGGCGAATCCCGGTGCCGCGTAACCCGCGCAGTAGCCAGCCGCCCTACCGGTCATTGGCCCCGCGCCCATCGGTCCAGTTCCATCTCCTCTAGGCATGACGCACCTCCTTTTTGGTTGTTGCGAACATTGTTTGTGATTGGGAGTGTTTAAATTTCATTGTGTTAAACCTACTCAAAAGGGTTCTGAAGCTCGAAATAAGAAATTCTAAATCCGAAACAAATTCAAATTTCCGAAATTCAAATGTTCCAAAACAGACTTCTTGGGCGTTTGGCGTATGATTCCCGATTTGAGTCATTTGCAGCCTCCTCGGCGGCCGCCGCCACCGCCTCGGCAACATCTGCCGTGTCCGAACATCGCCGCCAGATCTTCGAGCGACTCCGAGCCGCACTCGGGGCAAGCGAGGCCGCGTCCAGAAATCGGCGTGTTGAATCTCGTGTCGCATTCCAGGCATCGCATTAGGTTTTCGGAGAAATGGACTTGTCCGCCTTCGATAACCAGGATTTTCCCATCCACTAGCAACTCCGTCAATTTCCGTCTCGCCCGGGCTATGAGCCGCGTGAAGGTCGGCCGCGATATGTCCATCCGCTCCGCTGCTCCGGCGTGGTCCAAACCTTCGTAGTCCGCCAAGCGGAGCGCCTCGTACTCGTCAAGCGTCAATGTCGTGACACCTAGGCCTGTTCCGCGCACTCCCGCCGGCTTGAACCGGCTGAACGGCGGTGGCGACGATACATTTCTATGTATTTCCGGTCTGCCCATCTCTATTCATCCTTTTACAATATACGGGGGCGGTTCCGCACATTGACTGATACACTTGATGTCTGGGGTCAGTCTTGCACTTCGACTTTCCTTCGGAGAAGTCAGAAGTGCTGATCCCGACCCCGTTCTCAAGGGTAGTTTTGCACATATGTTCAAAAAAGTCAAGTGTTTTTCCGGGATTTCCGGAAAATTTTTCCATGCGGGGTCGGAAAGCGGTGGGCGATAACCGGTAGACGGAAAAATAGAAGAAAGGAAAGATTTGCGCATTATCAGCGGCGTCCCGAGTTCTTTATCCGTCGAGCGAGTTGTCGTTTGCGACTTCGCGGACTTCCGGGGAGGCCAGTATTTTCTTGATTTTCTTTTGGAACTTCCGTTCGGTGCGGTTGCGCACGGTGAATTCGGGATTGAGGACCATAGTGGCGTGGGCTAGGTGGTAGATCAGATTCGCCATACGGCGCTCCGGCACCACGACGGTTGGATATCCGCGGTCGACCAGCTCGTAGTAAAGCTTCTTGCCGCAAGTGAATCCATCCTCGACCCCCATGGCGAACCGCAGGTTGTCCTTCATCAAGACCTCGGTTTTGTAGAGGGAACATATTGTCCGGGCGTAGAACTTGGATTTTTCGTCCTTTTTGAGGCGTTTTATAAACATCCTGTAATCGGTGGCTCTTTTCAGGAAGTCGAGTATGGGATTACGGAGATCCAGCTTGCCTCCTCCGACGCACGCGGCCCCGCTGGCCGCCAGCGAAGTCAGCTCCTCCAGCCAGCCGTCGCGCCGGACGAAAGTGTCGGAGTGCATCGCCATGAAAAACTCGGTGCGACAGTTCTCCAAGCCTATGTCCAACGCAGTCCCATGAGCCCACGAACCACCTTGTTTGACCTCGCCCGGGCGTTCGATCAGCTTTATCCATTTCAGGGACCGTAGATACTCCAACGAGCCGTCGCCGGAATCGTTGTCCACCACGATCACCTCGTAAGGTGCCTTGGTCCGTTTGCGTATGGAGCGCAGGCAGAGGCGTGTCAACTCCTCCGTCTTGTAATTGACGATGCAAATCGTGGTTTTGCCTTTTTCCAGTTCGTCGGCCATTTCGGTCTCCCCGCCGCCGCGGTCAAACGTTCTTAAATACGCTGGGGTCGTAGCTTTCGGGGGGCTCGAAGCCGAGCATCTCCGCGCAAGTCGCGGCCAGCGAACTGATTCCAAGGCCTTTCGCCAAGTCCATCGGAAGCGGCCCCATTCCTTCCGCCGGATCGTAAACCACGCACGGAACGGGATTGAGCGAGTGGCTGGTCTTGCGCCTTATCTCGCCATCGGCGTCGCGGAGGACCTCGCCGGTCTTTTTGTCGTGCTCGAACATATCGTCGGAGTTTCCGTGGTCGGCGGTGATAATCATCGCCCCGCCGGCCTTATCCACCGCGTCCTTTATCCTTTTCAGACAGAGGTCCAACGCGCCCATGGAGACTAGAACGGCGTTGTAGATGCCAGTGTGTCCCACCATATCGCCGTTGGGGTAGTTCAGGCGGATGAAATCGTATTTGCCGTCCTTGATCGCCTCTACCACCTTGTCGGTTATCTCGGCGCATTTCATCCAAGGGCGCTGCTCGAACGGAACGCGGTCGGATGGAACTTCGATATAGGTTTCGAGCGACGGATCGAACATTCCGGAACGGTTTCCATTGAAGAAATAGGTTACATGTCCGAATTTCTGGGTCTCGCTTATCGCCAGTTGGCGCACCCCGGAAGCGCAAAGGCGTTCGCCGAGGGTGTCGTCGATGGCCGGAGGCGATACCAAATACTTTTTAGGCACTTGGAGGTCGCCGTCGTACTGCATCATACCGGCGTAGACGACATCCGGCCTGGGGGAGCGGTCGAATTTGTCGAAATCGTCCTCCTCGAAAGCGGCGGTGATCTCTATGGCGCGGTCTCCGCGGAAATTGAAGAACACGACCGAATCGCCATCCTTGACCGGGCCTATGGGAGTTGAACCGTCGTCAGAAATGATATACGGCGGCAGATCCTGGTCGATAGCTCCCGTTTCCTTCCTCAACGTCTCAATCGCCTCGACGGAATTTTTGAAGTAGCGTCCTTCGCCATGGACGTGGGTCTTCCAACCCTTTTCGACCATCCTCCAGTCGGCGTTATACCGGTCCATTGTGATATTCATCCTACCGCCGCCGGAGGCGATACGGTAATCGACTCCGTCCGCGTTCAGCGACGCCAGAAACTCCTCGAAAGGCTTGACGTAGTCCAGCGCGGAGGTCTCGGGCACGTCGCGGCCGTCCAGTAGGGTGTGGATCCTGACCTTGCCCACCCCCTCGCGCTTCGCCTGTTCGAGCATCGCCTTGAGGTGGTCGATATGGCTATGGACGTTGCCATCCGAGAACAATCCGATGAAATGGAGCGTGGAGTTGTTTGAAAGGCAGTTGGCTATCAGTTCTTTCCACACCTCGCCGTCGAACATCGCTCCGGATTCGATGGAGTGGTTGACGAGCTTGGCGCCCTGCGCGAAGACCCGGCCGCAACCGATGGCGTTGTGTCCGACCTCGCTGTTTCCCATGTCGGCATCGCTGGGAAGTCCCACCGCGGTGCCATGGGCCTTAAGACTCGTATGCGGGCACGCCGCTAGAAAGTTGTCCAAAACCGGAGTGTTGGCGTTTTTGAAACCATCGCCATCGGCGTATTTTCCGAACCCAACGCCATCCATTATCACCAGCACCACCGGCCCGGGGCGCCCCTTGAATCCATCTATCTTTTTCAACGCCTTCGACATCGCGTTCTCCTGTTTTGCTGCCGTAAGTCCAAACAAAACCATTCCATCAAGAATGGCCGCATAAAATACCTACCTCCCGCCCCTTTGCAATCGACAAGCACACTTCGTGTGTCTTGAAGGTGCCTCACACGAAGCCCGAAATGAGAAATCCGAAATGAGAAACAAATTCGAATTTCCGAAATTCAAATGCTCCAAAACAGGATTCTCGAGCATTTTTGACATATATGTCGCGAGCTTTCCTTCGTTTCAGGGGGACAGGCAAGATTCCGAGCTTTGGATTTCGTAAGGGGAGCTTTTTGTTGAAACTTTTTTTTAACCACAGAGGACACGAAGCTCACGAAGTTTTTCCATCTCCGGCCGGAGATGGAAAAGGCTTGCATAGGGAGAAACGTGATAATCCTGTAAATACGGTTTTAGCCTTGGCTCATTCTCCTTGTCATCCTGAAGTGTCGCTTTCACCAAGAGGGAATCTATACTTGATTGAAGGTGAAAATGCGGATGGAAGCAAGGCAAGGGAGCAAAAGCAAGGAATCTTCGTTTGCGCTTTTGCAAAAGCGAAAACCTTCGTGGACTTCGTGAGCTCCGTGGTAAAAAACTGGATTGAACACACCTGTTCGTGTGGTTTAAGGGTGTCAGGAGGGGATGCAGGACGTGATGGACGGGGGATTTAGAGCTTCGGATTTCTCATTTAGGTTTTCCGGCGGCGCCAGTTGTCCAGTGTCTGGTAGTTTTTCATTCCCAAGAGCTTCGCCGCGGCGCTTTTGTTTCCGTTGGCGGCGCTCAACGCCTCGTCTATGAATTCCTTTGCCACGGCATCCAGCGCCGCCCGGAGGTCGAAAGGGGCCTTTCTAGTCGATAACTCGGCCAGCGCCCCCTCAAGGTTCACTGTCGTCTCTCGGGAAGCCGGGGTAGTGGTCTCGCTGAAAATAGCGTCGCGCGCCTCTTCCTCGCTAATTGTATCGCTGGACGCCCACAGCACCATCCGCGCGACGGTATTGCGCAATTCGCGGACATTGCCTGGCCAAGAGTGTTCCGCCAGCGCCTTCCTCGCCCCAACGGAGAGCTTGCGGTCGATCCACGCTCCGGGCATCGAGGCGCCAAATTTCCGATTCGACTCGCCCAGAAACTTGTCCAGCAGTAATTTGACATCCCCTCCGCGCTTGCGTAAAGGGGGGACATCCAAGACGCCTATCGCCAGTCTATGAAACAGATCGCCCCTGAAATTTCCGCGGCCGACCTCCTCTATCAGTGCCCGGTTGGTAGCGCTGACAATCCTGGCATCGACTTTCCGCTCCGTCTTTTCCCCGACCCTCGTCACTTTTCCTTCCTCCAAAACCCGGAGCAATTTAACTTGGGACGCCAGGGAAAGCTCTCCAACCTCGTCTAGAAACAACGTTCCCCCGGATGCCTCCTCGAAGTATCCCCCCCGCTCCTTGTGCGCTCCGGTAAACGCGCCTTTCGCGTGTCCGAAAAACTCCGCCTCGAAAAGATTGTCGGGAATAGCACCGCAATTGACCGCTACGAACGGCTTTCCCCGACGAGGCGACGAAGCGTGGATAGCGCGCGCCAACAACTCTTTCCCCGTTCCCGATTCCCCTTTGACGAGGACCGGGATGTCGTGGACCGCCACAATCCTGGCGCGCTCCACCAGTTTCCTCATCGCTTCGCAGCTATGCGCGATTTCCGCGAATTCCGGCGCCGCTGGCGGCAACCCGCTGGAGACCCGCGTTATCTCGCTGTCTCCGGAGAAAGCTATCGGGGGAAGATAGTCGGCCGCGAGATCGAACGGCACGTCCACCACTTCCACGCCATGCGCCACGGACGACTGGATCAACTCCGCTGGATGGGATGTCTTGGCCAGAATAATCCATATCGCCGCCATGGCCGATGTTCCGGGGCTGATATGGAACACGCGGCGTTCGCCATCGCCGCACGGGTGCTCTTCCAGCGCGGAAACCGTCGCATTGTATATCTCCGAGAAATTCATCGGCGACGACAGCGCCCGGAAGCATACCGTTACGGACGCATGCGTCATTCCACGCAGCCACGCCACATATCCGGAGGTAACCTCCTCGTTCTGGTCGGACAACAGGTATATTTTGGAAAACTCCATGCTCCCGACCGCGCGCCCTATCGGGCCGACCGCCTCCGCGTCGCCCTTTCCCGACGGCGCCCGCAAATCGGCGGTCCCTATCCAGCAATACAGCACCCTATCCATCGCACCCTTCTTTTTCACTGTGTATAAGAAAAATTACTATAAGATAAGATTTGTTACGAAAAATGCCAGTGTCGTTCATGGGGAAATCGCCTCTGGAATCTTTTGGAAATTTTAATCTCTTGATAATCAACATGTTATAATTGTCGAGCCATCGTTTGGCACGGGCATTGCTAAATAGCTGGCCAGACAACGGGCGACTCCAAGGAGTTGCATTGGAAGATAACGGATTTAAGGTAGAGTGAACCAATCCAAGGAAAAGGACACATGGCTGAAAAAGAAAAATTACAGGATGCGGCGGGCACCGCTCCGTGGGGCGAAATATCCCATTCCACCGCCATCGAGGTCGCCAAGAAGATCAGGGAGAAATTCGAAGATGCCAAAAAGCGCTATTTCGATGAGGGAAGAGGCGAAGAAATTGACGGTGATGACTTTTTTCGAATGGGATTGGAGAATATTGATGATGACTTTATTAAAAAGCTACTCAAGAAGACAAATCCTAACGAAATATTAAAATTACTGTGCGATTGGCAAGAGAAATCTAGAATTGAGGGACCTAGTTTATTCCACATAGACTCTAAGAGCGTAAATATCATACTTAAGGCATTATCGGAAGCTAGCGACACGTACGAATACTGGATGTCACTATGGTTTGTCGTATACTATCATCACGAGCTGGGATTTGATTCGAACTCGGAGCGGATTCTAGTCCAAGCTCTCAGAAGAGATACCGCTCGTTTTACGCCGTATTTCTTCTTGCTACAGCCATATAGCTCTTATTACGGCTCATCCGTATACCCCGACGAAGTTGAAGATATTGTGGATGGTTTTTTCCAAAACAACCCTCAAGCGGCCAGCAAATTTTTCTTCAAACAGCTTGGCCCGGCCATGCTGGAGGAATGTGGAACTCCCCCCAATCCATACTTCGATCTGGCCCAACAATACTATGCGGCCAAGTCCGATATTGGCAATGCGGTGCGCTGTTTTGAAAAAGGGTTGAAGATTAATCCGGAAGATATTGAAGCACCTTACTTTTACCTATTTGAATATCACTTGCAACGGGAGGATTTGGATGAGGCCGCAAAGGCGTATCAAAAGGCGATTCTGGAATATGACAATCACAACGATGACAGCGATAATCCCCTTTGGGAAACTTATGCCCCTGGAACGTTACAAAGCAGCGAAATGATAAAGCGCTGGAAAGGGCTCGACATAACCCTGTTCAGGAAACTAATCAGCAAAATATTCGAGTGTCCTTCGCTGCCCCATCTGGATGAAGCTTACGAGTGGCTCGCAACAGGTGATCCCGACAAGTGGTCCGATGTTGTCAATGAAATTGACCAAAAGGCCGTAAATATTGGAAACATCTCCAAGATATATAATCCCCGCAGTTTGCAAGCTTTATTAGGCAAAACTAGGCGGATAAAAATTCCTCCCAATTTACTAGAATTGCGATTAAAGCTTGCCTTGTTGTATTTGGCATGGGATAACCTTCCCGTCTCCAGCAAATACAAGTCGGGGCTCAAGCATATGCAGATAGAGTTAATATCAGATGAGCGTAGTCTTGCCAATACGTTGCACGAACGCGAACTGGTGGCGGAGCGCGACAAGATAATATCGAGTCTTTCGCATAGTTTGAAAAACACGTTGAGTTCTTCCGTGGTGCTACCGTTGATGTCGTTGGAAGATGGCGCGGACCCGCGGGTTGTGGCGGATCGGGCGTTGCGCGGCGCCGATTTGATTCGGCGCATGGTAAACGCCATGAAAAACACGAGCGGCGGGAAGTTCGAGGATTTTATTTTCGACGCCCGGCATCCTGACACGCCGAGCGACCTGAAGACGTTGATATACGATGCGTTGAACTCGTCGGTTGGCAATATGTTCGATGGCCAGAATTTCGGAAAATTTTCGAGAAACTATTTCGCGGAATACGACTTGTTTATCCAAGCGAAAGACGAGTTCGAGAAGCTTCCGGAAGGTGACTTTGATGCGTTCGCGGAATTCGCGTCCAAATATTTCTTCGACTGCGAGGTGGAGATCGCCGATGATCTGGCTTCTTTGACGATAGGCGATGCGAAAGGCTCCGCCACGAAGATATACATTTTATTCCAGGAAATGATCTTCAACGCCGTCAAATACGCCGGCTATGTTCCGCGGGAAAAGAGGTGGATGAAAATTAAAATGGAGCGGAGGTTTGACGATATTGCCTTCTCCGTATCGAACTCCTCGGCTCCCGGAACCGAGGTTAAAGAGGGGGGGCTGGGACTTCTAATCACAAAGAAAATGTGCGAGTTGATGAATGGCAGAATAATCTTTGAGGATGACGAAGGCGAATTTTCCGCTGCCGCGCAGTTCGCGGATATATGGAAATTGGCGGAAGACGAAAAAAGCGACGAGAAAGTCGCTCGTTCCGTCGCTGAACAACAAGGAGATTACACCCCATGAAAGTGCTCTATGTGGAAGATCAGTTGGAAAAGCAATTAGAACTCGTCTCACATGTTTTCGCTCCGCTGTTCGACTCGGATACGCGCAAAGACCTGGAGGAACTGAGAAAACTGGCTGAAAGCGGTTTTCCCGTGACCAAGGAGGATGTCCGGAAAATTTTGGATAGTACGGGGCTAATAGACGCCTGCTATACCCTTCCAGACGCATTGGCGAAGCTCGTGCCTAATCCCAGCAAATATGGCCTGATTCTAGTAGACAGAGACCTCAGCGACGGAGAATATACCCGGGAACAAATACGCGAGGTACTCGGAGGGGAATGGCCGAGCGACGCCGCTTTGGATTATTACGGGGAAAAACATCGCGAAGGCGATCTGATTCTTTCGGTCGTTCGGGACAAAATAGACGCCGAAAACATGTTTTACTTTCTCACCGCCAACACGGATGAAATCGTGGATAAATCGGCGGAGCCGCCGGACCGCCTCTTGGAACGCCTTTACGAGCGTAATCTCCTTGAAAAAGGCAAGGTGGAGCATGTGGAACGGCTGACCGGACTGATTAAAGAATTCAAGGTTGGCAATCAGCGCTCGCGGATGCGGGAGGTTTTCGCTGTGTTCGACGAGGGATTGCTGCCCGAGGATGTCGAGCGCGAATTTGAAAAAGCGGTCGTGAAAATGGACGACCACAACGCGGTGGAAGACAATTTGGCCAGACTCAGAAGAATTCAGGAGGCCATTTACCAGGCACTGAGCAAGGCCAGCGACGAGTTGGTGCCAACAGCGAGTCTAATTAGGAACGACAAAGGCGAACTGAACATGCGGAAGTTAATACGCAGCTTAGCCGAGGACGGCACACATTCGGGGGTGATTAAAAGTTTCGCCTACGATATCTATGGCATCGCAAGTGAGAGCGGCTCGCACCACTCGTACGAAAAACCCGATTACCCGCCCACGAAATACACTGTTATAGCGCTGACGTACGCGATGTGCGATTTGTTGTTGTGGTTTAAAGAGACAATGGGGAAGGTTGACCGATAGTCCATGTGGATAGGCGTGCTGGAGAAGCGCAGGGAGGAATAGCGATGTCTGGAAAATTCAAATTCACGAAAAAATGGGAGCAAAAAGCCAAGCGGTTTCTCGAG
Source organism: Lentisphaeria bacterium (assembly GCA_015486135.1). Classification (GTDB taxonomy): domain Bacteria; phylum Verrucomicrobiota; class Lentisphaeria; order Victivallales; family JAADHT01; genus WFSE01. The sequence goes on from WFSE01000168.1 coordinate 17,176, forward strand.
TCCTGGAATAACAAGCGCGCATACGGAGTCAAGTGCTGGTATTCGTATGCGGGCAATATCGAAAACGGCTCGGACACCCTGCTTATCGGCTTGAATCCCGGAGGCGACGCCAGCGCTATCGAGCACGACCGGACGCATGGGTATCTGGAAAAGCCCTACGCCGAGGAAGGCTTCAACTCGTGGATAGACGAGCAGTGGATTGGCAACGGCCCTAGCCACCAAAGGGCGATGCGGCGGGTATTCGAGACCATTTACGGGCAACGTTGGGAGGAGCAACTGCGCCGCGCCGCCTGCACCAATGTCTTTCCGGTGAGGACATCGTCCATCGACGCGATAGACGGAGAGGGCTGGGCGTTCGCCAACAAATGGTTCGGAGCCATTTTGAAACAAGTCGATCCCAAGCTGATAATATGCAACGGGAACAACAACCAGAATTCGGCGTGGGCGTACCTATGCCGGGAGTTCGGAGTCGCGGAAATCGCGAGGGAGGCCATTGGCGCCGGAGGGTATGTGAAGCTTGGCGCCGCGGAAATCAATGGACGGGATGTCAAGGTATTGGCGCTTCCAAATCTGAGCCGGTTCGCCAGAGCGAAACTCTACCAGGCGATCGGCTCCGTGTTGGGTGGCGACGCAAAACCGGCAGCGGAAAAGATTAGCGCGCCTAAAACTCCGCGCTCGGTTGGCCTGGAAACCACTGGGCGGTCCAAGAAATCAACAATAAAAACGGGAGGTAGTGGAGCAATGAAAGTGTGCAATACATCGAAAGAGGGATTCGCCATGGTGTTGACGTGCCTTTTGGATGGCTTGGGCGTCAAAGACGTGAGGTCGCTAAGGGTTCGCATAATGATGGAAGACACCTGTTTGCCGTATAAAGGCGATGGCACCTTCCTTCGGGAATGGGAGAGCGGATCTATGGTATATCTGCACGCCTGTCGCGGAATGCTGAACAGAGAGCAAAAGCTTTTGGAAAAATACGGAACGTGGTTCGAAAAAGCAAAGGCCACATTGGATGACAAGAAAGATATCGGGCAAATGCGCAAAGCGCTGAAAAAGCATTTTTCCAAATGTGATGACGAAAGGTTCGACCAACTGTTGCAACATGCCAGAAAGTTGCTCATGACACCCTAAGTCGGAGCAACTCCTTCCCGGAGTGGTGGCAACCCTTGCCCGTTGGGGGCGTTGGGGGTATTGTGTGGTTGGCTAGGTTATTGTTTTTCGGGAGGAGCGGAGGTTTATTTTGACATCACGGACTTTTTCAGCAAACCCTTTTTCGGCAAATGGTAAATAGAATTCTATACATCGAACCATTTAGCGGGGTCGCTGGCGACATGTTCGCGGCGGCTCTGCTCGGTCTGGGCCGCGTCACGATAGACGAATTGCGCGACGCCTTGTCTGAGCTTCCCCTGGAAGAGGACTGGAAGGTGTCGTTCGACGTGGTGGAG
>WFSE01000169.1 GCA_015486135.1 Lentisphaeria bacterium
CATTCCGCCCCTGTCGGGGCTTCATTGCCGACGTTCCTCCGGAAGTCGGCCCGTCCGCTCGCCGTCGGCTCGCTTCTCGAACCCTGGGGTTCTCATCCCTCCAGCGCCGCTGGCGCATCGCTGCCATTTCTGGGGAAATGGCGGAGAGAGAGGGATTCGAACCCTCGGTAGAGTTGCCCCTACACAGCATTTCCAATGCTGCGCCTTCGTCCACTCGGCCATCTCTCCGGATTTGATTGTGTGATGGTGGCGGAACCACCGAGCGGTAAGTATAGTGCGTTTCTTGTTTCTGGCAAGAGGTCCGGAGGCAAAAATGGCGTTGGAGATTTCGAATGGCGAAGAGGTTTAGAAAAACGATCAGGGATCCGTCGACGCTTGGGAAGCGCCGCGGAGGTCGCGGTTCGGTCCGTCATTTCGATGTCGAGTTGGATTTGCATGGGCTTACCGGGGACGAGGCCGTGGCGGAGGTGGAGAAAACGTTGTATTCGATGTCGGAAGAGAGCGTGTTGATTATTCATGGAAAAGGCGATGGCGTGTTGAGGCGTAGGGTACGGGCGCTTTTGGACGAGGTTGATTTGGTCTCGAGGGTGGAGTTCGGAGAGGATTGTAATTTGCCCGGGGGGGCCGGGGTTACCGTGGCGTGGTTGGATTAGGGATATCCGGGGGCGGTTCCGCTACTGGACTGAAGTTGGAAGTGCCGGTCCCGACCCCAGTGGCGATGGCCGTGAATATAGCGGGGTACAGTTTTTCGGAGTACCATAGCGAGGCGAAATAGAGCCCCATTGGGGTTGGTGCCGGGAGGTTTGGCGCGGAATTCGCGAAAGCTTGATCCAGGAGGACTATCGCCTTTTCCGCTGCGTTGCGGTATTTTTTCTCTGGGGAAGTTTGGAGTGCCGCCGCCGCCATTGCCGTCTCTTCGATGGAGGATTGTTTGAAAGGGGGCGTTGGAGTTGGCGACCAGCCCCAGCCCATGTCGGGATTGCGTTGTTCCGCGATGAATGCGGAGCTTTTACTCACCATTTCTATCACATTGTCCGAGGTGGTTTCGGAATCTAGCCGGGAGAGTCGATGTGTCACCATCGCGGAGCCGAACACTTTTCCCGTGGCGGGGTTGTTGGGGTGTTGCGAGCCGAACCAGAGTGGAATCCATGATCCGTCTTTTTGCTGGGACCTTTCAAGGTAGCGCAAGGCCTTGGCGATAAATTTTTTCACACGTCGCCGCATGGAATCGGAGGGGATGCGCGGCGTGAAGACACTTAATGCGGTTACCGCGTGAGCGGTTATGTCGGGACAACTTTTGTCGAATTCCAACCGCCCCCATCCTTTTCTGAATGTCGGCACTCCGCCATCGCGGTTTTGTATCCACATTAGCCACCGCGCCCCGCTTGCCGCAGCTCGAACGGCTTCTTTGTTGTCGGGGGCCAGTTCGTTTAACGCTATTATCGCGGCGGCGGTATCGTCGGCGTCCGGCACGCTTCCCGGGAGGTGGGTCCACGCCCATCCACCTGGTGGGGCGCCGCTACGCTGGGGGCTTTTCCGTTGTTGCGCTCCGAGGAGATATTTCAGCGTGTCCCGTCGGGTGTTCCGGTCCAATGTTTTTGCTCCGACAGCCGTTACCGTCAGCGAGGTTAGCCAAGTGGCGAGGTTCGTGTCGATAGGCCAGGAACCGTCGGCTCTGACGGAGCGTCGAATAAAATCCAGGCATCGTTCCACCACGTTTTTGGCGGAAGCGAATGGGGGGGCGGACGCTATCAGGCTTATGGCTACGAAGGATGTCAGGGGGATAGCTTCGAGGAAACCGCCGTTGCTCGGTTGTATTTGTTCTAAAAGACGCAGCGCTGGCTGCGTGGATAGGGTGTCGATGGTGCGTCGCAGGGGATTTTTCGAGGGATTTTTCGTAGCGGTCGCCACGCCTATGGAGACGAGCGCGGGAATCGCGTAACTAACCACGGGAATGCCGGTGGCGGCTAGAAGTGGGCTGGGAAGTAGCGCGAGTCCGAAAGGGAATCTGGCGATGTGGCGCCACAAGGGAGACTTTTTCCCGGTGGTTTTATCGCGCGCGGCTGCTATCGCCATGAGGATTGGGGCGGAGAAAGTTTTGTCGTCGCCGTAACGCTGGTTAACCGCTGCTGCGAGCTCCGCGGACGATTCCGGTGGATTGTTTATACCCGAATGGCATCCGAGCCATTTGTCCGCCCCGGAGATGGCCTTGCGGATAGATGCGGAGATTGTCGGAGCAGTATCCAGCATATTCGCGGAGGCGAGAGCTGTTCGGGAGAGTAGGGTTGCCGTCAAATTGGAGGGGCTGTCCGGAGTGTCTCCCCAGCCACCGTCGTCGTTGGAGGATTGCGCTAGCCATTTAGCTCCGGCGGCCGCGGTTTCCGCGTTTTTATTTCCTGGTGCGAGTGCGAGTGCGATTGTGGCCGTGGCCGTGGATAGAGCGCTGGAAGAGAGATGCCCCTCCCAGTACCCTTTCTCGGAGCGTTCCGAGAGGAGCGCCGCCACCACCATGGACACTTTTTCGTTCATTTAGTCTGTTCCCGCGTTCAATGTCGTACTCGATTCCCTCGGAGTGGGCCGAATAATAGTCAAAAACTTCCCCCTATCAGGTTAAAGTTGTTTTTGTCGGAGTCAAGACCAACGACAATTCCCGGGGCTTGCCAATTCCTCGAAAAACGAAAAGGCGCTTTCGGTCTCGTTCTCTTTTGTGTTTGGGGGCGGTTCCGCGCTTTGGCTGAAGCCGGAAGTCTTGGTCCCAATCTTGTTGGCTTTGTTGCTCTGTCGGTTTTGCTGCCGGAGCTACTCCGTCGGGTTTGATTTTCCCCAATGACAGGGTAGCATTATGGGGTGGATGTGTTTTGTCGGCGAGTAGTGGTTTGTTTTGATGGTTGTCAGTATGTGAAAGGAAGTTTTGATGGCGGCACGTGGAGAAAGAGGAGTAATGGAGAAGCTGGTTTCCCTCTGTAAGCGCAGGGGGTTTATTTTCCAGAGCTCGGAGATATACGGGGGGATAAACGGTTTTTGGGATTATGGTCCTTACGGCGTGGCGTTGAAACGCGCGGTGGAGGCGTTGTGGTGGCGCGAGATGGTCGAGTTCCGGGACAATGTCGAGGGGTTGGATTCGACGATAATCTGTCATCCTCGTGTTTGGGAGGCCTCCGGGCATCTCGACAAGTTTGGCGATATGATGACGGATTGCCGTAGCTGCAAGGCCAGGCACCGCGTAGACCAGATGGAAGATCCATCCAAGTGTCCCAACTGTGGTTCCGACGACTTGACACCACCCCGCGAATTCAACTTGATGATGAAGACCTTTGTTGGTCCAGTGTTTGACGAGGACCACGCCGCATATCTCAGGGCGGAGACATGCCAGCCTATATTCGTCGATTTCCACCAAGTCCGGATTACGGGCAGGCAGAAATTGCCGTTCGGGATAGCTCAGATAGGGAAGGCGTTTAGGAACGAGATCAATCCGCGCAATTTCACCTTCCGTTCCCGCGAGTTCTCCCAGATGGAGATGGAATTTTTCTGTAAGGACGAGGATTCGATGCGTTGGTTTGAATACTGGCGCGATGAACGGTTGAGGTATTACCGCGAGTTTCTTGGCTTTGGAGAGGACGTGTTGCGTATCCACGACCATGGTCCTGGCGAATTAGCGCACTACGCCAAGGCTGCGTTGGATATAGAATTCAAATTTCCGTTTGGATGGGGGGAGCTGGAAGGGGTCCATCACCGCGGGACGTGGGATTTGTCGCGGCATCAGGAGTTCTCAGGCGAGTCTATGGAATATTTCGACCAGGAAGCGAACTCCAGGTATATTCCCACTTGCGTTGAGACATCGGTTGGAGTTGACCGGACGGTTTTGGCGTTGTTGTGCAATGCGTATGCCGAGGACACCGCGGAGACCAAGAAAGAGGGGAAGTGCGAGGACGAACGGGTGGTAATGCGTCTGCCGGGATTGGTGGCACCCGTGCAGGTGGCGGTGCTTCCCTTGTCAAAGAAACTTGCGGAATCGGCCGAGAAGCTCTACCGCGCAATCAGGGGGAGGGGGTTCAGATCGGAATTCGACATCACTGGCAGTATAGGCAAACGCTATCGCAGACAGGATGAAATCGGGACTCCCGTGTGTGTGACATTTGATTTCGACTCCCTGGAGGACGGGGCGGTGACGTTACGCGACCGTGATTCAATGGGACAGGAGCGCGTGGCGTTGAGTGCTGTTGGCGATGTTTTGTCGAAGAGACTTGGTGGCACTTTATAACGAATGTTGTTGGGGTGCGAAGGGGGTGCGCTGACAATGAATGAGAATGACGAAAAATTGAAAAGTGGCGAGTCTTTCCATGCTGGCGAGACTCCCGTTGACAATCCGTCTCTAGCGGGGGGGGGCGAGGCTCGATCGGGGTCTATCCTCGACTTGATTCAGAAAGGTGGAGACGATGTCGTAGAGTTTATGCCCGAGTCCGGTGACGTTGATTTAGACGCTCTCGAGGGGGATTCCCTGCAGGATGTGTTTCGCACTGGCGGGAAGTCGGATTCCAGTTGGAAGCACGAGACGCACAAGGAGGGGGAGATTCCTCCCGACGTGGATACGGAGTCCGACGATGGAGGAGAGGGGACGATGCCGGGGAGGAAGCGCGGAGCATTTAAGTTTATCGCTTGCCTTGTCATCGCGGGGACGTTGGGGGTAGGCATGGCTTTGTACTCCTTGCTCTCCCGTCCCGATAGCGAAGATTTGGCCACTGCTCTAGGGGTGTCTTCAATCAAGCGCATGCGTATCCCCGCCAAGGCTAGTGATTCCTCTCTGGCCAGGTACTACGCCTTGGCGCTCAGAGCGTTGTCGAATAAGAAAAACAAGGACGCTGAATTCATTTTAAAGCAGCTTGACAAGTGCGGTTGGCGCAAATGGTTGGTTTGGGGCGCGTTGGGCGAGTGCGCATTGGATAGTGCGGAGAAGAAGAAGGCCCGCAAGTTTTTGGAGGATGCATTGACGAACGCGCCATCGTCGTTGAGTGGGGATGACCGTATATACTTGGTGCGTTTCTCGGCGTTGCTTGCCTCTATGTTGAAGAAAGAGGGGAACTACAAGAGGATGGCTGCTGTTCTGACTCGCGTGGAGAAATATCTGGGAAATGACGATGGCAAGGTGTGGGCGTTATTAGCAGAGGCGCGTTACAATACTTCCGAAAAGGAGGGGGCGCTGCAGGCGATGGACCATGTGAAATTAAGCGAAATGACGAAAGAGCAGATGTGGCTTTACGCATCTCTTTTGGAGGATGTCGGCAGGAGGAAGGATGCGTTTGGCGCCTATTTGTCGTTAGCGAGGGGGATGGGGGAAGACAGTGCGTTTGACAACGCTGAGACGCTGGCTCCGGATATTGACTCAAGGATAGCTGTGCTTATGGAGGCGGCCGCTAGGCGCAAGGGGACACCTGAGGGCGAGGGGAGTATGGTAAAGGCCGGAAAATTGCTCTTGGAGTCGGGGCGAGTTAAAGATGCCCTGTCGATACTGATTGGAGTGGATGCGCGTAGATTGGAGCATGATGATTCCCTGGTTTTTCTGAATCTGTTACCCCTTGTTAAATCTTCGCATGCTTTAGTGGGTAAGTGCCATGTTTTGATATCCAAATACTACTCCCGCAACATTCAAATTCAAAAACAGTTGCGCGACGAGTTGCTGCGACATGGTGCCGCAGATTTATGTCGCTCCTTTTTTCTGGAGGAGTGGAGGCGTCGTCCGAATACGGCCGAAACCAATTACATGAGGGCCTTGGTGGAACCCACTCTCGATGGTAAGATACGCTATCTGAAAAAGACATTGGAACTGAATCCCCAAATGTACGATGCGTTGTTTGATTATGGCATATGTCTCTTGGAAAAGGGGGATTTGAGGGGAGCTGAGACTCAGTTTGAGCGTTGCGTTGCGGCGAGGCCCATGGATCGGGGGGCTAGACGATATTTGGCGATAGTGAAAATGAGAGGCTCGCGTTCGGCGACTCCACTCCGCAAGTACGAGCGGTTTTTAAAACGTAGTGGGATCTCCTCCGAGGAGATTGCCAAGGATATGGTTTTGTTGGCGCGTTGCTTGCCGCATGGAGCGGAGGAGAGACGGTGGCTGGCGGTTGCGGATAAGTTCCCGGGACTGTCGGAGTTTGTGAGGATTGAGAGGTTGCGCTCCAAACTTGTCAGGGGGGATTTGACCGACAAGGATTTCAAAGGGCTGGATTTGGATGGAGAGGTCCGGAAATTGTATATGATTTACCTCGTCGGGGAGGGGCGTTTGAAGGAGTTGTTGCTACTTCCCACCAAGAAAGAGGATTTTCCTGAATTTTGGAAGGTTTACGCCGCCAGGAAGATGGGATTGGAATCCTGGCGCAAGAATGCGAAGTTGATCATAGCGAAGCGACCTGGGAATGTTTTGGAGACTACGTGCGCCAAACTTTGGCTTGGAGATATTACCCCGGAAGAGGCCGGGAAACTCGTGGATACCGTGCCATACGAGGATAAACCGCTTCTTTTGGCGATGATGGCGGATCGGTTGCGCGCCCTGCGGAGGTGGAACCAAGTGGGAAAGGCATTCGCCAAAGCGTTGCAATACGGAAATCCCAATCTATATGTAAAGGTGATAAGGCGCATCATGAATCATTAATTAGGGTTTGCTGAAAAAGTCGGAAATGTGCCGATTCTCCGTCGTTGCTTAGGCGGCTTTCGCGGAATTGGCAAGTGCCTCAAATCGTTAGTCGTCTCCAATGTTTTGGGAGCAGGCCGCTCAAAACCTTGGAGATGACACCATTAAAAAGACATTTAACCCAATGGCACTAAAACACTTGCCAATTTATGCAGTGAGGCCTAGATTAATGCGGATGTCTTGGGAGAGAGGATGGACGGCGTTTGGGAATTGCCGCACACGCATGGCTGGAGGGGTGGGGTGTGCGCGTGCTAGAGGGGTGTTATGGGCGACTCCATGAAAAAATGTCCCAAGTGCGAGGGCGAAGTGGCGGGGGATTTGTCCAAGTTGCTTCCGTATCATTGTTCTTCCTGCGGATATTATTGGGTAGAGCCTTTCAGCGCCGGCGGTATACGTTTTGAAGAGCTGGTCGCATGGAGCCCTATATTTATTGTGTTCAAAACGTTTTCCATCAAGCACAATTTGTTTTTGCGCACGGTGGTGCTGAGGGAAGATGCTCCGAATTGGAAAAGTAGCCGTGCCATAGCCATGGAACAGGCATCCAAATTGAACGATTTGAGGCACCACAATATATGTCCGATTTTCGAGTATGGCGATATCAACGGGCAGTTCGCTTTCTCGAAGCCTCTTCTGGATGGATATCCACTGTCGACGTATAATCCCAAGAAGCATGGATTGTTGAGTGTGAACAAGGTTGTGGATGTTATGCAGGCGGCGGCGTTGGGCTTGGCGGTTGCGCATCACAAGAAGATAGTCCATCACGATATTTGCCCAGGAAATGTGCACGTTGATGCCCGGGGGACGACAAGGATCAAGGAGTTCCTCGTCTCAAGATTCGTTTATTTCTACGACCAAATGCGTATGGAAAAGGCCGGAGGGGTCTTCGTGTCGGTTTCCCCATATTACGTCAGTCCCGAGAAGGCCGAGTCGGGAGTGGAGGACGAGAGAGGCGACGTTTTCAGTTTCGGAGTGATGTTTTATTACATGTTGACTGGCGTGTATCCTTTCGATTGCGAGACCGAAACGAGGACAATCCGCGCCAGGATAAGGCGGGAAGGGAAAAAGAAGGGGGATGATGCTGGGGGTGTTTTTTTCGCCGAACGTCCAGAGCCCGAGAGCGCTGGCGATAGCGCCTATCTGCCTCCAGTGTCCCCAAAAGAACGACGCTCCTCAATTCCCAAGTCTTTGAGCGACATTATTTTGGCGATGTTGTCCTATTATCCCAACAACAGACCCACGGTGTCGGAACTTATAAGTTGCGTTAATATGCTCCGCGCCAAGACGGAGGTACTCAAAATCAAGAAGCTGCAGGAGGAGATAGTGGCCACGGAGACGAAGGATATTCCCAAGATGGAGCCAATCTCCAAGGTGAAAAAAGTCGGAAGGAGGCCTTGAATGCAGGCGCTTGTCCGATGCATGAAGGGACGGGTAGACGGTCGTGTCCGCGTGCCGGGATCGAAGTCCCACACGATTAGGGCGGTTGCTATTGCGTCGGCGGCTGACGGGGAGTGCGTGGTGCGGTGCCCGTTGTTGTCTGGCGACACGGAATCCGCCTTGATAGCCGCTTGTGCGTTGGGGGCTAGGATTGACCGCGGAGACGATTCGGAATGGAGAATAATGGGAACGTCCGGCCGGTTTGTTCCATCTCCCGGGGTGGTGGACCTTGGAAATTCCGGCACGACGTTGCGATTGTTCTCCGCGTTGGCATCCACTGCCGATGTTTCCGTCCGGTTTGATGGGGACGCTTCTTTGAGAACCAGGCCTTTATCCCCCTTGATCGCCGCCTTGGAGCCCTTGGGGGCATCCTTTAACTCATTGGATGGCAAGTGTCCGATCGAGGTCCGCGGTCCAATTCGTGGAGGAGTGACGGAGGTGGATGCCGTGTCGTCGCAGTTCCTAAGCGCCCTTCTTTTGGCGCTTCCGTTGGTCGAGGGCGATTCCACTGTTGGGGTACGGCGACTCAACGAGAAACCGTATGTGGAGATGACGTTGGATTGGCTTCGGAGCGTTGGCGCGGAAATCGCGGAGGAGGATGGTATGGCGCGGTTTTGCATTGCGGGTGGGGCGATTTATTCCGCCTTTGACCGGCTTATTCCAGGGGATTTTTCGACTGCGGCGTTTCCTTTGGGGGCGGTTGCTTTAGCTGGGGGGG
>WFSE01000170.1 GCA_015486135.1 Lentisphaeria bacterium
AATCTCTTTTTTTCCGGTCGTGTTTCATTCGAATCGAGTTCCGACTCTCATCTTGTTTCGGAATGGGGGTGGTGCGTGATTTTTGTTCCCGCCGCGGGCATGTTGGTGGTTAATTTTTTGACGGAGAAGTTTGCCAAGGAGGCTCGTGGGCACGGAGTTCCGGAAGTCATGCATGCGGTTTTGGAGAAGGGCGGGGTTATTCGGTCCGTGGTGGCACTAGTCAAGATTTTGGCATCGTCGATATCGATAGGAAGTGGGGGGTCGGTTGGGCGCGAGGGGCCGATTGTGCAGATAGGGGCCAGTTTTGGTTCGACCTTGGGACAGGTGTTGAAGTTGAAGCCGCGCGACATGATAACGCTTGTCAGCGTCGGGGTGGCGGGGGGGATAGCGGGTACGTTCAACGCTCCGATTAGCGGAGTGACTTTCGCGTTCGAACTTATTCTGCTGGAATTCAGCATTATGACGCTCATGCCGCTGGTGGTGTCCGCCACGGTTTCAACGTATATTGTGTCGTGTTTTCTCGGAACGCATCCAGCATTCAGTGTTCCCTCGTACAGCTTGGTGTCTCCCTACGAGTTTCTATTCTACGTTGTTTTGGGGTTTCTGGCGGCAGCAGTGGCGATCATGTATATAGCCACATTGTACAAGGTTGAGGATGTTTTCGATGCGGTTTCCGTTTCTCCCTACGTCAAAGGATTGGCGGGGGGATTGCTTTTGGGCGTGATTGGGTATGTTCTGTTTTGTTTGTCCGGGCACTACTACATTTTCGGGGTGGGCTATCCATTTGTTACGGACACCCTATGCAACGCCGATCATGTTGCATGGTTTTTGGCGGCGATAATTTTTCTGAAGATTCTCGCCAATTCGTTGACGTTGGGTTCCGGGGGTTCCGGGGGTATTTTCGCACCGTCGCTTTTCATTGGCGCCGCTACTGGGGCGCTGGTGGGGGTAGTGGCGAACACCCTGTTCCCTGGCATGACGGCGCCCGCGTCGGCCTACGCACTTGTTGGTATGGCCGCGGTGGTCGCGGGCACGACCGGAGCTAGTCTGACGGCGATAATCATGACGTTCGAGATGACGCGCAACTACGAAATCATGTTGCCGTTGATGCTTAGCGTTGTCATATCCCATTTTCTGACCCGTCTTTTCTATCGGGACACGATATACACGAAGAAGCTGGCCAGGCGTGGCATTTTTGTCCAAAGCGACAAGGTGGTAAGCATTTTCAAGTTGACGCGTGTTACCGAGGCGGTGCGTGAGAATTTCATATACGCTACGCCCGGGATGGAGGTGCAGGACGTAATGACGTTGATGATGGTGAACCGGCTTGGGGTGTTGCCGGTACTGGATGACGGGGATTTCAAGGGGATTGTGTATTTCATGGACATCTATCATCTCGACCGCAGCTCTCCGCTTGGAAGGTGCGTTACCCACGGGAATTTCAGCGTGTCCAGCGACACTACGTTGTTTGACGCGTTGATAAAGATGGACGGCAATGGTTGTGGTTTGTTGGCTGTCCGGGGGGATGGGGGAAGGATGCTTGGGATAACAACCAGGAACAAGATAATCAAGTTGTTTTTCGAGAAGAGGAAGATTTTGGGTTCTTGACGTGTGATCTAAGTAGGAGGGCCGTGGCATGGAGGAGCGCTACGATTTGGGAGAGAGAAGCATTGGCGAGGTGCGCCACTGGCTGGTGGATACGCCAACCGTGGTCAATCCGTCCGACGACATGAGGGTGCTTGTCGGAAAAATCAACGAGGATCTTCGGACCAGGCATGTGTATGTGGTGGACGAGGAGGATATTCTTGTTGGCTCCGTGAGGATTAGCTCGGTGGTGAAATACCTGTTTCCGTATGCGTCGTCGATAACGGACGGGGTGCTCCTATCGTCCGAGGCCATCGGGAATTTTTTTGCGACGAAGGTGTTGGATTTGATGCTGGAAGAGCCTTTGTTTGTTCGAGACGACACTTCGTTGGAGGATTGCGCCCGGATAATGTTGGGCGAGGGGATTAGCGAGTTGCCGGTGGTTGATGGCGCCATGAGGCTGGTGGGGCAGATCAATGTTTTTGAAATGATCAAGGCGTACGAATTGTCTGTCGAGGGCTTTGGAGAGTGAGTCGTTGTTTTTTCGAGCCTTGTCCGGGGGGTGTAGGCGTGGTGCGTGGGCTTGCGGCGTTTTCCTGGTTTTCCAGAGTGTTCGCGTTTGTGGGACTCCTTCTTGAAAAACGGTGTCATCCCATATATCGTCATCCCGCGTCCTGAGGACGTTACTGGTTTGAAAAAAGGGGTAATGCGATGAGCGAGCGGATCAAAGAACTTTTGCGTGGAATGTTGGATTTGGGGGCGTCTGATTTGTTTGTGGTGGCTGGGAAACCGCCTCGGATCCGCCGGAACACCGTTATGGAGGAGTTGGATGTAGCCGCGATTGACACCGCCGAGGTGGAATCGTTCAGGAAGGGGGTTCTGTTGCCCGAATCGGAACGCGTTTTCCTTGAAACCGGCGGGTTCGATTCCGGGATAACGTTTGATGACGGGACTCGGTACCGGATAAATTTTTTGTCGCAGCAAGGGGTTCCGGGGCTTGTGGCTCGTCTTGTTCCTAGCGGGGAGTTGTCTTTCGAGGAGCTGGCGATTCCGAAGGTGGTCGCGGATCTCGCGGAAAAGCCCCGCGGGCTGGTGCTGGTTGTCGGTCCCGCCGGTAGCGGGAAATCGACTACGATGGCCGCGATGCTGAACCACATCAATGTCAATGTTCCCCGCCACATAGTTACCATCGAGGATCCGATAGAGTTTGTGCATAGGGACGCCAGGAGTCTGGTGACCCAGCGGGAGGTGGGGTCCGACGTGTCGTCTTTTTCCGAGGCGTTGCGGCATGTGGTGCGGGAAAGTCCCGACGCCATATTCATAGGGGAGATGCGCGATTTGGACACGATGAGGGCCGCGATATCAGCGGCGTTGACGGGGCATTTGGTTGTGTCGACGCTGCATACCGCGGACGTGGTGCAAACGGTCGAGCGTGTTGTGAACCATTTCCCGGACCACTTGAGGGAGCAGGCGGCCGCGGACCTCGCGCTGGCGTTGGAGGGGATTGTGGCACAGAGGCTGGTCCCGAAGGCAGACGGTTCGGGTGTGGTGCCGGCGTGCGAGGTTTTAGTTTCCACTCCCGTGGCTCGTCATTCCATAGCCCGACGCGATTTCAGCGAGTTGGAGGAGGTGATGAAACGCGGCGCCGAGGAGGGCATGGTGACTTTTCCGCGGGCGCTGGCGAATCTTTGCGAGAGCGGAGTTATAACCGTAAGGGATGGTGCCCGGAGAGCGGGTAACGCCGACGAATTTCTCCTTTTGGTCAAGGGGATGGAGAGTGGCATAGAGACTTTCCGCGAAGATCCCGCCGAGATGGGCGGAGGCCAGAGGAGGATGGACATGAGGGTGCTTCTTCATTCGGCGATAGCCAATGACGCCAGCGACTTGTTGTTGACTGTTGGCGCTCCTCCGGTATTGCGGATAGACGGTGATTTGCAACCATTGGAGACGGACGATTTGACTCCGGCGGACACGAAGCGACTTCTGTTCAGTGTTCTCAATTCCAATCAGCGCGGGGAATTCGAGGAGTCCCGAGAGATAGATTTCGCCCTCAGCGTGAACCTGAACAGGTCCGCCGAGGGGAGGAGCGAGGAGGCCATCCAATATCGTTTTCGAGTGAACGGTTTTTTTCAAAGGGGCAATGTGGCTGTGGCGTTGCGGGTGATTCCCCGGGAGATCCCCCCTCCAGGGAGGCTTGGGTTGCCGAAGTCGTTGTTGGCGATGGCCGGCAAGAGACAGGGGTTGATATTGGTGACCGGTCCCACTGGGCATGGGAAAAGCACCACGCTGGCGAGTTTGATTAACAGGATAAACGAGACTAGGCCTTGCCACATAATCACTGTCGAGGATCCGATTGAATATGTTCACGCCAACAAGAAGGCGGTGGTGGAGCAGCGGGAGGTGTATGCTGACACGTTAGGCTTTTCCAACGCGTTGAAATTCGTGTTGCGCCAAGATCCGGATGTAATTCTGGTGGGGGAGATGCGCGATCCCGAAACCATAGCGGCCGCTCTTACGGCGGCGGAGACGGGGCATTTGGTCATGGCGACCTTGCACACCAACGACGCGGCGCAAAGTATTGACAGGATTATCGATTCATTCCCGGCGCACCAGCAGAATCAAATTAGAATTCAGTTGGCGGGTTCGTTGCTGGGGATTGTGTCGCAACGGTTGATTCCCCGGAAGAATGGCTCCGGAAGGATAGCCGCGTTCGAGGTAATGGTCAACACTTCCGCCGTTAGAACGATTATTCGGGAGGCCAAGACCCATCTTGCCCCGTCGGTGATAGAGACTGGCGCCAAGGACGGGATGGTCACGATGGAAAAAGCCGTTTCCAGGTTGTACGAAAAAAATCTGATAAGCAGAGCTGAGGCTATACGGCATAAAAGGATGTGATATTTTTGTTTGCAACGTGTTTCAGGGCTTGATTTGTGTCGCGATTTTTGATATACTAGTTCCAGTACGTCGTAGTTTTATCGTGTATTGTGCCACCCGCGGTAATTGTACCTGGGAGAGTCAGCGAATGAGTCTTGGAGATGCCCTGAAGAAATTTATCAAAGGCCAGAAAAAGGAGTTTCATGCTCCCGATGTGACCTTTTTGGATGAGAAAGTTAGCAGCGTTACCCACACGCTTCCCATTTCGGTGCCCCCCCCCACCGAACGAATAATAATCAAGTACGAGGACGAATTTTTGGTGTTCACGTCCAAGGACCAGATTCCTGCCGAGATTAGGGAGGAGTTGGATCATATCGACGATGGGGAGCTTGTCGAGAATTCCGTTTCCATTTTTATCGACGGCAAGCGTGAGACATATGCTTCGTTAGACGAGGTTCCCGAGCATATCAGGCGGGCTATAGCCGGCCAACTGGGCGGGGAATGACCAGGGTGGGCTCCGAGCAAGATGGCATTGACGCGCTGGTGGATGTGATATCCGCTTTGCGTTCCGAGGATGGTTGTCCTTGGGACCGCGAGCAAACCCATGCTTCCCTTAAGAAATACCTTGTCGAGGAATGCGCCGAGGTGCTCGATGCCATAGACGACGGCGACGATGCTGGGATTAAGGAGGAGCTTGGGGACATTCTCATGCACATAGTGTTTCACTCCCATATAGCCGAGGTGTCGGGACGGTTTGATTTCGACGATGTCGCACGCGGGGCGGCGGAGAAGATGATTCGGCGGCATCCCCACGTTTTCGGCTCTGAGAGTGCCGAGTCTTCCGACGATGTATTGAAGATATGGAAAGCCGTGAAAAAGAGGGAGAAGGGAAATGCTTCGGAGTCCGTGTTGGATGGGGTGCCCCGCCATATGCCCGCTCTCGCTCGAGCGGACGAGTTGCAGAAGCGCGCTGCGGGCAAGGGGTTCGACTGGGATTCGCAGGGGCCTATACTCGAGAAGATAGAAGAGGAACTTCGCGAACTACGCATGGCGTTGGACGCTGGCGACGACCGTCATGTCGAGGAGGAGATAGGCGATTTGCTTTTCGCCGTTGTCAACCTGGCCAGGTTTAGAAAGGGAACTCCGGCCGAGGAATTGCTTGCCCGGGCGAATGGCAAGTTCCAGCGAAGATTCCAGTACATAGAGGGGAGGCTCGCCGCCGCTGGAAGAAGCTTGGACGACGCATCCATCGCCGAGATGGAGGCGTTATGGGAAGGGGCTAAGCGGAAATCCCTATGACCTTGCCGCAATGGCGTTGACGCAGGCACCTCGGAGGGCTATTTTCTTCAAATGCTTTCGACGCTTGGCCTGGAAGGCTTCCGAAAAAGCAATAAACGGGTGATTTCCCTTTGCCCCTCGGGTTTCTAGTTCACGTGTAGAAATTCTCGGAGGGCAGGGGGCTGGGATTGTTGGCATTGGGATATTGGAGCTGTTATGACCGCGTTTTTAGCCATAGTGAAGCTGACGTGCAAGTCGTTGGTAAGGTCGCGGGTGTTCCAACTATTGTTGCTGTTGTTGTTGATTACCGTGATATTCCTTCCCCTTTCCGTGGTTGGGGATGGAACCGCGCTCGCCTACATTCAAGTTTCGCTTAAATATTCTCTTGGGGCCGTGGGGATGATACTCGCGGTTTCGACGGTGTGGGTGGGGTGCGCTGTTATGGGGGACGACGTGGTGTCTCGCCGATTGCACATGGTGGTGTCCAAGCCAGTGCGCCGTCCCGTGGTGTGGTTGGCGAAATGGACCGGAGTGGTGGTGTCCCATGCTGTTTTGCTGTTGTTTGCCGCAGCGTTGGTCTATGCAATGGTGTTGTGGAGGTTTGGGCGTTCCACCTTTTCGGAGAAAGAGAAGAACCGGATAAGGAGCGAGGTGCTGATTGGGCGGCGGGTTTTTATGCCGGACCGCCCGGCGATAGATGAGTTGACTAAAAAAGAGTTGGCCTCGCGTCTTGCCAATTTACCGCCGGAAAAACGACATTTGACTAAGGCCAAACGCAAGGAATTGCTTTGGCTGGTTCGCAAGGAGGTTGTGGCGTCTCTAGGGGAGGTCCCCCCTGGGAGAATGCGCAAGTGGACCTATTCGGGCGTGGACGTTGCGCGGAAAGCCCCGCTGTATCTTCGCTATCGGGTGTATGTAGGCAAGGTTTCGTCCGAGAATCAGCGCGTCACTAGAGGCATATGGAGCGTGCGGCTGAATATTCCTGCGGACAAGGTGAAGAAGAACGCCAAGAAGGGGGAGGTGGTGACCATGGAGGTTCCACGGACGAGTTACCCCGAGGAGATTCCGTGCGGTGTTTTTTCCGAGGTGGGCATGAATCGACGGGTTGTTTCTCCGTCCGGAGGGGTGAGCATAGCTTTTGCCAACTATGACCCGCAGCGAAAACCTTTGTTTTTCCAACCCAAGGATGGTCCGGAGCTCTTGGTGCCGACGGTAAGTTTTATCAATAATTATTTTCGCGGAGTGCTCGTGTTGTTGGCCAAACTTGCCTTTTTGGCGGGGGTGGCGTGTGCGGTTGGGGGCGTGCTTTCCACGCCTGTGGCGATATTCGTCGTGGTGTCTTATCTTTTGGCCGGCTCGTTTTCCGCCTATTTGGTGGGAGTCGATATCCGGCTGTTCGAGTCGAGTGGGGTGGTGGTGTCGCAATCGTTTATAGATGGGCTGGGGAACGTTTTAAGTCGGCTTTTATTGGTTTTTATAATCCCTGTCCAAAATTTCGAGGTTTCCGGTTTTTTGGCTAACGGGGAGCTTATATCTTGGAAGTTAGTTGCTAGGATTGTGTTTTTCAACGCTATACTTAGGGGCGTGCCGGCGATGGCGATAGGCGCATGGTTGTACAGTCGCAGGGAGCTTGGACTGACGACTGGAAAGTGACGGAGGTGTTCCCGTGGGAACGAGGTCCGGATTTGCGAACAAACTGATAATGTTGGTGCTGTTGGCGGTGTTGGTGTTCGCCGTGTTCAAGACGCAGACTAGAATCAACGCTATACGGACCGACGCCCGTCTTACCGACACCGCTTACGTCAAGAACGCCCCTCCGGTCGTGGCGTTTGTCACTGTGGCCTTGGGGAGTTTCAGGGGTTTGCTTGCTGATATTTTGTGGTTGAGGGCGACAGCGCTCCAAGACCAAGGGCAGTATTTCGAGATGGTGCAGTTGGCGACTTGGATAACGGAATTGCAACCGCGGTTCACGGGGGCGATCGCGTATCTAGCGTGGAACATGGCGTACAACATATCGTTTACTTGTTCGTCATTCGAAGACCGTTGGAGGTGGGTGAATCAGGGGATTAAGCTTATACGCGACAAGGCGTTGCAGTACAATCCAGGCGATCCGATCCTCTACAAGGAGTTGGGATGGATATACCAGCATAAAATTGGTAATTTCATGGATGATGCCAACCGGTATTACAAAAACCGTATGGCCTTGGACTTGATGAGGGTTTTTGGGACCGACCCCGACTGGAAGAAGCTGGCAACCGCGCCGAAATCGGAGAAAGCCATAGCTGCGAAGCTTGGCTTGGACGGGAAGTTCTGGGCCGCGGTTGCCGCGGATGCGGCCAAGAGCGGAAAAAAAGGGGGGGGGGCGGATAAATGGAATATGAACGTGCTGGAGAAGCGTTTTCGGGAGGCTGATGGCGTTATGCCCGAATGCGTGGTGAAGGCGCTTGGCGGGGAGAAGGGCAAGGTGGATTCGCTCGAGAATTATTTGAGGGCGAAATGGATTAGGGAGGAGTTGAAGCTGGACCCAGCGTATATCTTTGCATTGAATCGGCGCTACGGCGAACTCGATTGGCGGCTCCCGGAAGCCCATGCGATTTACTGGGCGTCGAAAGGGATAGACAACGACCCGAACACGGGAAGAGTGAACGAGTTTTGTGACAGAATGGTGTCCCAGGCGCTTAAGGACGCATGCCTCGGTGGCAAGCTTCTTATGGTTGATCCCAAAAATCCTTATACATTCGCCACGGTGCCGAATTTGGCCTTGTGCGATGCGGTGATAAAATCGTTCCGGGTGGCCTATAAACGACAAAATAACGATTCTTTCAAGGTCGCCTTGGAGTATTTTCTCGCCGACGCCGTGGTGACGGCTTACACGTTCGGCAAGTATTCTTTGGCGAAGAAATATTTCAAGATTCTACGCGAGGAGAAACCGCGCGACCGCTCGTTGCGCGTGGGCTTGGATAAATTTGTCATTAGAAAATGGAAGGAAGACGTGGCTACTGCTACGCCGCAGCAAATCAACACCGTCGTGGATGGTTTGGTTTACAGGAGCGCGTATTTGGCGGCGTGTGGCGAGAACGAGGCATCCAAGTCTCATCTTGATCTTGCTCGGGGGGTTTACAATCTGTACAAAAAACAACATAGGACGACGTGGAAGCGAGTTGGGCTTCCTCCTTTCGACGAGATTAAGGCTAAGGCGTCCCAACGCCTTCTCAACAGTTTGGCGGAGATCTCCAAATTAAAGAACGGCGGTGGAGAAAAACAGAAGAGAGCGGATGCCACGGATGAGGCGAAAGGGGAGGGTGCCCAGTGACCTGCGGGAGCGAGAACGAGACGAGTGAAGCCAGAAACGATTTGGATATAGTGGATTGTACGCGGCTGTTTTTCGAGAGCGACGGTGCGTTGACAAGGGCGATAGACTACGGCGGGCCCGCCTACGAGTCCCGTCCTCAGCAACAGTCTATGGCCAAGCTGGTGGCCGAGGCGTTTGACAGTGGGGTGAATCTTTGCGTCGAGGCTCCAACCGGGGTGGGGAAAAGTTTCGCATACTTGGTCCCGGCGATATATTTCGCCGTGTCCAACGACCGCCCCGTAGTGGTTAGCACGGAGACTATTCCGTTGCAAGAGCAGCTTGTCAACAAGGACTTGCCTCTCCTCTCCAAGCTTGTCGATGCGGAATTTTCGTTCGCCTTGGCAAAAGGGCGGACAAATTACATTTGTCGCAGACGCTTGGCTTGGATAACGAGCGATTCCGGTAGCGACTACCTGCCTCTACCGGCCTTGGAGCCACAGGCGCGTGCGCTATTGGACCGGGTGGACGAGTTGGAGGTGGGCGACCGTTCGGAGCTGGAATCGGAGATTGACGCTAGAGTGTGGAATGGCGTTTGTTGCGAGACGGGCAACTGCCATGGCCCAAAGTGCCGTTTCTACAGACGTTGTTTTTACTGGAGGGCCCGACGCGAATGGGAGAGGGCCGATGTCATTGTAGCCAACCACGCTCTTCTTTTCACCGATTTGAAGATGAAAATGGAGGATGCTTCGGCGCCCGCGGCGCTTCTTCCCCCGTATGGCGCTCTTGTATTCGACGAGGCACATCTCCTCGAGGATTCCGCCGCCAGCCATTTGGGACTACGTATATCCGAGCTGGGTTCCCAGTTTCTACTCAATAAATTGTTCGACCCGCGCAATGCCAGAGGGCTCCTCATGCGCGGAGGAAAAGATATCGCGGAGCTTAGAAAGCTTGTTGCGGAGGCCCACGACGCGGCGACTCTTTTCTTCTCGGCCTTTGCCGACAGGCTTGTGGCCGCCCGAAAAGACGAGTTGAGATTTGAAAAACCAGGTATGGTGGTGGATAATTTTTCGCCTGCGCTAGGGATGGTTGAAAGCGCGCTGGAGAAGCTGCTCAAATCTGGTGAGTTGGACGAGGACACGGAATTGGAGGCGGGGGCGTTGTTCCAAAGGGTGGCGGGGATGCGTTCGGAGGTCTTCGATTTCGTCAATATGGAACTTGAGGAACACGTTTATTGGGCGGAGCGTTGCGGCAGGGACCGTAACAAAACGGCATTGGTGGCGGCCCCTCTAAACGTGGCGGAGCTTTTGAGGGCTCAGCTTTTCTCCGAGGGTTTCCCTGTGATTTTGACTAGCGCCACGTTGTCGGTGGAGGGAAATCTGGGCTATTTCAAGAGCCGGGTGGGCTTTGTCAACGGTCCGGAGGTGGTGCTGGATTCTCCATTTGACTATGCCCGTCAGGCCGAATTGCATCTCGTCAGAGGAATGCCGGACCAAAACGAGGACGGATATATTGACGCTATCTCCGAGCACATTCGCTTTTTTGTGGAACACACGAATGGGAAAGCCTTTGTCCTGTTCACTAATTTCGCTTCGATGCGTGGTGTCGCCGAGAAGCTAAGGGGGTATTTCCTGGACAAGGGAATAACTATGCATGTTCAAGGGGATGGTGTTAGCCGGGCGAAAATGATTTCCGAGTTCAAAAAAGATATAAACTCGGTTATTTTCGGTGTCTCCAGCTTTTGGATGGGAGTCGATATCCCGGGAGAGGCTCTTAGCAACGTCATCATAACCAAGCTTCCCTTTTCCGTGCCGACGCACCCTTTGACCAAGGCTAGGGGCGAGAAGTTGGAAAAAGATGGGAAATCGTCTTTCATTCATTACCAGTTGCCGGAGACTGTATTAAAGCTTAAGCAAGGGGTTGGAAGACTGATTCGCAACGCCACGGACAAAGGAATCATAGTTATCTTGGACAGTCGAGTGTTGACGAAATCGTATGGGAGGAAATTTATCGATTCCATCCCTAAGTGCCCGACAACTATCCACAAGGCGCGATAATCGCGCTTGGGAACGAGGGCTGGACCCCCTCCAAGCCTGTATTGTCTCCCCCCCGTAACCTTGGCGTAGGCGGAAGGGAGCGGAGTTCGGAAAGGAGGGCGCTTTCAATCCATACGAACGCGCGCTTGCCAATGATTCAGCAGGCCCTAAATTGTTTAGTAAACCCTAAAGGAGGTGTGCGGTGCAGGTTTCGTTTTTACCAGTGAAAGTCAAGAAAAAGCTGGAGGAAATAGCCGGAACGGCGGAGCCTGTTTCCGCCACTAGGGCTGGTGCGGATGTGCGTGGCGGCCCAGGGGAAAGCTATGTCGTCGCTTACAATGACAGGATTGTCGTCCTATCCCGCGCTTTAGGGCAAAACGACTACTCCGTGTTGTCCGGTGGCTTGATGGACGATGTCAAGCGATTTTCCTTGGAGAGGGAAAGCCATTCGACGATAGTTCTTTCCTTCGAGATTGGGGGAGAATCGGGCCTGTTGAAGTTTTCTTCCGTGGAGGAGGATGATTTGGCGGCGATAGCGGGGAAGTGGCGGGAGGTGTCTTCGCTGTGTGCGATGGAGGGCGAGGAGGTGGGGAACCCAGCGTCCTCTTTGCCTCCGATGATGGCTATGGCCGCCGCGTTGATGTATGTGTCGGCCGTGGATGGGGAGGTCGCGAAAGAGGAAAACCGTTATATTGCCAATCTCAGGGGCATGGGAAAGGAGGGCTTGTACGAGGCGTTGGAATATTTTCGCGCCCATTCTTTCGACGAGTTGTTGCAATCCTCGTTGTCCAATCTTTCCGAGGAGCAGAATCTATGTGTTCTCGCCAATATGCTGGAGGTGGGCATGAGCGACGGAATCCTCCATAAATCGGAGATAGAGTTGGCGAAGAAATTCGCCGAACACGCGGGAATTGGCAAGGAGGAATACAACGCCGTCAAGCAAGTTTTATTGGTTAAAAACAAGATTTCCGTGCTATTGACTTGAATTTTTGGAATGGAATGGCAATTTGCGCGGGTTCGATTCGAGTGTGGGATCAACGGGCGTTCGGTCCGTTTAGACCCGTTGGATGAAACAGGAGGGTGTTAAAATAGCTACGTTGTTACGGGAGCGGGGCAACTTGTTTGCTGGACGGGAAGTGCTGGTTATTGATCAGGACGACGAGAAAAAGGGCCCAATGCTCGTGGAGGAGGCTAAACGCCTCGCCAAAGCGGCCGGGCTGGACTTGGTCTTGGTGGCGGATCGTTCCAATCCTCCAGTCTGCCGCATAATGGACTATGGCAAACTGCAGTACGAGCGCAAGAAAAAAATCCGCGAACAAAAGAAGCACCACCACCAACAGAAGATGAAGGAGGTCAAGTTCCGTCTTCGGATTGATCAGCACGATTACGAATACAAAATCCGACATGCGGAGCACTTCCTCGAACATGGAGACAAGGTGAAGATATCCCTCATGTTTCGTGGACGGGAAATGGCCCACAAATCCATGGGGTTCGAGCTGATAAAGAGAATCATAGAGGATTTGGTCGAATATGGCAAGGCCGAGTCCACCCCTCGAATGATGGGGCGTAATTTGAGCGTGACTTTGACTCCGGTCAAACGGCAACGCAAAGAGGAAGGCGCTCCCAAAAAAGAAAACGTCAAGCAGGAGAATAGCGATAATGCCAAAGATGAAGACTAGAAAATGTGTCGCCAAGCGCGTGAAAAAAACGGGTACTGGAAAATATACCCGTTCGAAAGCGGGAGGACGCCATATCCTAACGAAGAAAAACGCCAAGCGTAAACGTCGCCTCCGTCAGGACGGAGAAGTCAAGAAAACCGAAGTCAAACGCGTTAAATCGGCACTGCCCTACGGCTGACCGATGCGCAACGGATAGGAGAAAACCATAATGCCAAGAGCATCGAACGCACCATCATCGAGGAAGCGCCGTAAACGAATTCTCGAACAGGCGAAAGGATTCCGAGGACGAGCTAGCAAGAATATTCGTACGGCTATGGACGCCGTCGACAAGGCCATGGCGCACGCATACGTCGGTAGGAAGCAGAAAAAACGCCAGTACAGGCGTCTTTGGAATATCAGAATCAACGCCGCGTGCCGGGCTTTGGGCTCGAACTACAGCACCTTTATAAACGCATTGAAAAAGTCCGGAATCGAGTTGAACCGGAAAACGCTTTCCGAGCTGGCGGTTCGTGATCCCGAGGCCTTCAAGATTATTTTCGACAAGGTGTCCAACGCCTGATCGATTCATAGCTCCGTTTCGCGGGGCAATGCCGGAAAGAAACACCCTCCTACGCTTTGATAGCGGCGGAGGGTGTTTTGCGTCCGGGGCCCGGTAGTGGAACCCCGGGGATTTTAGCCACGAATCGACACAAATTCGCACGAATCTTCAACTAGGGCTCGCTGAATACAAAGCGGCGCGGGAGTGCCGCGTTCCAAAGACGGCTTCGCCGTCACAATTATCGGCATAGCATACATCGGGGCTGGCTTAGGGACAGGTTAATAATGGCTCAGCGTAGCGAGGACACCCTTGAATCACACGGACGTGTGTCGCGGAATTGGCAAGTGCCTCAAATCGAGTCGCAAATATGAGTCGGCTCCAAGGCTTTTGGGTGAATTGCCCCCAAAACCTTGGAGATGACACCATTGAAAACAGACTTAACCCAATGTTTATTAAGTACTTGCCAATTATTCAGTGAGCCCTAGATGTCAGGCAACGTGGGGAACCGGCTTCAGATGGCGGCTCTCAACTTCAGTCGGAGTATGAACCCGACCCGGATGTGCCCTGTCGTGAAGATTTGCGGCGTTCAGCCGTATGCGCTCCAAATCCGCAGAAGATCCACTAGCGCCACGATACCGTCGTACAGCGACACCTTGGATCCTGGTACGTCTGTCCACTTCGAGAGCGGGTGTTCGTATACCCGTTCGGGAAGTGCCGGGTCGAACTTCTTCAGCCTAGCGAGTAGTTCCACGTCAAAAACCCATTTTGTCGTGAAAGGCTCGGAGAACGCTTTTTTCAATGCCTCGGTTTTCCGGAAGAGCTTAGCGCCGCATTGCGTGTCGTATATTCGCATTCCAAGCACTAGACTTATGAGCGTGGCGTATACCCGTCCCACATAGTGCCTGGATGCCTTGCGTTTAATTTCCGACCCTATACGGGCTACCCTGCTGCCCAACACGTAGTCGTATTGGCCTTTTTCAAGGATGGTGGCCAACTCCAGCGACGCATCCAATGGAGTCGCCAAGTCGGCGTCCCAATAGCCCACATGGCCCCAAGGCGCGTCCAGCGCCTTTTGAAATCCCGCGAACACCGCGCCGGCCTTGCCTATGTTCTTTTCCAAATGAATGACTTCGCAACGCGGGTTTAGCGACACCATATTCCGCAAGATATTCGGCGTGTCGTCTCCGCTGCAGTCATCGACGAAGAGTAGTCTTGCCGACGGATTGGTGTCGAGAAACGCCAGAAAACGTTCCGGAATCAATCGTTTGGCTTCGTTGTGGCAAGGGACGACTAGAACAAGATCAGGCGTTTTTTTAGAGCCTTCCGAGCGATCGTCGATCCCCTTTTTAGGATGCTTCCGGTGTCCCATTATCTGCTCCATTGTGTGGGGACGATTGCTTTTCCGACACGAGAACCAATGCGGATTCGATCGCCATCCACACGGCTAGCACGCCGGTGGCGGCGTTTATCAGCGCCAAAACGGTTTTCTCTTGGTGGATAAAGTTGATTTCATTCAGCGTCACCGCCCACAACGTCATGGATAACATGAAGACGCAGGGGATAGACGTGACTAAATGGGCCTTTCCCCCACGGTAGCGTTTGATGTACACGCTGACCACTAACAAGCCCAACGCGGCGAGAAGTTGGTTTACCGCTCCGAACATCGGCCATAGGGTCATCGCCCCCGCGCCATTGGCGCCGGAAACGAAAGTCAACACTCCGGCGGTGACCACGGCGATTATCGTCGCCGTGTACTTGTTGGAGAGCTTTTTCAACCCGACATCGTTGAGGAATTCCTCTACGATATATCGTTGCAATCGGGTGGCGGTGTCAAGTGTGGTGCCCGCGAAAGACGCGACGAAAACGCCGATTAGAATCTTCGCCAAGTTTCTTGGCACTCCCAAAGTCTCTATCATATTCGCGGACCCCGCGACAAACGCCCTCAACTTCGCCCCGAGTCCAACAGCGGCGTTCTGCCACGAGTTGTAATGCGCTTTCCATGCCGCTACGCCGGAAAGATGCCCCTTGTCGCTGTCATAGCCCATGCCCACCCCCGCGACAACCGCGACAATCACGAGCAACGCCAAAACCGATTCCAATAGCATCGACCCGTAGCCTACCGGCAATGCGTCCGACTCCAGTTTTAGTTGTTTCGCCGTCGTTCCGGAGGAAACCAACGAGTGGAAACCCGATATCGCCCCGCATGCGATGGTTATAAAGAGAAAGGGCGCTAGCGGGGGAGCTCCTTCGGGGTGGAGATTGAAAGCCGGAGCGACTATCCCCATCCCGTGGAACAATCCCGCGGACAACGCGCCTAACACTAGCAACGCCATTGCCACGAAAAGCTGCCAGGCGTTTATGTAGTCCCGCGGCTGAAGCAACGTCGTCACTGGAAGTATTGACGCCACGAATGCGTATATCAGAAGCACTACCGCCCAAATGCCTGTGGCGGGCATGTGCAATGTGTTGACAACATCCGCGGGAATCGAGAATGGCGCCTTGATTCCGGCGGCCATCGTCAGATACATGAATAACACCGCCACCGCCGTGGAGATGGTGAGTCCGAATCCCTTCCTGTAAACCACAATACCCAGAACGACCGCGATAGGAATTTGACACCATACCGGAAGCACAGCCCCGGGATACATGTTGAATATCAACGCTATTACCAGACAGAAAATCGATATTACTATCAAAAGTTCCAAAAAAATAATCGCGAAAAATATGTTTCGGACACGGCGCCCAACGAGCCTCCCGGCGCATTCCGAAATCGACTCGCCATCGTTGCGCAATGATACCACTAACGAGCCGAAATCATGCACCGCTCCCATTACAATCGAACCAACGAACACCCAGATGAACGCTGGAACCCACCCCCATATTACTCCGACCGCAGGACCAACTATCGGGCCGGTTCCCGCTATCGACGTGTAATGATGGCCGAACACCACCTCCTTCCGCGTGGGGACGTAGTCGTCGCCGTCTTCCAGACGCTTGGCTGGCGTGGGCCCGTCGTCGGATATTTTGAATATGCGCTTGGCCAGAAAGCGGCCGTAGAGTCTGTAGGCGACTATGTAGCCGACAAAACTAAGGACGATAAGAGCGATTACATCCATCACGGATTCCTCTGTTGGTGGAGCGAAAGTTGACAATCGGAAAAAATACCGCGCCCGCTTCTAGTTGCAAGCCAGTTCGACGACGGCATATTACCTTTCCTTGGAGCCTACGGAAAAAGTCGGAAGGCGCCACTAGTTTCGGGCCCCCTTCCGCAAAGCCTGAACGGTGCCCGCGGCACGGAAGAGTCCTACCCGAGGAACGACGGGCCTGGGTATCAGGCAAAGTGCGGTACAGACACAGGATGTCAACTTGACAATTATTAAGCAAGCCCTAATCTCAATTTGTTAACCGGCGTGGTTCTCGCGGAGGCCGAATATGCGAAAATCAGAAGATGAATTTCATTGGGAACGCGTGTTTCGCGGAATGGACGAGCAACTTGCCGCGCGCATGGAGGCGATACCCTCTGTCCTGGATCTGCCTGGAGAGGACGAGCTCTTGGACAAAAGCGCCGGGAAGAAAAAAGGGGGATTTCCCGTTGGCGGTCGTTGGGGAGCCCAGGACCAGGACCAGGATGCGGAGCTTGGATACGATATTCCCCCCAATGGCGACTGGCGGAACGGTGACGGAGCGTATGTCTATGCCGAGGTCGAACGCGTCGCGGGCAACTGGCTACGGGCGTTGGCCACGGCGTTTCCGGTGAGCGCCAGGGCGGCGGCGCTCACCATTCTTTGCCGACATGGTAAATTGCTAGGCTACGCCATGGACTTTTTGGATGCTGAATGGAATGGAGAGGGGGATTCCACAGGAATCAAGGTGGCCTTGTGCAAACGCTTGGTCTCCGAGGCCGAGGCGATTCTAGCCGATCTAGAAAACGACGTGTTTCCCCGAGGGGTCGCCGCAAGTTTCCAAGGTGATATGCAGCGGTTCAGAGAAAATGTATTGACCCTGCTTTTTAAACTTAGGTCCGACAAATGACCCCTCTCATGACCTCCACAAAGAGAATTGACGTGTCCGGGAAGGGGGGGGGCAGCACCAAGCCACCACACCGTTTGCTATCTTCCATCGACTATCTACAGCTGATCCCCGCCATGATTCTTTTGGGGGTGGGGTTGCTTTATATCTACAGCACCGGCCATCAGAAAATCGGAGGGAATCCGGATCTTTGGAAAAAGCAACTGAAATATATTTTGCTGGGGGCGTGCGTTTGGGCCTTTTTCGCCCGCGTCAATTACAAAACGTGGACACAGTGGGCTTTGGTCGCCTATAGCGCCGCGATCGTGCTACTGGTTTTCGTGCTTCTTTTCGGAACAACGAGATACGGGGCTAAGCGATGGTTCTCCTTCTACGGGCTTTTCAGCCTCCAACCATCGGAATTCGCCAAGCCAGCGGCAATTGTATTCGTGGCGTGGCTGCTTTCGCAGAGACGATTCAATCCCAACAATCTCAAGCATATTTTTGGCGTGGCGCTGGCTATGGGAACGCCCTTCCTCTTGATCCTGATCGAGCCCGACCTGGGAAGCGCGGTGACACTGGTTCCCGTCGCCGCGGCGATGATCTTCGTGGCGGGAGTTAAATGGAAGTGGGTCGTAGTGGGAATTGTCGTCGCGATGATAATGATTCCTTCGGCGTACCCTTTTCTTAGCGACTACCAGAAAGAGCGGGTGTTGGTGTTTCTGGACCCGGCGAGAAATCCAACGGGGAAAGGCTGGAACAGCAGGCAATCCCAGCTCGCTGTGGGAAGTGGCGGGATGTGGGGAAAAGGCTTCATGAAAAGCACCCAAAGCACCTTGGGCTTTCTACCCAAAACCGTTGCCAATAGCGACTTCATTTTCTCCGTCATCGCGGAGGAGACTGGATTTGTCGGTTCCGTGTCGATTATATTCTGCTATTTTCTCCTTGTTTTCTCGGCTATGCGGACGGCGGCCATCTCCTCCGATCCCTTTGGTCGATATCTAGCCGTGGGTATCGGTACTCTTGTGTTTATCCATTCGGCGGTAAATATTGGTATGACCATACGGCTGGCGCCCGTCACGGGTCTTCCACTCCCACTTGTCAGCTTGGGCGGCACTTTCATCGTAAGTATGATGGCGGCGCTTGGTATCCTGCAATCCATATACATCCATAGCCGTTCCGATAACACCAGGTGAGCGTTATCCAGCTCCAAGGAGCGTTGGGAGGGGCGCCCGAATGTGCGCGCTCAAGCGGAGCGAGGGGGCATCCTCAAAACACACGAACGTGTGCTTGCAAATTATTCAGCAGGCCCCAATTAGGGCTTACTGAAAAAGTCGGAAACGTGCTGATCCTCCGTCGCCCTTCGGGCTATGGAGGACTTGTGATTAGGCGATCCTTCCGTTCGCTTTGCGAACCCTGCGGGCTTTGCGGAAGGACGCTTCGCGCCTGCCGGATATAGGTGTCCCAGCGTAGCGAGGACACCCTTAATCCACACGAAGGTGTGTCGCGGAATTGGCAAGTGCCTCAAATTGAACGGAGAGCATTAGTCGTCTCCAAGGTTTTTGGGACGTTTGCTCCCAAAACCTTGGAGATGACACCGTTAAAAACAGGCCTAAGCAAATGAAAATAAAGCACTTGCCAATTATTCAGCAAGCCCCAATTATTCGTCGAGCCTTGTTTCAGCGTAGAGTTCGGAGTATAGGTCGGCTGTGCGTCGCCATGAGAAGTCGGACGCCATGCCGTTGCGCTGGAGCCTTTTGAACCTTTTCGGAGTCTCCTTTCGGATGGAAATGGCCCACCGTATGGTGTCTATGAGAGCTTGGTTGTTCAACCACAGGAATTTGAATCCGTTTGATCGCTCGAGCGAATCGGGCGAGTAGTTCACAACCGTGTCCTCGAGCCCCCCTGTGGCCCGGACGATGGGAGGGGTTCCGTACAGCATGCTGTACATCTGATTCAATCCGCATGGCTCGTAGCGGGAAGGCATCGCGAAGAAGTCGCTTCCAGCCTCGATGAGATGCGCGAGGGCGTTGTCATAGCCGATATGAACCCCTATTTGTCCGGGGAAGTGTTCGCATAGGCGCGACAATTCCGCTTCCAGATCCGGGTCTCCGGAGCCAAGAACCGCGAATTGCGCGTCCTCTTCCCGCAACAACGTCCACATCGCTCCAAGGAGGATGTCTATTCCCTTCTGGTATGCCAGTCTGGAGACGACTCCAACAACGGGCTTTCCAGGAGCTTCCTCCAAGTTCAGCCGTCTTCGCAGTTCCCTTTTACACTCCTTCTTCCCCTCCATATCGTTAATGGAATAGTTGCGGGGAATCAGTTTGTCGGTGGCGGGGTTCCATACTTTCGTGTCGATACCGTTCAATATTCCTCGAAGCTTTCCTTGATACGCTACGTGGTTTAGCGCTCCATCCAGATTGAACGCGTAATCCGGGGATAGGATTTCCCTGGCGTAGGTTGGACTTACCGTGGTGACCATGTCCGCGGTCATAACTCCGCCTTGGAGGAAATTAAGCTGATCGTGGAATTCAAGGCAGGTGTGGTTGAAATGTTCCCAGCCCAGTCCCGTTAGCGGAAGGAATTCTTTGTGGAAAACGCCTTGATAGCCGATGTTGTGTATGGTTAGAACGGATTTAGTGTTGGCGAATTCTGGATTGTTTGCGTACAAGGCGCTTTTCAAATAGACCGGGCAGAGCGCGGCGTGCCAATCGTTGGTGTGCAGTATGTCTGGAGCCAGACGCAGTGCCTTGATCGTTTCCATGGCGGCTCGGCACAGGAAGATGAACCGTTCGGCGTTGTCACCGTATTCTTCCCCGTAATAATCGTACAGAAACGGCCTGTCGTAGAATCGGTTGTATTCGATGAAATAGAAGGTGGGGCCATCTTTAATGCTCTTTTCGCGGATGGTGGCCCTTTCGGTCGACGCGCCGAACGGGACTTCGAGTATTTTGTACCGCACCGACGTGTGGGCGCACAAATCCCCCATTACCCGCGGATAGTAGGGCATAATGACCGAGACGTTGTGCCCGAGCTCGGACAATGCCGTCGGCAAAGCTCCGGAGACATCCGCCAGCCCTCCAGTCTTGGCGAAAGGCACCGCTTCCGAGCAAATCCAAACTATGTTCACTTGTGTGTCTCCAACGTTTTTGGGAATCAAATTTCCGCGGATGGCGCGAACCAGTAACAGTGAGGGCGAATTCCCACCGATTGTCTTCGGGCGCTGGAACTAGTCCCAGTATTTGTTCAGGGCGATCTTGGGGGGGGAGATGGCCGATCCGTCCCCGACTTCAAGCCAGCGGTTAAGTCCAAACGCACTCGAGGCGGCTTTTGACACGACCACCAACTAAGCGAAGCGCACCACCCGATTCCAAGCTTTCGGCGTGTTGTCCGCGGAAACACTCGGGACGATGGGCCAGCGCGCCTTTCGAGGGGCGGGTGGGTGTCTATTTGACACCCAGGTATTTCGCCAAATCCTTGTCCTTTTTCAGGGATTCCTTGAAGCGCAAAGCGGCTTTAAGGTGCTCACCGGATATCAGTCCGTGCGGATCTGGAGGAATGTTTAGTAGGAGGTTCGAGTCGCGCTCCCGGCAGAGACGAAGCTCTTTGGCTATCTGTTCCGGAGTTTTGACAGTCTTCTCGTTGTCGTTCGCCCAGAACCACACGCAGGATATCTTGTCGCAAACCTCGCCTGGCATCGGTTTGTTTTTCGGCGGGTATTTGTCCGGACTAGTCGGAACCTCGCAACTGTAAACGTCGGAGTCCTTCACGTTGTGGGCGTTGTTGCCGATTACGATGCAGTTCGGAGCCCATTTCTTTATGGTGCTTTTTATTGCCAGCCAGTCTTTGCCAGTGTACTTGTTGGAGTACTGGTCTATCCAAAGCAGGTCTGGCTTGTACCTGTCTATAAGCTCCTTGAGTTGCTTTTTCATGAATCCGACATAGTCGCCCTTGGCTTCCGGGGGCAGACCATGGAGGGCGGGTTTGCCGGCGGGCGGCAGGTTCTTCTGCTCTTTGCAGGCGTAATCGCCGGGAAAGCAGTAGTAGAAGCCAACCTTCAATCCGCGTTTTCTGAACGCTTTGACGAACTCCTTGACAATATCCCCTTTGCCATTCTTGAAATTCTTGAACTGGGTTGCGTCGTGTTTGGTGTAGGCGCTGTCCCAGAGGCACCACCCGCCAGTGTGTTTGACCGTGAGGACGGCGTACTTCATTCCCAGGGACTTCGCCAAATCGGCCCACTGTCCGCAATCGAGCTTGTCGGGATTGAACTTGGAGGGATCCTCGTAGCCGTTGGCCCATTCAACGGGATAATAGGTGGCCATGTTGAAGTGGAGGAACATACCGAACTTCCAACTCCGGAACTGCTTCCTCAATTGCTTGTCTTTCGCCTCGTCCGCTAGTACGGCACTCGCCACCATGAAGAGCGTGGCGACCATCGCTAATTTTCTGAATGTCCTCATCGGTTCCTCCTTTATCATTCCGGAACAACATACTATACCGCACCAATGTATACTGTAATCCGGCGATTGCAACGTGCCAGTGACACATCCTTATTAACGATAAGCGCCGATGCTCATAGTGGTAAACGCCAACCAGATGGATTATTAACTTCCCCATCATTTTTCGCATCCGTGCCCATCCGTGGTTCTATTTCCCTCTGCAGTCTTCGCATCTCCGCGGGGCAATCTATTCCTTTTTTCTTCTTTCCCTCGCAGAGAAGCAAAGAACGCGGAGATACTCTTCCCTTCCCCCACAAACATGCCGGTTCCGCGGAGCGGGAACGGCATCTTCGTGCTCTCTGTGCTCTCTGTGGTTGAATAAATCTTACAACACATGCCTGTTACCTAGGGCTTGCTGAAAAAGTCGGAAACGTGCCGATCCTCCGTCGCCCTTCGGGCTATGGAGGACTTGTGATTAGGCGATCCTTCCGTTCGCTTTGCGAACCCTGCGGGCTTTGCGGAAGGACGCTTCGCGCCTGCCGGATATAGGTGTCCCAGCGTAGCGAGGACACCCTTAAACCACACGAAGGTGTGTCGCGGAATTGGCAAGTGCCTCAAAATCCTAGTCGGCTCCAAGGGTTTTGGCCTACTTGGTCCCAAAGCCTTGGAGATGACACCGTTAAAAACAGACTTAACCCAATGAAAATTAAACACTTGCCAATTATTCAGCGGGCCCTACCTACAGCGTTGGTCTTGTTCTCTAGTCTGTTCCTGTGTGGGGTCGATGGCCCCTTTTAAAACCTTTTTTTTACCACCGAGAACACGAAGCTCACGAAGCTTTTCCATCTCCGCAAACGGAGATGAAAAAGGTTTGTACGGAAGAAAAAGAGGATTGTTAACCTGTCCCTAAGCTCTTCTTCCCTTCCCCCACAAACATGCCGGTTCCGCGGAGCGGGAACGGCATCTTCGTGCTCTCTGTGATCTCTGTGGTTGAATAAATCTTAAAATACGGATCTGTCGCCTACAGCGTTGATCTTGTTCTCTAGACTGTTCTCGTGCGCGTTCGGTGGCCCCTTTTGAACATTCTTTTCACCACCGAGAACACGAAGCTCACGAAGCTTTTCCATCTCCGCAAACGGAGATGAAAAAGGCTTGTACGGAAGAAAAAGCGGCTTGTTAACCTCTTTCCACGCCTTTCTCATTGCCAGAGATGGGAAATGCTTATTCAGCGACTCGGAAGTAGGCCACTTCCGGCCATGGAATAGCCCGGCCCGCTTGACTCCTCCCTCGCGGCACGCTATTATTCCCACTCAAAGATGAGGCGAACCGAGCGGGAAATCCAAGCTCGACCAGAGCATCTGGGCCAATCTGGAGGACATCGGCTATGGCGAATGAATCAATATCTCCGGCTCCATGGAGGTGGGACGAACTATGACTGAGAAGAAGGACCTCGTTCCTCTCGAAAGAATCGAGGGACTCATTTTGATTGTCCGCGGGCATAAAGTCATGCTTGACACCGACTTGGCTGCCTTATACGGTGTCGAGACGCGTGCGCTTGTTCAGGCGGTTAAGCGCAATATCGGTCGCTTTCCCGACGATTTTATGTTTCAGCTTACCCGGGATGAGCACGAGGTTTTGAAATCACAAAATGTGATTGCAAAACCCGCCGGTCGTGACGGCCCTCGAACGCAAATACGACCGGCAGTTCAAAGTCGTCTTTGACGCGATGCGCGAGTTGATGACTCCGCCCGAGCCGAAAAAGAAGCGCCGAATTGGGTTTGGTGCGGGGAGGGAGGAATGATGGGATATTGAGCGGATGATTATGTCCCTAAGCTCCTTTTAGCTTTACTCTCCAAGAAAACATCGATGGAACGGGAGGCAGTCGGAGACTGGATTTCGTTCCAGCGATCTCGTCTTGCTCTTCTCCGCGCCTCCGTGCCTCCAGCGAAGCGGGCATGCAACGCCGTAACTTTGTGAAGGCGGGTGGTAATAGTCTTCTCTTATTCGTGTTAATTCGTGCTGATTCGTGGCTACTTATCTTCTCCCCTCTCTGCGATCTCTGCATCTCTGCGAGGCACTCTCTTCCTCCCCTCTCTGCGAATTTCGCGTCTCTGCGAGGGGAAAATCTTCTCCCTCTCATTCAACATTCCCCTCCGCATCTTTGCGAGGGAAAACCGCTCCTAGCTTTCTGAACTTGGTCTGTTGACTTGGTCAATTATTGCGTTAAATTGTTTCTAGCATGGAGGCGCGATATGAAGCAGGTAAATATATATGAAGCGAAGACGCATTTTTCGGAATTGATAACTGAAACTCTTCTTGGAGATGATATTGTCATTGCGAAGGCCGGAAAACCACTGGTGAAATTGGTCCCTTATACATCCGAAAAAAGGCCCCGAAAGCCTGGCACTGCAAAAGGACGTATCAAAATAGCGGGCGATTTCAATGCTCCGTTACCGGAATCGGTTCTGCAAGGATTTTTTACAGAAGATCATCATGAATAAATACCTGATTGACACACATGTGTTCCTCTGGTGGTTGCAGGACAGTGGAAATATTTCCCGGAAAGCATTTGAGATAATTGCGGAGCCGAATAATGTCATATATGTAAGCGCCGCTTCGATATGGGAAATGTCCATAAAATGCAAATTGGGAAAGCTTGAAATAGAAAATTTTTCAGAAGGGTTTTTTACAAAACAGATTATCGAAAATTCGTTTTCTTTTCTGCCCATATCACTGCAACATTCATGTAGAATATTTGAAATGACAATATTTCATAAAGATCCTTTTGATCATATGCTGATTGCTCAGGCGCAGATAGAAAACTGCTCCTTGGTCTCCAAGGATGAAAAATTTGAAAAATATGACGTGAAGGTCCTGTGGTGAATATTATTGCTCTTTCCCTTGCAGAGGCTCAAAGAACGCGGAGATCCATGAAATAAATAGCAACCTTCGGTTCCGGGTTATTTCATACGCGGTCCTATTGGAGAGGAAGGCAAGAGAAAAATCTCTGCATTCACTCCCAAATAGAACATCGATGGAACGGGAGGCAGTCGGAGACTGGATTCTGTTCCGTCGTTCTCCTCTTGCTCTTCTCTGCGTCTCCGTGTCTCTAGCGAAGCGGGTGGTAACAATCTTCTTTTATTCGTGTTAATTCGTGCTGATTCGTGGCTACTTATCTTCTCCCCTCTCTGCGATCTCTGCATCTCTGCGAGGCACTCTCTTCCTCTTTTCGTGCCTTCTGTGGTTCGAAAAAATGAAAAAAATAAAAAATGACAACCCGGGGGAGGGGGGGGTAATAGATGCCGGAAGGAAATACGAGGTTCGCAAAAGAGGAGGCGGCTATGAGGATGATAAGAACGAGAGACACGAGGAGCCTGTACCGGAAATTTATGGATTTCGTGTTCGGGGAGAAACTGACGGAAGAGGAGCGCGAGGAGCGCGAACGGCTGATGCTGATAGCGCATTGCCACATGCTCGGAGCTGGAGGCGGCGCCACTGGCAAGATTGAAATCATATCCATGAGCGAAGAGAGAGCAAAGGAAGAACAAGAAAAAGCGGATTGTTAACCTGTTCCTAATTTTTTAATTCCCATAATTTATTATTGTGATAATGTATATAAAAAATCTATTGCGTCAAAATATAGATGTTGTGTTCGCATAGTCGTATCGATTTGAGGTTGTGGTCGTGAAGCAAAAATGCCATTTTTGAACCAATCAATCTTAATTAATTTTATTTTATGTTCGTGATAAATAATTTCGGCCCATTCTTTGCAATAATTATCACTAATTTCTGAAAAAGACAAAACTTGCCCAGTTTTTACTTCATGCTCTCTGGGTTTATAAAAAATCTGATTATTAGCTTTAGCTAAACTATAAGCTTCCGGGTAAAATTCTTTGAAGAGAATCATGAAGATAATAATTTCTGGCAATAATCCTGCAAATACATGTTTAGATGATTCTTCTTTTTTGAAAATTAGATAAAAGCTAAGCCGCATGATAACTTTGCGTAATCTTCGAGGATTTTTCAATTCTAAGTTACTGGCAATATCTTTTAGTTTTACCTCGACATCTTTATGTTTATCTTCCTGCCCTGGAATATGCTTGTGAAAAAGAGAGTTTACATAGTCCACTCGATTTATGTCGATATCTGGCAGCGGGAATGGTAGATTTATAATTTTTTCAAGATATTTGTTGCCATCAATTAAATCAGTTCCATATTTAGCTATAACGCTTTTCTCTAATATCTTCTTATCCACGCCAATAATGAAAATCACATTGACACCATCTACAATCAAGTAGTTTTTTATTCTCTCAAGCAGATTTATTACATGCTCCGGTAAACATCTATCAAGGTCGTCAATAAATATAACAAGCGTTTCTTTTTCCGCACTATTCAATGCTTCGGTTACGCATTGCTTAAAGGCATCTTCCAATTGCATTACGCTATCAGAAAAGTGCTGGTAGAATCTTGCGCTGTTTTCTTCGAAAAGTTTAAAGTTTTTTACAACATCATTCTTGTTGAATAGGCCAACAGTTGATGTTTTAAGAAACATATCTAAAAAAGACATTCCCACAACTGATGCGGATTTAATCAAAGAGTCTTTTATTTCTTGTCCCATATCCCTAAATGTATAACTTACCTGATGCAATAGTGGCAGAATAAGATTATCTTCTGTTTCATATTTCCAGGCATCAAACCAGCAAGTTGCAAATTTTTTATCGTCCTGTTCAAGAAGTTGCTGTAGCATTTTCATAAATGATGTCTTCCCAGCTCCCCAATCTCCAAAAATGCCAACGGTATATGGTTTCTGGACTCGTGAAAGTAAAATGGCTATATTCTTGACGACACTTTCAAAGTTCAATTTGTCATTAGCGAAGATATCTTTATCATCAACCTCAACCGGCGACTCATTTGCCAAATTTATTTGTTCAAGTGCATTCATTGGAAATCCTTAATTGGTGATTTTTTAGATGTTATCTGTGTTCATCTATTGTTCCTAAAAGTCGAAGCTTCCTTGGTTGTCGTTTTCGGGTGCTTTCTTTATTGTTTTCTTTTTGGGGGTGTTCGCACTCTTTTTCTTGTTGTGGAGGCCGGCGGCGACTTCTTGCGCGTAGATGCGGTGGTTGAGGAGTAGGAGGCGTTTCAGGACTTCTTTTCGGGCTTCGGGACTGATGGTGTAGCGGACGCGGTTGTTTTCCGGGAGGTAGTCCACTTCGTAGAAGTCGTGGGCTAGGTCGATTGCCGGCCAGGTTTCATCTAACTCTTCCAGGGGACTTGACGGATTTATAGCAGAGCTTGCTCTGTGCCATCCGTAGGCTGCTAGGACGGCTTCGTCCATCTGTTTATGGAGTCTGCGAAGTTTGCGGATTTTGTCAACGGCTTCGTTGAAAGACAGGGTATCCGCAGATTGCGCAGATGGACGCAGATTATTTTTATCAGAATTAATTTTTTGAATATGTTTCCATAGGTTATAAGTCTCTTTGCCGATATATTTTTCCAGCTCTTTATTCTTTCCTTTTTTTCCGTCAATAAGAATATTATCTCCATCAACGGAAATCATTTTCCCTTTCGACTC
>WFSE01000171.1 GCA_015486135.1 Lentisphaeria bacterium
GGAACGGTAACTATCTCACCGCAATGGCCGCACTGGCAGTCGATTCCCAAGTCCTCGTTACCTACGGAAACGATTCCCTGGCAAAATGGACATCTAAAACGCATATGAGCCCGTCCGAAAACGCCTCGATTAAGGCGCACCTAAAAATTGACGGAACCCCTCCCGTTCTCTTTCCGTCATAGATTACCCTACTCCGAATCGTATACCAGCACAACACCGGAACACTACGAAATATCCACACCCCGCCTAACATGCCACGCTACTAGAAAAAATCAAAAGGTAAAAACGCCGCTATTAACAATATATTCGAGCGGAAACCGCCGAAAAAAGCAAAAACGCACCAGTGATTAGGTCCCTCCGTTAGCTTTGCGACCCATTACGCCCTCGCATAAAGCCACTCGCTTCGCCGAAACTTCGTCCCTAAAGCAAAACGAGAAACGCCCCTGCGGCAAAACGCCGGCTTGAAGCGGGAATCAAGACGCCCCAAATTGCATGTCGCGGAGAACCTTGTATTTCCCTCCCACCTTCATAAGCTCGTCGTGCTTTCCACTTTCGATTATCTTTCCATCTTGGAGAACAATAATCTTATCGGAATGTTGAACGGTGCTCAACCTGTGGGCGATGGCGAAAACGGTCCTGTTCCGCATAAGATGGTCCAAAGCATCCTGCACAAGACGCTCCGTGACCGTGTCCAAGGCGCTAGTAGCCTCGTCGAGAATCATTATTGGGGAGTTCTTCAACATCGCCCTGGCAATGGCCACGCGTTGCTTCTCTCCACCACTCAACGTGGCGCCTTTCTCGCCAACCACCGCGTCGTACCCGTCGGGATGGCGTCCGGAAACTATAAATTCATGGGCGTTGGCCGCTTTGGCCGCCTGGATTATATCGTCCATCGAAACATCCGACCGGCCGTAGGCGATGTTGTTGGCAATAGTGTCGTTGAACAAGAGGGGATCCTGAGTAACAATTCCGATAAGCTTTCTCAGCGAGGATATTTTAATTTCCCTGATATCCACGCCATCAACGAGTATGCGCCCGGAATCAACATCGTAAAACCTGGCGATGAGATGCGCGATAGTGGTTTTTCCAGAACCCGTTTCCCCAACCACGGCCACGACAGTTCCTTTCTCGATAGTAAGGTTGAACCCGTCCAATATCTTCTTGTCTCCATAGGAGAAAGAGACGTTCTCGAACCGAATATCTTTTTCGAAACCATGTATCTCAATAGGGTTCTCCGCCTCTTTGATTCCAGTGTCCGTATCCAAAAGGGCGAAATATCTGTCCGCCGCCGCCATGCTCCTCTCGGCGTAGGTCCTAATTTTTGCGACCTTCTTGATTGGCTGATACGCAAGAACCGCTGGGAGGAGGAGCTGGCCCAACTCCACGACCGAAACCCCGTTGGCGTAGGAATAGACGAGGAAAACCAAAGTTGCGGCAACCGCCACAGTCTCCATTGCGGGAGTCATCAGCAACTCCGTTTTAAGCGCGCTGACAACCGTTCTAAAATACTTCCGGTTAACCGACTTGAACCTCTTCACCTCCTCCTTCTCCATGTTGTACGCCTTAACAACAAGAACACAGGTGAACACCTCGTGCATCCTGGAGACAACCTCGGCAATCCTGGCGAATGCCCTGCGGTAAACCCTCCTAATGCGTCTTCCCAGAATTATCAACGGCAATATAGCGGCCGGCAAACCAACGAAAAGAATTATGGGCAGGGAGTAATCGCCACTCTCCGCGCTGAAATAGACTATGACCGAAGCGCAAGCCAATATCTCCAGCGGACACCTCGTAGCGTCCGCTATCGTATTCGCTACCGCCGATTCTATCGCCGAGGTGTCGTTGGTACAACGACTGATAAGATGCCCCACGTCAATATCCCCGTAGAATTTCAACGATTGCCCTAGAAGGGATTCGAAAACCTCGTTGCGCAAATCGGCGACAACGCGCGTGCCTACCCATCTAGTGAAATACCTGTTCGCATAAGTGGCGAGGTTTTTTATCAACCACATAAAAACAAACCCAAAAACAAAGATGGAGAAAAACTGCCAATGCGTCCTCCCGTTCGCGTCCTCCACCTGTATTGAAAATTTGATTGGCTTGGATACGTGTATG
This sequence comes from Lentisphaeria bacterium, assembly GCA_015486135.1. Classification (GTDB taxonomy): domain Bacteria; phylum Verrucomicrobiota; class Lentisphaeria; order Victivallales; family JAADHT01; genus WFSE01. Next base: position 2,116 of record WFSE01000171.1, read on the forward strand.
GCGTTGCTATAGTAATCCACCGGCAACGGCACCCCCCACCTCGCGGCCTGCCGCTTCCATTTCTCCACGAGAGCGGCCACGTCCTGCTGGCTTTCAGGTTTGAGCTCGCTCGCCACCAGCGAAACTTTCTCGTTCCTGCTCTTCTCATCCCCCTTCTCCAAAGCGTCCACAATTCTCGAGGCCGAAGCGTGAATCCCGTCTTTATCCCTCGCCTCCGGAATCACCCCTTTAAGAATTTTCGGCACCAGCATGAGCCCACTGAAAAGAGAACCAGCGACAAGAAAACCCGCCAGAATTCCCAGTATCAGCCGGAATTTGTACGGCGCGGCGTACTTCAACAATCTGAAATAGCTCTGTCGTTTGAAATTCGCCTGGTTGCCATGGTCGGCCATATCCACTGTTCCCTGTATTTAAGAATCTATTCGACACCGCCCGCGGGACCACACCCGCAACCAGTGATTTGGCAAGCCCATGAAGATACTAGCGCCACGGAGAAAAGCAACCCATCGGACAATCGTGGCGAATACAACAAACTCCCCCGCAAGTAGGAACGCCTCAACGATTGATTTCCCAGTACTGGTACGATGGCGTCTCGTAGGGATGGGAGTCCAAAAAGGCCGCTAGCACCTTGTCCCAGCACCAACGCTCGCAGACCATCTCCACTTTCGTCTCCAACACCTTCTCGACAGTGCCACGCTTCCCCACAAACGGGGAACTACCCCCCAAAGGACGAAATTGCCCCGTGCCGTCGACACTCCAGCAACAGTGGTCATAGTCGCCAACCTTGCCAGCTCCAGCGGCAAATACGGCGTCCTTTACGCACTCCGCGTAATCCACGGGAACATAAAAAACAAATTTCAACAAACCGTCCATCCCCGCTACTTCCTTTCCCCAGTCCTATTTTTCCGACTCAAAGTGTCCACCTGCCCCTGAATCAACCGCTTGACCTTGAGACACGTTCCGGCAGAATGGTCGCCGACGCGGCTCGACGTCTCGATTGGCACAGCGTTCGTTCCAGCTGGCTCCCCCCCCCCGTCGCCACGACTAGAAGCGCCACCTTTTTGAACAACCTTAGGCGCATCGACATACTCAACTGACTCCAAACGCCATTTCCCGTTTTTTTCGCACCAAGAAAAACAAGCAGGCCATTCAACCATCTTGACCCCGCCCCCGGATTTAATTTCCAGCTTGATTCGGGCATCCACCTCCACCAGCCCCCCACCCAAATCCCGAGCGTCGCCAACAAATTGCTCGTACCGGAGCAAGCCCTCTGGCTTGAGGGAATTCTTCAAGGGCCGGGCCCCGACATCCTTGCTACTCCCTTTTTTAACATTCCCCTCGGCATCACGAAACTCGAAATCATCGGACATAAACAAGACAATCTTCTTCCAGCTATCCGAGTCTCCAATCTTTCCCGCCAAAGACGCAAACTCCCTCGTCTTATTCTTGGCTTTCGCCAAAGACGCTCCGGCACCTCCACTACGCGGAGCGGGAGACTCGTCGCACGACACCAACAAAAATAAGAACGTCAACGCAAGCAAGACACGCGACACATAGCCAAATGCAATTCTCATAACGCCAGTCCTCCCTAGACTGAATATCCCACCCGTCGGAACTCTAGCCCCCTCCCCTAGGAACACATCGCACACCGCTCAACAACACATAGAAAAAACAAACGACCGCAATCTTCCCTCTCACAACTCCTCACCAGTCTCGGGATCGAAAATCTTGAATCCCTCGTGGTGAAGAGCCGGGTCCGCTCGGAACGTTAGCTGGTGCCCGTAGCGCCTCTCCAACTCGGAGATATGATCGTCGTCCTCGTTCTTCAAACGCGCCAACACCGACGGATGTACATTAATACGCACGGCCAAATCCTTGTCGTTGCGACGACGTAGCAGCACTTCGCGTAAACGACGTTGTATAAGCACGCTCACACTAAGCGGCGACTTTATCCTCCCCGTACCGGAACAATGCGGGCACGGATCGAAAACACGGTCGAGAACGCTCTCGTGCTCCCTTTGCCGCGTCATCTGCATCAAACCCAGTTTGCTTATTGGAAGAACCATGGAATGGGCCCGGTCCTGTTTTACTAGTTTCCGCATCTGCCGAAGAACCAAATCACGGTCTTTTTGGGAACGCATGTCTATGAAATCAATGACAACCAAACCGCCAACATCCCTGAGGCGCAACTGCCTCGCAATCTCCTCGCACGCCGCAAGATTCGTATGCAAAGCGGTCTCTGGCTTGTCCTTGCCTTTCCGAATTCCGCTATTGACATCTATCGCCACCAAGGCCTCGGTCTCGTCCACGCATATATATCCCCCACCATCCAGAAACGCCTTGCGCTCAAAAATGGCGCTTATCTGATCCTCAACCCTGAACGCCTCGAATATCGGCATGGCCTTGGCGTGAAGCGTTATTTTTGAGGCCATCTTGCGTCCGGCTATTCTCGATATCAAGTTCTTGACGAACGCATGGCTCTCCTTGTCGTCTATAACCACGCGGCCAATGTCCTCAGTCAGAGAATCCCGGGCAGTACGCTCCAAAAGCGTCGGAGCCTTGTAGAGAAGCGCCGGCCGGCCAGGCCTTACATTGGCGGTCTCAACCCGCTTCCATAATTCAAGAAGCGTATCCAAATCCCTCTTCAAAAATACCTTTTTCCGCTCTTCGGCATTGGTCCTGCAAATGCAACCAAAACCGTCCGGAATCTCCAATTCCCCCATAATCTGCCTGAGACGGGCGCGCTCTTTACCATCCGTTATCTTCCTGGACAACCCGATATGGTCGGCAAAAGGGAGAAGCACTAAATACCGGCCAGCCAAAGAAATATCCATCCTCACCTTGGGGCCCTTGGTCCCTATAGGGCCTTTCGCCACTTGAACCAACACCTCGGAATCGCGGGGAAACAACGCGGGAATATCCTTGTAGCTAATCCTAGGACTCTTCAACTTCCGAACCCGACCCTCTATGTCAGCCAGCCTTCTGGCGAGGGCCGACTCGGCCCGCCCCTTCCTGGCAGAGCCATCGTTCTTCTTTATATTGTCCGCCATGTCATGCGTGACGGGAAGCATCTCCTTGAAAGGTAGAAAGGCGTTCTTGTTCTCCCCAATGTCCACGAACACCGCCTGGAGTGTTGGTTCGACATTCACAACCCTTCCGATGTATACAGACCCGACGGCGCAGGGAATATCGGTGCGCTCGATCATGTACTCCTCAAGCTTACCGTCATTAACCAACGCAACACGCGTCTCCAACCGCTCGCAATTGATTATCAGTTCTTTTTGAGTTTTGTTTCTTCTTCCAAGCATTTCGGATTTCTTTTTAACGGGAAACACCGCCGCGGCAACGTCACATTGTGTCAAACCCCAGCCAGTTCGGGAGCGTCGTAACCCAATAAAGTCTTAATTTCCTTGACATCCAGCGTCTCCCGTTCCAACAACGCTTCCGCCAACATGTCGAGCCCTTTCTTGTTCGCTTTCAATATGGCGTTCGCGCGCTTGAATGCGTCGTCTATTATGGATTTCACTTCCAAGTCTATCTCCCGAGCGGTCTCCTCGCTGTAATCCTCGGTCTTGGTTATGTCGCGCCCAACATAAATATGCTCGTTCCTGGAACCATATTGGACAAGTCCCAGCTTTTCACTCATTCCATATACACAAACCATATCCCTGGAAATCCTCGTCGCATGCTGGATATCCCCGGCCGCACCACTGGTAACCTCGCCGAAAACCATCTTCTCCGCGCAACGCCCCCCCATCAACACCGCCAGTTCGTCCAAAAACTCCGACTTCTTCTTAGTGTACTTGTCCTCCTCGGGAAGCGACATCGTCGCACCAAGATACGCCATGCCACGAGGTATGATCGTCACCTTGTGGAGCGGCATCGCCTCGGGGCAATTCAACGCCACAAGAGCATGCCCAGCCTCGTGCGTGGCGGTTACCTTTCGGTCCGTCTCGCTCAGTTTGCGACTGCGCCTCTCGCGTCCCCAGCGCACCTTGTCCCGAGCCTCCTCCAAATCGTCCATGTCGGCGGCGGCCTTGTCGTTGCGGGCCGCCAGCAACGCCGCCTCGTTTATGAGATTGGCCAAATCCGCACCACTGAACCCAGGCGTGCTCTTGGCGATAACATCCAAATTGACCGATTCAACCAATTTTATTCGCTTGGCATGCACATCGAGAATAGCCCTACGACCACGAATATCAGGGAGATCCAAAACTATCTGCCTGTCCAGACGCCCCGGACGCATCAGCGCCGGATCCAAAACGTCCGGACGGTTTGTGGCGGCCAAAATTATCACTCCCTCCTGGGTCTCCATTCCGTCCATTTCCACCAAAAGAGCGTTCAGCGTCTGCTCGCGCTCATCATGCCCTCCCCCAATACCCGAAAACCGGGACCGCCCAACAGCGTCTATCTCGTCTATGAAAAGAAGACAAGGCGCATGACTCCTCGCCTGCTCGAACATATCCCTCACGCGACTAGCTCCAACCCCCACAAACATCTCCACGAAATCGGAGCCGCTTATGGTGAAAAACGGCACTTCCGCCTCGCCGGCAATAGCTTTCGCTATCAACGTCTTACCCGTTCCAGGAGGACCAGTGAGCAACGCGCCCTTGGGGATCTTCCCTCCTAGCAATTTGAATTTCAATGGGTCCTTGAGGTAGTCGATGAGCTCCATCGTCTCCTCTTTCGCCTCCTCCGCTCCAGCGACATCGTCGAACGTAACCCTCTTTTTGTCCGGTGTGAACATCCGGGCCCGGCTTTTGCCAAACTGCATCGCCCCCTTCCCCGCCATCTTCATCTGCCTGGCGAAAAGAAAGTATATAACACCCACTATTATGAGGAACGGAAGCACCGTTGTAAGCACCTCCACCCACCGACTGGGAGTCTCAACATTCCGCTCCACCCCATATTTGCTTATTAACGCATCCAAACGGTCGGTAAAATCCACCCTGGCGCGGAACTTTCTCTTCAAATCATCGCCACCGTTTTCAGGAGCCAGCTTGTAAACACCCTCGGCAAGTGTCGCATTCCCCGCCAATGGCGTCAATGTCACGGATTCAATATGGCCCGACTCCAGCTCGCTCTCGAACTTGGACTGATTCCACTTCGCAACCGGATGGCCACTCTTGCTCAAAATGAAAAGCAACCCAAAGCCAACAAATAAAACCAACCATACAACGACGGCAACCTGAAGCTTGGAGCCCCCCCCAGTCGGCGACGGACCTCGCAAATCCGCTCCCCCGGACTCAAAATCGTCACCGCGCTTGGAATCGTTGGAATCGTCTCTCTTTTTTTCCATCGCAGAAATACTGTCCTTTGGCAAATAAGGCCGCGCCTGGCATCGGATTCTTCCGTCCATGAAGGGAAGACTGCGTCACGAAATGAGACGACAAGGCGGCGTCTGCCGTAATTCCAAACGCCCCGAAGTCGGAGCGGAACCATCGTCGTCCGATTTGAAGAACATTATATACCCCAAATAACCTAGCAATCCAAGAATGATTAGAACAAGTATGACAACCGAGCCAACCATGATGGCGTGCGTCTTTCCCGATTTCCCCTTGGAGAACGGAGAGGCGTTGTCCATCTTCCTCACAGTCGATACCGCCGCCTCGGCTCCCTCAAGATTAATCCCAGTCTGCGTCTTCAACACCGTGGTCATCGATTTGTCGTCGCAATCGTACAACACCTCGATCCCTCCAATTTGGAGAATGTCCGTGTTGTGCAACTCCTGCTCGGTAATGGGAATATTATTAACCCTAGTGCCGTTGGTGCTGTTGTGGTCCACCAACTTGTACGTGTCGCCCGTTTTGACAAAATCACAATGATGCGTGCTGACCGTTGGATCCGGAATATGAATGTCTCTACTCGGAATACGACCACACGTATGCACGTCTTTGACGAGCTCGAACTTCTGTCCTCTAAGCTGTTCGGACAATATTACTAGTTTAGGTACGCCCATACACCAAAATCCTTAGTCAACACCCTGCCTCCACAACACCCCGGCCCCCAATCTCCGTTGATTGGCGGGTACGAAAGGCAGAGAATATAACGCCTCACCGCATTTTGTCAAAGCGGTTGCACAATACCCCTTTTCAAGTAAATGTCCACACTCCAAATCATCGATAATTCAAAAAAAAACGACGCGGGCCTGGAGAGCCCACGCTCTTCCAACAAACACACCACCCGCAAAACCTGCGTAAAGACTATTATTCACCTGTCCCTAAGATGCCCCTGTCCCTAAGAAAGATGCCCTAAGCTGCTTCCAAACTGCCCTGCACCGCCAGCTCCGCCGTCGACGATCTCCGTGGATACGTTCCACTGTCATCTTATGGATGCGCGCGAGACAAAAGCCGTTGTCACAGCGGAAAGACTACTATTCACCTGTCCCTAAGATGCCACTAAGATGCCCTAAAGAACAGTTCCATAAGTTTTGGGAATACAATAGTCCGACTTGGGCGGAGAAATTCCTCGACGCATAGACGAAGCAGGTCATGCACTCTAATATCGAACCGATGAAGGACGGGGCGAAAAAAAATCCGCCGACACCTTCCAGTCCTGGCGAGGCGATCGCACGACTATGCGCACTATTGTGGAAAACATGGTGTCATTTACGTTTTCACGCGCTAGATTACCCGTCCTCCGCTTGAATAGCCGGGTGGAGGATGGGTTCTATTGCGTATTTAAGTATGGAAAGTACGAGGCTGAAATGAAAAAGGAAAATACGGATAGCGACGTGAAAGTGTCGCTAAAAGAAGTCAATCCGTGCGAATGGCGTGCGGACATGACCCTCCCTCCAAATGAGGTGGATGCTAAGCTGGACGCCGCCGCGGCTACGTTGAAAGACACGGTCTCAATACCGGGATTTCGTCCAGGGAAAGCGCCGCTGGCTCTGCTGGCGAAACGATTCAAGGCGGATATCGCCTCCCAAGTCATCAGGGATTTGCATGCTTTGGCACTCGCGGAAATACAAAAGGAATGCCCGCTTAACCTTGTCACCCTGCCCATGCCGGAAAACTCTCCCCTCCCCCCCCAAAGAGGCAATGAGTATTCACTCACTCTATTCTTCGAAACCGCGCCCAAATTTGACCTGCCCGACTACAAAAAACTCGAATTACCGAAACTTGACACCAACGATGTTGACGATGAGATCGAGTCGGAAATAGCCAAATACCGGGAGACCTACGCCGAATTCAAGCCCCTGGACGATGCCAAGGCCATGCATGGCGACATGTTGAAAATATCTTTCACATCCGATGTCACCGTCCCGGAGGGAGCTCCGGAATCATGCGCCAAACTGGTAGCCGCCCAAGGCGCATGGTGCTGGCTTAATGATCCGGAAATGCTTCCGGGCGTGATAAAATGCTTGGAGGGCGCGGGAAAAGGCGAGAAAAGAACCTTGGACGTGACGTTCCCGGACGACTTCGTCGAGCCCGCCTTGGTGGGACTCTCCGGTAAATACGAAATCGAGGTTATTGAGATTCGCCGCAGAATGCCAGTGGAAGACGACGGGGAACTTTGCAAGAAACTCGGTGTCGAAGATATGGACGCATTGAAAAAATACCTGGAATCGTCTGTTCGAGCCAAACTGCAATCGAAAAACCGCTCGAAGGCTATTGCCGCTATGTTCGGGGCGCTGAGGAAAAAAGTTGGCGCGTTGTCGCTTCCTCCTTCGCTATTAGCGCAAACCGCCCAAGGGGAATTTAGCGCCATTGCCAACGAAATTGTACTGACAAAAGAGGATGTTGACGGTTTCCAAAAAGATATAGAGACGCACAGGAACGAGGCGGAAAAACGTGCGGTGTCGCGCCTGAGCGATTTCTTCATCGCAAGCGCTATCGCAGAGCTCGAAAGCATCTCGGTGGAACAAAACGATTTGGACGAGAGAATCAGAGTGCTGAGCTCTTTCTATGGCCGCAAGGAGAAAGAATTGCGGAAACAGCTCGAGGAATCGGGAAGAATGGAAGAGATGCACATGGACATGATGCTGGAAAAAGTCGCGGAAAAACTCCTCGAACTGAACGGCTTCAGAGAAGACGGTGAAAAGGATAATAACGAGGGAACGAAAAAACAGGACAAGGAGGTTTGAATGTCCATGCTCGTGCCAATGGTTGTGGAGCAGACTGGACAGGGAGAAAGAGGCTACGACATATTCTCCCGTCTGCTCAAAGACAGAATAGTCTTGCTTGGAACGCCAATTGACGACACGGTGGCCAATCTTCTCGTGGCGCAATTGCTCTACCTGCAGTCGGAAGATCCCAAGAAAGACATCGAGCTATACGTTAACAGCCCCGGGGGATCGGTGTCCGCGGGAATGGCAATCTACGACACAATGAGAATTCTCAGTTGCGACATAAAAACATATTGCCTGGGACAAGCGGCCAGCATGGGAGCGGTCCTCCTAGCCGCTGGCACTAAAGGGAAGCGATTCATCCTCCCAAACGCCAGAGTGATGATTCACCAGCCATTGGGCGGAATGGAAGGATCGGCATCCGATATCAACATACACGCCCAGGAAATACTCAGAATCAAAAGCAATCTGAACAGAATATTGGCGGAGCATACCGGCAAACCCCTGAAGCGTATCGAGACCGATACGGAAAGGGATTTCTTCATGTCCGCCAAGGAAGCGGTCAAGTACGGCATCGTAGACGAAGTATTGTCCGGAAATTGAGCGCGCCGAGCGCCCTCCGGCTAGCATTAAAAGGAGACTGGAACGATGACAAGACAAGGTGCAATGTTGGGAGTTGTGGCGCTGGCGTGGTTGTTGCTGTGTGGTTGCATGTCGCGGGAATGGAAAAGGCTCATCGGAGACAATCCGGAACCGCAAAATATCATAGCCATTGATCAAATCGTTAAATACCCTAGGGCGAAATCGATAGAGAAGGAAATCGACACTTTCAGCGGCGGGAAAATTTGCGTCAACGCGAACTCGTTGCTCTTCGCCAACGCAATAAAAAAAGTCGAACTTCTCCCTAGAGACCCCAGTAGCAAATTCTACGACCTGAAACTGCGACTAACTCGTAAGGGACGCCTCCTCTGGATGCAGATTGCCGCGGAATTCGCACATGAGAAACTAGCATTCCTGATCGACGGCATGTGCTACAGAACGTTCAAGCCTAGAGCGCTGGGCGGGGGAGGATACGAGGACAAAAACGGATTTGTTATCATAGATGGCCCCTTCGACAAGTTCACTGCCGAGGCGCTGGCGAAACACGCCGAGGACAATTTCTACTACTTCAATGGCAATCCAAGCAGATCGGAAAAAAACTGACATAGCCTTACGGCGTGCGGATGGCGGCGCCAACGAAGAGAAAAGGAGAGATTATAATCACCATGCATCCATACAGAACCCATAACTGCGGTGAATTGCGCAAGTTGCATATCGGAAGCGAAGCAAGATTGTCCGGATGGATATCCCGCGTACGAGACCACGGGGGAATCATATTCATCGACTTGAGAGACCATTTCGGTGTCACGCAAGTAGTTGTCGACCCCCAGGAAGAATTCCACAAATCGCTGGATCACTGGCGGTTGGAAACGGTAATGTGCTTCACGGGCAAAGTCGTCGCGCGTTCCGAGGAAACAGTGAACCCCAAGCTGGCGACGGGAGAAATCGAACTCGTCGCCAAGTCAATGGAAGTGCTAGGGGAATCGGATGTCCTCCCATTCCAAGTTGCCGTCGAGGAACAAGCCCCTGAAGCAACGCGCCTAAGATACCGTTTTTTGGACCTCCGCAAAAAACGCCTCCACGAAAACATCGTATTCCGGTCCAAGGTCATTTCGGAAATCAGACACCTCATGATCGACTCAGGATTCCAAGAATATCAAACCCCAATCCTGACAAGCAGCTCCCCGGAGGGCGCCAGGGACTATCTGGTCCCAAGTCGTCTGCATCCTGGCAAATTCTATGCGTTACCACAGGCGCCGCAGCAGTTCAAGCAGCTTCTCATGGTCGCCGGATTCGACCGCTATTTCCAAATAGCTCCCTGCTTCCGAGACGAGGATGCCAGGGCCGACCGCTCGCCAGGAGAATTCTACCAACTCGACATCGAGATGAGCTTCGCAACCCAGGAGGATGTATTCGAGATAGTGGAACATGTGCTGAGCTCCATTTTCACCAAATTCAGCGACAAATCCATCGACAAGCCTCCCTTCGAGAGAATACCGTACCGGGAAGCCATCGCCAGATTCGGAACCGACAAGCCCGACCCCCGAAACCCCTTGGAAATGCTCGATGTTTCGAAAGTGTTTGAAAATAGCGGATTCAATGCCTTCGCCGGAGTGGTCGGAAAAGGTGGAGTGGTCAAAGCCATTAAAGTGCCTGGGGCCGCTGGGCAGCCAAGAAGCTTCTTCGACAATATGATAAAATTCGCTCAATCCGTTGGAGCTAAGGGCATGGCGTACATAATCTGGACGGACGAGGGAGAAAAAAGCCCCATCGTCAAATTCCTCTCCAAAAAGGAGTTGGATGCGCTGAAAAAGGCCGGGAAGATACAATCCGGCGATGTCATGTTCTTCCTGGCAGACAAGCCAGCGCGGGTTGCGGACATCGGTTCCGCCGTCCTCCCGGAACTGGCGAAACGGCTGGACCTCTTGGAGAAAAACGCCTACAGGTTCCGCTGGATTGTCGATTTCCCAATGTTCGAGCTGGACGAGGAAACCGGCAAAATCGAATTCAGCCATAATCCATTCTCCATGCCACAGGGTGGAATGGAAGCATTGGAAAGCAAAAACCCTTTGGATATTCTAGCGTACCAATACGACATAGTCTGCAATGGGGTGGAACTCTCCAGCGGCGCGATACGAAACCACCGTCCCGAAATCATGTACAAGGCCTTTGAAATAGCCGGATACCCCCAAGAAGAGGTCGACACCCGCTTCGGAGGCATGATCAACGCGTTCAAACTCGGCGCACCCCCTCATGGGGGCATAGCTCCGGGCGTGGATAGAATCGTTATGCTCCTGGCCGATGAACCAAACATCCGTGAGGTTATCGCTTTCCCGTTCGACCAACAGGCCAGAGACTTGATGATGAACGCCCCTTCGGAGGTCTCCGAAAAGCAACTCCGGGAGTTGCACATAAAGCTCAACCTCCCGAAAAAGAAAAACACGGCGGAGTAGTCGAAAAAGCCCCCCCTAAAACATGTAGTGTCGATGGCGAGCTCCTTTGATTCCGAACTCCCATGTGTCCAAAAGCCGATTCTTGGCGGTGCTCCAACCAATCAACACTCTTTTTCCGCTGGCGAAAAGTGGATCCAGAGGCTATTTTCCTCTTTCGCGGAAGTCGCGGCCATTCCACAAAGGAAGCCGGCATGCCAGAGACGCCAGACCGCCAAAGAAATAAACCGGACGTGCGCCGGCAAACGCTACGGATGTATCTCCTCGTCGCGCTTGTGGCCATTCTCCCAAGACTGCTCGTATTCCACGAATGGGCCAGTTCCCCTTTCCAGTACTACTATTGCCTCTACGGCTTGGATATGCGCAAGCTCATCGTTATGAGTAGCCTTTTCGTCAAAGGGGCCTTGGGGTTCACTGCCGGCAGAGGTTTTTTGGCAACCGTCACGGCTATTGCTGGACGCGATTGGTTCATCCCCGCCGTGGTGGTGGCGCAAATGACCATGGGAGTGGCTACGGCTCTAATGACAACCCACATATATCGTCGCCTTTTCGGAGGACGCCTGGCCGCCGGCATGGCTGGCGCGCTCTGCGCGCTTTACCTGCCCTGCATAGTCTACGAAACCCATATCCTTAAGGCGACATTGTACCTGTTCCTCGCCACATTGTCCCTGAATCTCATGCTCGAGGCCCATCGCCACGGATTCCGCGCCCCCGCGACTTTCGCGGCAGGCATTGCAATCCCAGGCGCGTTTCTAGTCCGCATCGCCGGACTGCCCTGGCTTGCCTTGGCGCACCTATGGCTTGCGTTAAACGCTAAAAAGAAAAAACGATGGGGCATTGCCGCCAGCGCCATCGCGGGAACCGTGGTTATTTTGGGCGCGGTGGTGGCGGTAAACGCCGCGCGCGGGTTGAATAGCTGGTATTTAGTCAAAAAAAACTACGGCTACATGTTCGCGGCGGGAGCGGTCTCTAAAATGGAATCGCTGTCAGTGGAGCCGAAACGACAACGCGACAAAGGAAGCGCCAGCCCCGGCGTGGTCAAGCTGGCCGCGGGATACGCACTCAAGGCCGCATCCATATTTATGGGAATATCCATTCCCAACAACGTAAACGTAGCGTTTGAACGTTCCAAGCTGACCTCGCTACAATTTCTCCTCTCCCCCATGTTGCTCGTGCCACTAGCGGCGGCGGGTCTAACGGCCTTGGCGCTGTCGGGCTTGGCAACTGGAAAAGCGGCGGCGCTTTTCTTTCATCTGACCGCATTTTCCGCCACAATGATCGTCTTTTTCCCTTTGGAACGGTACCGGCTGGTTTTAACTCCGGTTTTCTGCGTCGCTGCTGTCTGGTGGGTGGGTAGCTTCGTCCGACTCCTCAAAACACCAATTAGACCGTCGGATGGCTCCGGTCTAACGGACAACGTAAAACTCGCCACCCCATTCCTGGTGTTCGTAGTATCGCTCATAGCATCCATGGCCATGGGGCCGATAGAGCGTTCCTCCGACGAGCGCGCGTACGGTGTCGCGGCCTCGATCGTACCCAAAGCGCTAATGGCGCATGGCCGTTTCGCCGAGGCGGAAAAAATACTGGAACGCCATCGCTCTTCCTCACCTGACAACGCCATTATCAACATAAACTTGGCATCGACCCTCCTGGGACAGAGAAAAATCCGCGATGCCAAGAAAATCCTCCACAGTTTGGAGGATATCAACGATCCAGCGCTGGAAGGACGACGTTGCTACGAGCTGGGAGAAGCGGCGTTAGCGGAAGGCGCGTACACGCGCGCCGCGAACTATTACATCGCATGCCTTAACCTCCCCATACCGGAAACGCTGCAACGCCTGGCTATGAAACGGCTGGATATCTGCCACTGGAAAGAACGCCACGATGACGGAAGATCGCGGAATAATTCGAAAGAGCGTCCCTAATCCGTATCCAACGCGAAAACGGCAACCAGCACCATACCATTGGCATCGTGGAAAAACCAAGCTCAACGGACCATCTGGGTGCCAACCCCGCTGTCGGTGAATATCTCCAGCATCAACGCGTGTTTGAGTCGGCCATCCACGATGTGGACCTTGTTCACGCCGGAACGCAACGCCTCCTCGGCGCTCTTGATCTTGGGCGTCATGCCACCAGCTATGACTCCATGCTCTATCAACTCGTCAACTTCATCCATCGTGACGGTGGATATGAGCGAATCCTCGTCCTTGGCATCGCGCAAAATACCGGGAACATCGCTTAAAAACACCAGCTTTCGAGCGTTTAACGCCCTGGCGATATCGCATGCCGCGATATCCGCATTGACATTCAAAGGACTCAGGGAAGCCCCGTCCATCGCCAAGGGAGCTATTATCGGAATCTCCTCCGACTCCAACGCGTCGAGAATAGGACCGGTATCCACCGATTCAATATCCCCAACCGCGCCCAGATCCGTCAACTCGCCCGTCTCGCGGCATACCTGCGGATCCTTAAGCTTGCCGGAAAGTATATCCTTGCCCGATATCCGAAGCGCTCTCCCCCCATGCCCCTCCACCGCGTCCGCCAATCGCTTGTTCACAACATTGTGTAGAACGTCGTCGACCACCTCGATAGTCTCCGAGCAGGAAACACGCAAACCATTCACAAAACGGCTCTCAATCTTGCACTCCCTCAACCGGGCGCTTATATCCTTGCCGCCACCATGGACGACCACCGGTCGCATCCCAACGCACTCCATGAAGACGATGTCGCGCATCGCGGATTGAACCAAATCCAAATTCTCCATCGCGCTTCCACCAAACTTCACCACGACAATGGAGCCCCGAAATTTCTGGATGTACGGAAGAGCCTCTATCAGCACCGCCGCTTTGTCTATCAGCTTTTTCATTTTCCCAATTAATCTCCCTCTAAACACCCGACCGAACTTGAACGCCGGCGAAGCTTTTGTCAATCCCCGGAACCTCTTTTTGACGCTGAAAAACTTCAGCGGGCCGCTATATTGTGGAGGAAGCCGCGGCAAGCGCGGAACAAGCCGGCGGAGCGGGCTCCCCTTCCGCAAAGCCGGGACGGTGCCCGCGGCACGGAAGGGAACTACACGAGGAACAACAGACTTGAGTATCAGGCGACATGCGGAACTGACCCCAAAGCTTCTAAATTCGAATTTATTTCCGATTTCGGGTTTAGGATTTCGCACTTGCGCGTGACACCGCTAAAAAGGGATTCAACATCATGAAAATAAAGCACTTGCCAATTATTCAGCGAGCCCTAACTAAACTGGAAGCATTATGAACCGCACGCCAAACACCGATTGGTTCGAAAAAATCTACCAACTATACAACAAGCGTTCCCTGGCGTGGCCGGATCCCATAGTCTTCCTTTACGACTATCCGGATGTACGCGATCGGGAAATCGCCGCGTTGATTGCCTCTGCCCTGGCGTACGGCCGCGTGGCGCAAATATTGACCAGCGTGGAAAAAATCCTCGAGATAATGCGCCCATCTCCATCCGATTTCCTAGCAGCCACCTCCAGCGTGGAACTACAACGGGCCCTAGCGGGGTTCAAACACAGATTCACCACTGGAAGCGATGTCGCAAAACTCCTCTCAAACGCGCAAACCGCACGAGGAAAATTCGGTTCTTTGGAAAAATGCTTCCTCGATGGTTTCGACAATAGCGACACCTCTATCGCTCCGGCATTGACGGCTTTCGCCGAAAACCTCGGCTCCAAGGGCTCTGGCAACCACGCATTCCCGCTCTTCCCCTCGCCCACCAACGGAGGCGCATGCAAAAGACCAATGCTCTTCATGAGATGGATGGTCCGAAATGACGAGGTGGACCCTGGGGGTTGGGAAAACGTCCCCGCATCCAAACTCATCGTTCCAATCGATACACATATGCGCAAAATAGCGCACGGACTGGGCCTGGCTAAAAGAAAAACAGCCGACCTGAAATTAGCAATGGAAACAACCAGGACCTTTGCGGAAATCAACCCGGAAGACCCCGTGAAATACGATTTCGCCCTAACTAGATTCGGGATACGGGACGATATGCGATTGAGCGACCTGCCAGCCACGACCAGTTTATTGTCAAAGCCTAAATAACATATTTGGTGCCTTGACGAAAAAAGTTCTTGTATCTCCACGTTAATGCCTTATCTTAATTGCGTAGATGGAGGATGCCGCCAAAATGCGGCTGGAGCGGGGATCTCTAACCTAGAACAAGGAGTCGTGTATCATGGATGGGGACAAAAAACCGGAAAGCAAAAGCGTGGGAGCACAAACTGTCATCAACATCCTGTTGGTGATTGTGTGTTGCGTGATCTTCGGACTGTTTGTTCATGACTATTTGGGGAAAAACGCCGAACTGGCTAAATACAAGCAACGCGAACACGAGTGGGTGGAATCCACTAAAGCCCGCAAAAAGGCGGTGGTTAGACTAGCGGGATTATACAAGGAAAAACTCAAAAACAATGCCAGCATCGAAGCGGATGGACAAGACTTGCCCCCGGACGAGCAGGCACGGGTGGAAAAAGAGATCGCTAAACACGTCTCCGCTAATCTGAATCCTATCCTCGTCGAACTTGACAAGGATAAAAACCTGACGAATGAAAAGCTCGACAAGATAACCGACGACCTAGTTGCCATGCTTGCGAGGGAAACCAAAAAAAGCGAGCAGATCCGCAAGGAGATGGCAAGGGAGATGAAAAACCAGAGGGTGTCGCAACAAGCCCGCGAAGACAAGCTCCGCAGAGAACTCGAAGACACAAGAGCCGTGTTCACCGACCTTTACGGCTTGGCCGCGCGGTTAAAAACGCTCTACGTCGATGCGCACGAAGATGATTCAGTACTGGGAAATATCGGCACGGCAGCAATGGCTCCGGTAAAAGTCGTCCAAAACACCCTATCGCTGAATCTAGCCTTCGGACGCGACAAGGCACGCGCCGACAGAGAATTCCAGAAGAAACTCGACAAGATTAAAAAGCGCTACAAGGCCATTGTGGACAAGCGAGGGGTGGCGGAACCGGAGATTAAAAACGACGGGAAAAAGCGGGAATGAGCGGATTCTTGCGGCACAAACACTTCGTATTAGCTCTGCTCGTCGTCCTATGCGCCTCTAACGCGCTTTCCGTGTGCGCCGACGGAAAGCGCTTCACCACAATCGCATGGGGAGAGCTTGCCCCTCCCATGATGGCCGTCGTTAAGATTGGGCAGTTCGCCGAACAGGTAAAGTCGGGATCCTCCGTCACTTTGGTGGCGGCGATTATGGCGCTCTCCTCAAAATGCCCCCAAATTGACTTTTCTAAAACTATCGGCGCAGTGCTTGTTTTCGACTCCGACAAAGCCAGCGACCCCGAGTACGCACAAGAACACCCGTTCCAATTCGCATGCGTCGCCAGCCCGACATCTAAAGGTAAGGACAAACTGAAAACCCGGGAATTCACCTCCAAATTGATCGATGGTAAAATCGTCATCTCCAATTCCGAAGCACTGTTGGAAAACTTTAAAGCACCTCCAAAATTAAAAGTCGCCAACTCAATCATCCTAGCGAAATTCAAAACGGCTCAATTGGACAAACTCTATCCAGGGGGCCTCGAAGCCTTGTTGCACCGAGATAATAACCCTTCGCCTGTCCTCTCTTCCCTAATCCCAATCCTGAAACAATGCTCGGAAGTCGAATTGAAACTCGACATCAAAGCTAAACAGGCCATGGTCACCATCTCCGCCATCCCCTTGCCAAAATCACCGTTGGCGGCCGAAGTGGCCAAGTCCAAAGGTGACATCACGCAGGAAAAACTCGAAAAAATCGGACAAACCATCTCGAGCGACAAAAAACTCACGATAAAACAACTTTCTCGTGGCCTACTGAATTTCATGGGAGGAGGACACCCGAACTCCAAAAAAGCTCACGAGGCAATCGATAACCTATTCGACACGAAAGCCTCGAGTAATGGCTCGAAAATACAGATATTCCTCACCACCACCCCTAAAGCCGTCAAACGCCTGCTTGATTCCGACCATCACTAAAGAAGGTCTTCTGAAAAAGTCGAAAACGTGCCGCTCCCGTGAGCGGGGCTGGCCCCCTTTCCGCAAAGCCGGAACGGTGCCTGCGGCGCGGATGGGGCCTACCCGAGGAACAACAGGCCTGGGTATCGGACGACATGCGGAACTGACCCCAGACACATTCAGCAGAACCTATTCGGGCCATGGAGCTAAAAATATGCAACAATCACTCAAATTATTGACTACGGCACTCGTGGCCGCGTTCCTAGCGGCGGTGGCGGTCCAAGGCGAAACACCCCCCAACGGGTTCGCCATTATTCCAAGGCCATGCGAGCTTAAACCTGGCGACGGACAATTCGAGTTAAACGCGGAAACGGTCGTCTTCGTGGATCCGGCTTTTAGCGGAGAAAACGTCGACATTTTACTTAAAGCTCTGAAACGTTATCTTGCCAAGCCAACGGGATTCGAATTGCAGGCGCGGCAAAAAGACGCGGCAAAAAAGAACTCCGTGGTAATCCTCAAGTTCTCCAGCTCCAAAAAAACAGATAAGCCCGGATACCGGCTTTCCGTGACGAAAAATGGAATCGAAATCGAGGCGGACAACGCGGAAGCCGCGTTCGACGCCATTCAGTCCGTCCGCCAACTGCTCCCAGTGGAAATATATTCCCCCACCAAGGTCGCCAATGTCAAGTGGACTATCCCCGCCGTGAAAATCAACGACTACCCGAGATTCCAATGGCGCGGACTCCATATCGACTCGTCAAGACACTTCTTCCCTGTCGAGGAAATAGAAAAAATGCTGGAGTTGATGGCTATCCACAAAATGAACATCTTCCACTGGCATATCTGTGACGACGACGCTTGGAGACTGGAAATAAAAAAATACCCCAAGCTTACTGGAGAAACCGCCCGCGGATATCGCGGAGGACGATATCCCAAACCAAAATTCTACACCCAAGACGATGTTAGACGAATAATCCGCTTCGCAAAAGAAAGGTTTATAACGGTCGTGCCGGAAATAGAGATCCCAGGCCACGAAAAAGCGGCAATCACCGCTTATCCGGAATGGGGAGCGAAAAACAAAAAGGGGCGCTTGGGCAATGTCTTCAATATCCGCGACAACACTGTCGACGCGCTGAAAAACATACTCGACGAGGTTGTCGAGCTTTTTCCGGGAAAATACATCCATTGCGGCGGCGACGAGGTGTGGGCGGCGTGGGTATGGGAAGCTGATCCTGAATCCAAAGCCAAGGCCGCGAAGCTGGGCCTGAAAAACAAACACGCCATACAAAACTGGTTCATGAATGAAATTGCGGATTACCTCAAAACAAAAAAACGGATTATGATTGGCTGGGGGGAAATCCTGCATCCAAGCTTGAACAAAAGCGTCGTTGTTATGGTATGGCGCGGAAATGGAGGCAAAGTCGGACCGGACGCGGCCAAGGCCGGACACAATGTCATAATGGCGCCAGGCGCGTACACTTACCTGGACCATCCTCCCGCCACGGGCGAAAGAGGAATGAGCAGAGCCGTCCTGACATGGCAACGGGTCTATTCATTCGATCCCACCTCCAAGTTTTCCGCGGAATTGGCAAATAAAGTCCTGGGATGCCAAGGTCAACTCTGGAGCGAATTCATTCCCGACGGACGGCGGCTGGAATACATGGCCTTCCCACGCGCGACGGCTCTGGCGGAAGTCGCGTGGACCCCGGAATCGCGGAAAAACCTTGCTGATTTCGGCAACAGGCTTTTATGGCAAATCCGACGCTTCGACATCATGCGAATCAACTACCGATCCCCGTTGACCGTGAAATCCAAGTTCAGAAATGGCAAGATTCTACTTGAAACATCCATCCCGAACGCCGTCATTAGATATTCGAAAGACGGCAACGAACCAACCGATTCCTCCCCCATATACAAAAAACCGCTCCAGGATGAAGGCACGTCCATAAACGCCAAGGCCTTCGTCGATGGAAAAACAGGACCAACCCTCCTCCTCCCAGCCGCTAGCAAACCTCCTTTCACAGGCGCCAACGCGGTCAAAGCCACCAAGGGAATCAGACGAAGCGACATCATTTCCTACTGGGGAAACCCCGCTGGAACCGTCTCGTGGAGAGCGTCTTTTGAAAAACCAGGCAACTACGCCCTGAGCGGTGTTTTCTCCTCCCCTACCCAGGCGGTAATGAAAATCACGGTTGGCGACGAGTCGCAATCGTTCTCCGTTCCCGCGTCCGGAAGTTGGAAACGCCAAATCACTGTCGATATCGGCACATTCCATGTTAAAACGCCCGGAGTGGTCAAAATAACCCTGTCCGTGGGCAAACGAAAAGGCTACAAAGGGGTCAACCTATGGGAAATCAACGCTAAACCAGTAAAAAAATAACTCTTCAACATTGAGGAAAACATGAAACAACTCAAACACCATTCTTTTGGAAAACTCGCCATCAAATCGTCAATCTGCCTACTACTGTGCGCATGCAACCTAAATATCGCATGGGCTGACGGTGGCAAACTCGAAAAAATCAATGTCGAAAACGTGTCCTTGACCGACACCAGCCCCTCTATGGCTCTCAAGCTCCTGCTCTCCCCCTCCCCCTTTGGTGAAGGGGCCGCAATAAACTCATTCATCAGCATTCCGCCTAAAATGGACCGAACCTCCATCACACTGGAAAGCTCCAGTGCCTCCCTAAAAGATCTGCTGGACAAAATTGCGAAAAGCGCGGGATTCCAATTCAGAGAGGAAAAATATGGCCTCTTGATTGGGGATTCCATTCCCGAGGACAAAACATTCGATAAACTAAAACCCTTCGACAAAATCGTCTTGGAACACATCGAATTCGAAGATATGCCAATCCCGGAATTCTTTAAACACATCCAGAAAATGATCCCGAAGAAAAAAGATGGAAAGCCGCAGGTGTCCCTGAAATACCTCGGTGCGAAGAAAAAACACGCAAAGAACGACGACGACAATTTTGTCGAGGGTGAAGGAGAAAACGCTTTCGATTTGGGTGTCGACGCGCTAGGCGGAGGAGAGCGCAGCCTGTCAATCGTGGCGGACAACATGCCGTTAGGATCGCTAATATCCTATGTATGCAGCCTCGCGAACTTGAAATACACCGTCGGGAAAAACACTATCGCCGTGAAAAAAATGGAGAAGTAAGGCATACTGAAAAAGTCGGAAGTGTATCGCCAACAGGAAGCGATGAAAAACCGTGAAACAGATTTTCTAGTCGTCGGCGCATCCTATGCGGGATCCATTCTAGCTGCGAAACTAGCGGAAAAAGGAGATGTCACCCTTGTTGACAAATCTCAACCAGGCGAATTGATGAACTGCGGTGGCGGCCTTCCTCGGGAAACCCTCGAAAAACTGAAGATAGAAATACCTTTTGCGCGGACTTCGCGTGTTATGATGAATATAAAAGGGCTCGAACGCTCTTTCCCCGCCGAATATGTCGTTGTTGACCGCCGAGACCTGAACAAAGCCCTCTTTGAAAAAGCTCTCGCGTCAGGCGCGGAATTCGCTAGAATGTCATATACAACACACGACGACACCGAAAAGATCGCGGAATTCGCGCACAAAGGCGTCACGTCCGTCATAAAGTACGGCAAACTGATATTCGCCGACGGGTTCCATCCCTCGCGCCCACGCATCACGACTAGAAACAAGGCAAAGGCCCCTTGCGGCGCGGCGAAAACACAAATTTTTAAAGGGTTAACCCCATATCCAGATACGCTCTACTTTAAAATGACCGAGGACAATCCCTCCGGTTATAGTTGGATATTTCCCATGCCCGACGGAAAGATCAACATAGGAGCGGGCAGCTTCCATAGCTCGCATGTCTCGGACTCTCTGATCGACAACCTGAAAAAATCTGAAAATCTTAACGGAGATACGATAATCAAGGGAGGAGGGATATTGCCGGTCTCCCCCGTCCCCAAGGTTCAAGACGGCGACATTTTTCTTTTCGGAAACGCGGCCGGAATGGTACACCCGCCAAGCGGAGAAGGGCTAAAATACATATCGGACGCATCGGATATATGGGCGGAAACAATTATCTCCGGGAAAAATCTTAATCTCCGGTGGCGGTTCTCTTCGGTGTATTTAAAACTGAAATTAGCGGAATTCGCTCTCAGAACGATTTTTGCCGGATCCAAAATACTGGACACGCCTCTCTATCCCGCCGCCTGCAGAGCCACTGCGAAATCAAGAAATATCATACAATTTTAACCTTTTTCTATTTTTTCCCGCCTCGGCGAGCTGACGCTAGCGGGGAGCTTAGGGACAGGTTAATAATCCATTATACCGCTACACTACAAATTATTTATTTTATCGGGGGCGGGCCGTTTAATGAATAACCTTCAATATGACCATCAAGATATAAAACGTTACCATAGGTATTGTTTCTATATTTATGATTATTCTTTTTGTCCCAGCAAACAGGTACATTTTTATCTGTATTTTTACTTAAACCACCAAGAAAGCGATAAGAACATTTTGTCTTTCCCTTATCTGCTGGGCATTTTAGAAATGAGGCTTTTAAGTAGTGTCCATCTACCAGCATTTTAAGTCCTAAAAAGTCATTCTTATTTGGATAGCTACCATTATTATCAGAAGCGTAAGCCTCCAAAGCGAAATAAATTTGTTTTAAATTACTCGCACATCGTACTCTAGGACCTTTTTCTGGGGAAGAGTCACATGATATCAGAAAAAGACAGAAACAACAAAATAAAATTAAAATTCTCATTTTTTTCTCCACTTGCATTTATTTTCTTAAATACTTAAAAGTCTTTTTTCTTACGGGGTCTGTTCTTACGGGGTGTTCTTACGGGGTCTGAGCACTTTATTTTCTCTACTTTGTGTGTTACTTTGCATCAAAAACACCTTAAAAGGCCTCTTAGATTGATTTTTTAGGCCATTTTTATGGATTTAAGCCTTATCGCCACC
>WFSE01000172.1 GCA_015486135.1 Lentisphaeria bacterium
AACAACAAGGGCATACACTTCGACGTGGTGTCGAATCCCGAGTTCATGGCGGAGGGAACCGCCATCTCCGACATGGAAAACCCCGACCGCGTACTCGTCGGCGCGATGGAAACCGAACGTGGTCGAGCCGCGCTGAAGGCGGTAGTCGATATATACGCCCACTGGGTTCCCCAAGAACGAATCATCACCACCAACCTTTGGAGCTCGGAACTATCCAAGCTTGTCGCCAACGCCATGCTGGCTCAACGCGTCTCTTCCATCAACAGCGTTTCAGCCATTTGCGAGAAAACCGACGCGCGCGTCGAGGAAGTTTCCAAGGCCGTGGGAATGGATTCCAGAATCGGGGCTAAATTCCTCCGGGCCGGTGTCGGATTCGGAGGTTCATGCTTCAAAAAAGACATTCTCAACCTCGTCTACCTGTGCCGCCGGGAAGGCTTGAACGAGGTGGCGGATTACTGGGAGCAAGTGGTTAAAATCAATGACTTCCAAGAACGGCGCTTCGTACGAAGAGTTATCGGCAATATGTTCGATACCGTCGCCGACAAACGAATCGCCGTATTCGGTTTCGCGTTCAAAGCGGACACGGGCGACACGCGCGAATCCCCGGCGATACACGTCTGCGAAATGCTAATAGAGGAAAACGCCCAGCTATCGGTACACGACCCGGAGGCGTTAAACAACGCTAAATTCGACCTCGCCAAACACCTGGACAAAGTCGAACTGCAGGAAGACCCCTACAAATGCGCGGAAGACGCTCACGCGGTCCTACTTTTGACCGAATGGGCGCAGTTCAAGAACTTGGACTACCAAAGAATCTTCGACTCGATGAAGAAGCCAGCCTTCGTTTTTGATGGAAGAAACATCCTGGACCATGCCGCGCTCTTCGAAATCGGATTCAACGTCTATCCCCTAGGCGCTCCGGCCATGACCAGAATGTAATCGCGCGCTTGTTCATTTTTCTCGCAAAGACGCGGAGATCGCGGATAGATCGGACAGATCGGACGCGGGACAAAAACGCGGCGTGGTTCCGTCAACCCCATTACTTCCCATACTTCCCATACTTCCCATAACTCCCATAATCCGGAAGGCTGAAAGCCCGCAATAACATCCGCGTAATCCGCGGATAAAAGTCCGGAGCTTGCGCTCTCCGCGACAAGGCGGTAGGTTACTCGCACAGGACGCAAGGTGCAAAATAGCGTCAAAATTAATTGCCAAAAAAAGGGGATTATCTCATGTTTAAAAAAGTATTATTCGGAAGTATCGCGGCAACGCTAATGATGCAAATTTCATTCGGAGGTTCTAAAAAAGAAGTAGTAGTCAAGAGGGTAATAGCCAGAGCGGCTGGCGTGAAAGTCGCAAAGAATACGGAGATCAAGATAACGCCCGCGAAAGGGAATCCCGCCTATAAATATCATGCGAAGAACGGCAAACTGTATATCGAAGCAACCGATCCGGTCGCCGCCTGCCGCGGTTTTTACGATTATATCCGCGATAATGATCTTGGCATGATCGGGTGGCGCGGCGCGGTGTTGCGCATTCCGCGGAAATTGCCCGATGCGGAGAAAACGGCTGTGACCTCTCCTTTCAAGTTTAATCAGATGTACAATGTTGTAACAGCGGGGTACTCGTTCCCCTACTGGAACTGGGAAAGGTGGGAGCATGAACTGGACTGGATGGCCTTTCACGGATACAACATGATTCTTGATCCTATCGCAACGGAAGCGATAGCGGAAAGAGTATGGTTGAAAATAGGACTGACTCAGAAAGAGATTGATGATTTTGTCTGCGGCCCGGCGCACGCGCCATGGCACAGAATGGGGAATATAGCAAAGGTCGACGGACCGCTCCCGAAAGAATGGCATAAAGACCAGGTCGCCTTGCAGCACAAGATATTGAAAAGACTGAAAGAGCTGAATATAACTCCGGTATTCCAGGGATTTGCCGGTTTTGTGCCATACGGGATGAAACGCCTCTACCCGAACGAGAAGTATTATGTGACTCACTGGAACGGAGGATTCAACCATGAACGCGCTCCGATATATATTATGCCCGACTCTCCACTGTTCAAAAAACTTCTAACAATGTATATCAACGAATGGGAAAAAGAGTTTGGAAAAGGCAAATACTACCTTATCGACACATTTAATGAACTGAAAAAAATGCCCGGAAAAAAAGGGAAGAGCATGAAAGATATCATGGAGGAATATGGCAAAAATCTCTCAACCATGCTTGCTGAAATCAACCCTGACGCGGCTTGGGCGTTGCAGGGCTGGATATTTTCCTATCAGGGCGACATATGGACACCGGAGGTTGTAAAGGCTCTGTTAAGCAAGGTCCCCGATGAGAAAATGCTTATTTTCGATATGATGGGTGTTTGGAAAAAGTATAAAGGATTTTACGGGAAACCGTGGATTTACGGAATGATTACAAATATGGGAGGAAGAACTCCATATACAGGTGACTTCAACAGATACATCAGAGGGCCGCAAGAGGTAATTGACAGTAAAGATAAAGGAAATAATGTCGGGAATAGCAACCACTCCGAAGGCGTGGAAACAAACGCGGTGATTTTTGAGCTTATGGCCGATACCGGCTGGGAGAGAAATATAAATATTGACAAGTGGTTGAAAAAATACTGCATCAACCGTTACGGGGCCTGTCCTAAAAAGATGTACGATGTGTGGATGTTCCTGAAAGAAGACAGGTTCCGTAATCAGAGATGGGGGTCGTTCGCTTCATGGCAGCGAGGACGTCCGGGTAATGCCCATAAATTCTCTGATGAATTTATGCGGAATGTCAAGAAATTCCTCTCCATGCATAATGAATTTAAAAACTCTCCATTCTATCAGGATGACGCGGTGGAGATGGCATCATTTGTCCTCTCCCAGAAAGCTGACGAGTTTTTAGATGCTGCCAATAAAGCCCTGAGTGCTAACGCTACGGATACATACAAAAGAAACCGGGACAAGGGTCTTAAATTTCTTCTTCTGGCGGATAAACTCCTTGAATCTCACTCACTCAACCGTCTTGAACGCTGGGTCGGATTCGCCAAATCGCACTCAGATGACAAAAAGCTGCAGGAGTACTACGAAGAGAACGCGAAGCGGATTGTCACTTCATGGGGACCGCCGGTTAATGACTACTCCGCCAGAGTCTGGAGCGGGCTTATCCGAGACTTTTATGTCCCAAGACTAAAGGCTTACTTCAATGCGAAAGAGAAAGGAAAAAACTACAATCAAAATGAATGGGAAGATAAATGGCTGCATACTCCGGGCATATCAAAAATAGCCCCGTTCAAAGACCCGACAGCGGCGGCATATAAGATTGTCGCGGCCGCCGTCACAGCAAAACCGGAATTAGTCGCGGAAGTCAAGGAGGGGCCGGTAATCGGAGAATGGACTCCCGGCACCGTATCAACAAAATGGAAAACCGTCGAATGGCCTATCGATGCGAATAAACTCTCAACACTCACAGGGGTGAAATTCACCTACACGAAAGGCGACCACCGCCTTGACATCAAATCCGTAGAGCTTATCTGTGACGGTGACTCCGTTGCGAAAGATATCCATAACGGGAGTACCGGAATGGAGCACTTCCGCAATATATATCGCTTTAAGGCGCCGAAAGATGTCAAAGCAAATAACGGAGCAGTAATTCGCGCGGTAATAAGAAGCGACGGCGGCACTAATTCCTACGGGAAAGTTGAAATGTTGCACAAATAACAAAAAGGCTCCATGAACAATATGGCTCAATGGGTTTTCTTCCGCCCGCCGCCGCGGTGATCGCCACCACCACCGCATCCTCGGCCAGCGGCGCCGCTACGCCCCCGCCCCGAGCCACGACTGCCACTACGGCCGATACGTTTCTCCAACTTCTCAAGCTTACCGCATTGCGCCGGAGTCAAATCCTTTTTAATCTCCGCCATACACGCGGCTATGGTGGCCCTGATAATCGGGCGTTTCTCTTTATGGATGTTCTCTATCTCAACAGTCATTTTATCTAGAATAGGTTTGATTTCAGTTTGCTGCTCGGGTGTCAAATCAAGCTCCTGGGAAAAGCGAGCGAGGAGACGTTGCCGCATTCCGGTACACGCCAAAACACCTTTCCCTCCCGATTTCCGAGCCCCTTCTCCAGCACCGATAGCAACGGTGTCACCAGGCGTCGCCGCAGGCGTTCCACGGAAAACGAACGACCCGATAGCGAAACCAATAGCCATGCCTGAAAACAGCACAATGACAAACGCCAGCCATATCCGAATTTTCATGGTGCCGCTAGCAGTCATCCCCCTCCCCCCCTAGCATCGAACAGAATATCACTAGCATAATCATCACCGTAAAGCGACTGAATATCAGCCTCCAACGACGATTTACGTTCCGGCGGTGCCGACCAAAACGACGATGCCGCCAAAGAAACCGCCACGGCTAAAACTGCGACGGCGCACGCCGCTCGAATAAGCAAAGTGTCGATGCCTGTCGGGAAAGGGATGAATTGGGACGCCTCGCACCGAACCGCGGCCATGACTTCGGAACGCCATTCCTCCGGAACAACCACATCCGGTGATTCCTTTTGAAACGCCCGGAACGCCGCGCTCTCCACGAGCTCGACCCTATCTCCAATTCCATCACCGCCGTTCTTCATAGCGCTTTCCGTTTTCCAGCCCAACTCCACTATTCCGACTCCCCGGCCAATATACTTTCGAACGCAGCGCGCAACCTTCCCCGCGTCCGCATCGCCTTCACCTTGACGTTGCTCAGACTCAGTCCCAGCGCCTCCGCCACATCCTTCAGCTTCATCTCTTCCAAGTATATCATATCCATCAGCTCGCGCTCATCCGGGTTCAATTTTCCCATCGCCTCATCCAACAACGCCAGCATATCACTTTTTTTGACTCGGGCCTCGAACTCCGCCACGGACTCCGCCGCTCCAGCCACCTCAAGCAACTCCCCGCGGGCCTCGACCTCCAACACGCCCCGCCGGGAACGCGAACGCCAATAGTCGTGACACCGCCTCACGGCTATCGTGGCTATCCAATTCTCGAAAGGTCTCGCCGTGTCGAAACCGGACAAGGATCTGAAGCAGTTCAGGAAAACATCCTGAGCCACCTCGCCCCAATCGTCCGCTGGAATCCTCTTGGAGACTATCCCGAACACCCGGCCCTGATAGCGCTCCACAAGCTGTTCGAACAAGTCGATCTCGCCGTCAAGAACCCTCTTTACAATATCGCTGTCCCCAAGCATTCTCTCCCCGGCGATGCCGCCATATCCACCAACTCGCCTCCAATCGTCCAGAAGGAACACTCTAGTTCCCGCTAAGGAGCTTTTCAATTCCAGCGATGCCCTTCCCAGCGACAACCGACTTCTCCACCACTCTCTCCACCAAGGTATTCGAAAAAAACACGGCAATAGTTACACCGGACTTACCGAAAAACTCGAAGCGTCAGACTCCCGCCAAGGACGTGGACGGGCTTGACACCGCTGAAAACGAATCTAACCTTAGGCTTCGCTGAAAAAGCCGGAAACGCGCCGATCCCCCGTCGCCAGGTTCCGATTTCAGCCAAAGCGAGGAACCGCCCCAGAGTATCCCTGAGGGATTCGCATGACGCCGGAAAGAGGAAAACTGAGTCTGGTCGCCACGCCCATAGGCAATTTGGGCGACATCACGCGCAGAGCGGAGGAGGTCTTGGCGGCAGCCGACGTGGTGGCGGCGGAAGACACGCGGCGAGCGGGCAAACTGCTGGCGGCACTCAACCTCAAAAAAAGGATGGTCAGTTGCCATGCGTTCAACGAGCGGGCCTCTGTGGCGGGAATCGTGCAAATGATCCTGAACGACGGTTTGAGCGTGGCGTACGTATCCGACGCCGGAACGCCCTCCCTCTCCGACCCGGGATTTCTCCTCGTGCGCGAAGCCCGCGCCGCCGGAATCGAGCCGGAAGTTATCCCCGGGGTCTCAGCGCTGACTTTCGCCATAACCGCTTCCGGCCTCCCAGTGGACCAGTTCTCCTTTCTAGGCTTTCCTCCCAGAAAAAAAGGCGCGAGACAACGCCTACTGGAAACGGTTCGGACAGAGGAACGCACAGCATTCTTCTATGAATCCCCTCAACGCATAGCGAGATTTCTCGCGGAAATCGCGGAATTCGTGGAAAGAAACGCGGAAGTCGCGGTTGTGAGGGAAGCCACGAAAATGCACGAGGAAATTCTACGGGGAACCGCCGCGGAAATCGCGGAATCAACAGCGACGAAAAAGTGGCGCGGGGAAATAGTCGTCGGCGTCAAGCCAACGCGTGGATAATCCCTGAACTTGACTTTTTCAATTCACGCCATAGCTTTAGCGCTTTATTTGGTGGCGATTTCAAGCCCCGTTCAAACAGCTCGAAGGCTTGGAAAAACTGGTCACCCACACATTGCTTCGGAATGAATGAAAACAGGGAGAGACGATGTCCAAAGACTATGCCATAGGCCTCGATTACGGAACCGATTCGGTTAGAGCTTTGATTGTTGACACCAACGACGGCCGCGAGATCGCTTCAAGCGTCCACGATTATCGACGATGGGCGGAAGGGAAATACTGCGATCCCGGCAAAAACATGTTCCGCCAACATCCCCTGGACTATTTAGAGGGATTGGAGAACGCCATCGCGGGAGCGTTGCGGACGGCCCCTCCGGGAACGGCGGACAAAATCGCCGCCATATCGGTGGACACTACCGGATCGACTCCGGTGGCCGTCGACTCGAATGGCGTGGCACTCGCGTTGAAGGACGAGTTCATGGATAACCCGAACGCCATGTTCGTCCTTTGGAAAGACCACACGGCGATCAAAGAGGCGGAGGAAATCAACAACCTAGCGCGCGAATGGGAAGTGGACTACACGAAATATTGCGGGGGAGTCTATTCAGCCGAATGGTTCTGGGCTAAAATTCTACATATTTTAAGAGACGATCCAGCGGTATGCGGAGGAGCGTTCTCCTGGGTTGAGCACTGCGACTGGATTCCGGCGGTCCTGACTGGAAACACAAGCCCCCTTGAGATGAAACGGAGCCGTTGCGCCGCCGGACACAAGGCGATGTGGCACGAGGAATTCGGAGGGCTCCCCTCCAACGATTTTTTGAAGGCGCTGGATCCCTTGCTGGCTGGACTCCGACCGAGGTTGTTCTCACAAACGCACACCGCCGACATGCCAGTCGGAACTCTGACCAAGGAATGGGCGGACAAACTCGGCCTCGACGAAAACGTGGTGGTTGGTGTAGGGGCGTTCGACGCGCACATGGGCGCGGTTGGAGGCGCCATAGAGCCGGGAGCGCTGATCAAGGTCATGGGAACTTCGACCTGCGACATGTTGGTAGCCCCGATGGAGGAGGTGGGCGATAAGTTGGTATCGGGGA
Source organism: Lentisphaeria bacterium (assembly GCA_015486135.1). GTDB lineage: Bacteria > Verrucomicrobiota > Lentisphaeria > Victivallales > JAADHT01 > WFSE01. The sequence goes on from WFSE01000172.1 coordinate 7,380, forward strand.
TATGCGGCCAAGTCGATGGCTCCATACTACCGGGAATGCTCGGCCTGGAAGCGGGCCAGTCCGCTTTCGGCGATCTCTACGCGTGGTTCCGACGCCTCTTGGCGTGGCCACTCCAAACCATCGTGGCCAACACGGATCTGATCGACAAAGCCTCCAGCGCGAAAATAGTGAAGGAAGCCGAGGCTAAAATTCTTTCGGAACTGGGAGAAGAAGCGGCGAAACTTCCAGTAGGTTCAACAGGGGTCGTGGCGCTGGATTGGATAAACGGACGACGCACCCCGTATGCGAATCAAAAGCTGAAATCGGCTATCTCGGGACTCAACATGGGAAGCGACGCGCCGGCCATATTCAGAGCCCTCGTGGAAGCGACCGCTTTCGGCGCTAAAAAAATAATAGACCGATTCGAGGATGAGGGAATCCACATCTCCCAAGTTATCGCCCTCGGCGGTGTGGCAAAAAAATCGGATTTCGTCATGAATGTGGTAGCGGATGTGCTAGGCATCGAAATAAAAGTGGTCGAATCAGAACAAGCGTGCGCGTTGGGAGCCGCCATGTTCGCCGCGACCGCCGCCGGCATCCATAAAAGCGTCTTCGACGCGCAAAAAGCCATGGCGAGCGGATTCCACGCCACCTACTCCCCAAACATGGACAACCACGCCGAATACAAAAAGCTGTACGCGAAATACGACGAGCTAGGGAACTACATGTCCAAAAGCGTCGAGTAGCCCGACGGAGGAACGAAAATGCCTTCTTACAGGGAATTGAAAGAAGAAGCCTATTTGGCGAATATGGAAATCCCACGGAGGGGATTGGCAATATACACATTTGGAAACGCTAGCGCTTGCGACAGAAACGCCGCGGTTTTCGCAATAAAACCCAGCGGGGTTCCCTACGACAAACTCTCTCCGGAGCAAATGGTCGTGGTCGATTTCGATGGCGAAAAAGTCGAAGGGCAATTAAACCCCTCTTCCGACACGAAAACCCACGCCGTCATATATCGGGGTTTTCAAGGAGTCGGAGGAGTGGCGCACACCCATTCCACCTACGCCGTCGGATGGGCTCAAGCTATGAGGGCGATTCCTATTTACGGAACAACCCACGCGGACCACCTCCCAGGTCCCGTCCCCTGCACCGCCGTCATGAGTGACGATATGATCACCGGCGACTACGAGGAGGAAACGGGCAACCAGATCCTCCAGGAGTTCGAGAAAGGGGGATTCTCGCCACTGGAATACGAGATGGTGCTCGTGGCATGCCACGGCCCCTTCACCTGGGGGAAAAACGCCGACAAGGCCGTCTATAACAGCGTGGTTCTCGAAGAGCTGGCGAAAATGGCGCTCTTCACCGAACAGGCCAACCCAAACTCTTCGGCACTGAAAAAAACCCTCGTCATGAAACATTACGAACGCAAACACGGCCAAGATGCGTATTACGGCCAAAAGGAGGAAATAAAATGAACAACGTACCAACACTGAAAATAGGTCTCGTCGCGGTCAGCAGAGACTGCTTCCCGAAAGCACTTTCGGAAAAAAGGAAAAAGGCGTTACTGGACGAATGCGCCAGTTTGAATCTGCCCGTCGTCGACATCCCCACCGTGGTGGAAAACGAAACCGATTCGCTGAAAGCCCTTGAACAATTACGCGAAAAAGGCGCCAACGCCGTCGTCCTCTTCCTAGGCAACTTCGGTCCCGAAGGCCCAACAACCATTATCGCTCAACGATTCGATGGCCCGGCTATGCTTGCCGCGGCCGCGGAAGAGTCGACCGCGTCCTTGGCGTCCGATCGTGGCGACGCCTATTGCGGCATGCTGAACGCGTCCTACAATCTAGGCCTGCGAGGTGTCACCGCCCACATCCCCGAATACCCCGTGGGAACTCCCGACGAGGTGGCGGGAATGATCCGGGATTTCGCGGATGTCGCGAGGATCGTCGTGGCCTTGAAAAAACTTAAAATATTCTCCTTCGGCCCAAGACCCCAGGACTTCCTAGCCTGCAACGCCCCCGTGAAACCCCTCTACGACCTCGGCGTGGAAATCATGGAGAATAGCGAGCTCGACCTCTACGATATATACAACGAAGCCAAAGGGGCTCCCGAAACCGCGGATGTCGCGAAGCAAATGGCGGAGGAGCTCGGCGCGGGGAACACATATCCCGAACTTTTGGACAAGCTAGCCCAATACGAAGTGGCTCTCGTTAAATTCATGGAGACCAACCTGGGCGCCTCATCTTTCGGTATCTTCGCGAACAAGTGCTGGCCATCTTTCGAGAAATATTTCGAATTCGTCCCTTGCTTCGTCAATTCCAGACTGGCGTCGAGAGGAATACCCGTATCCTGCGAAGTGGACATATACGGCGCGTTAAGCGAATATATCGCGACTTGCGCGACCCAACTCCCCGCAACCTTGCTCGACATCAACAACACCGTCCCCAAGGATATGGTGGAGAACAACCCGGCCGTTGTCGGAAGCTACACCCGAACAGACCTCTTTATGGGATTCCATTGCGGCAACACATGCTCCAGTTGCATGCTACTCCCAAAAATAAACTATCAAGTCATCATGCACCGATTGATGGAACCCGGAAAGGAGCCCGATATCACTAGGGGAACACTGGAGGGAAGGATTCGCCCCGGCGACATCACCCTGTTCCGCCTGCAATCCACCGCCGACGCCAAACTCAAATCCTATGTGGCGGAGGGTGAAATCCTCGACATGGATCCGAGCACCTTCGGCGGCGTGGGGGTCTTCGCCATCCCGGAAATGGGCAGATTCTACCGCCACGTCCTCATTCAACAACGATTCCCCCATCACGCCGCCATCGGATTCGCCAAGGCTGGAAAAGCGATGTGCGACGCGCTAACCATGCTGGGAGTACCGGACATATACGCGAACAGGCCTAAGTCGGACAGGTATCCGACGGAAAATCCCTTCGCGTAATCCAAGCTTCACGGAAAATTTCGAGTTTGGAAAAGTAGAGCCGCTTTCGCCAATAGGGGCGGAATCGGCACTTCCGACTCCAGTCAAAGCGCGGAACCGTCCCCCGCGGCGAGCCGCTGGCGTATAGGTAGGGCTTACTGAAAAAGTCGGAAACGTGCCGATGATTAGGCGATCCTTCCGTTCGCTTTGCGAACCCTGCGGGCTTTGCGGAAGGACGCTTCGCGCCTGCCGGATATAGGTGTCCCAGCGTAGTGCGGGACACCCTTAAGTCACACGAACGTGTGTCGCGGAATTGGCAAGTGCCTCAAATTGAGAAGAAAACATCTGTCGGCTCCAAGGCTTTTGGGAGGCATGCTCCCAAAAGCTTGGAGATGACACAATTGGAAACAGACTTAACCCAATGAAAATTAAGCACTTGTCAATTATTCAGTGAGCCCGAAATAGAGATGGACATAACTAGCGGAGACATTTCCGACACGGAACCCGGCCGGGGTCCATTCACCGCCAGACGCTCCACGGATTTCGAGGAACGGCTGAACATTGGAAGTATCCGTAGGGTTGGCGGAGGACCAATGGAACTCATGTCCCCGGAAGGTGGCGCCAGTATCGGCGAATGGAAGTCCACCCAAAACGCGGGCCTCGCGGTAACCCAGAGATCTTAGTCGGCTTTCCATCGTCGTATCCACGGGAATGACTCCACACATTTCAAAGCATCGTCCCGTTGTATCGGTCAAGGAGTTCGACAGATACATCAGCCCCCCGCATTCCGCGTAAACCGCGCCGCCGCCCGCTGCGAATTCCGCGATAGAGCGCCGCATCGAGGAATTCGCCTCCAAGTGGTCGGCGAAGCACTCGGGAAAACCACCGCCGATGTAAACCCAATCGACATTATCGGGCAATCGCTCATCGGATATCGGACGAAACTCCACAATCTCGAAACCAAGCCCTTTCAGAAAGTCCAAATTGTCGTCGTAGTAGAAATGGAACGCCTCGTCCAAGGCCAAAGCGACGCGTCCACGCCGATTTTCCGGCATCTGGAGAAACGAGGGAACCAGCGTGGGCTGTCGTGAAGCGGCCAATATCCCGTCAATATCAAAGCACCTTTCCGCGGCGTCGGCCAACCGTCCCTCCAAAGCGCTGTCTATCGCATGTTCGCTCGCCGGGGTCAGCCCCAAATGACGTTCCGGGATAGACAATTCAGCGTCCCGGATCAAATATCCCAAAAGCGGGGGAGCGCCGTGGGCGGCGAGCGCCTCCCGGAGAATATCCGCGTGCCTACTCGACCCGACGTTGTTTGCCACGACCCCTATAACTTCAACACGGGGATCGAAATCGGCCAGCCCTTTCGCGATTGCCGCGATTGTCCCCGCCATTCCCTTGGTGTCCAAAACAAGCAACACGGAGATATTCAATGTGGCCGCTACATCCGCGGTGGAGCCAGACAAGGCGGTTGGAGACGACGCGTCGAACAACCCCATTACCCCCTCCACCACGGCGACATCGGCCGGGACCGAAGCATTGGCGAATGTCCGCTTAACCCCCTCGGACCCCATCATCCACGTGTCAAGATTTCTGGAAGGCGTTCCGCATATCGATTTATGATGACTGGGGTCTATGTAATCTGGGCCGCACTTGAATGGGGCGATTCTCATCCCGCGCCTTTTCAAGGCGGCCAGCAACGCCAACACCACGGTGGTTTTTCCCGCTCCCGAGCCTCCCGCCGCGACACAAAATGCGGAAAAAACCTCATCGTCCGGTCCGCGGAACCCGCGCGGGGATTGTGTTGTGTCTACAGACATTCTAAAGACTCTCTGGAGGGGATGGTCTCCATCGGGCGGGCGGATGTCACTTCCGTTCCGCCGCGGCGTCCGTCCGGTATATCCTCATGGTGTTGTAAGCCAATTCGATATCGTCGTGCTTGTCTAATTCCTTCAAAACATCCTTCCAAATAGTCTGCTCCGAATCGCGACGCGAGCGCGGCTCGCAAAGATAGCGCATGGTCAGTAGCACGCCGGAATCCTTGACCGAAGTGTACACGGTCGGTGTGAGCTTCTGGTAGAATATCATATACTTGGAAGCCGCCATTCTAACTTTCTCAGCGGCTTTCTCGCTAGCGGAGGCTCCAAGACGCTCGACAATCTCCCTCAAAACCTTCTCCGCCTTCACCCAATCGCTCTCGAACGTTATCAAAACAGGAATCTCGTTCCATATAAACTCGAATCCAGCGCCGTAGTTGGCGACGGTGTCACGGAAAACCCTGCCGTTGGGAACGTGCACCACCCGGCCGGTGCTATGCTCGGCGTCAATCCATTCCCCCACCTCCATGAGAACAAACGTGAACATCCCCTGGTCGATGACATCCCCGCGGATATCGCCAACCTGAATCCTATGCCCCACATCGAACGGGCGGTTCAAAAGGATAAACGCCCATCCCGCGACGTTCTCGATCGGCTCCTTCAACGCCACCGCCAATCCCGCGGAGAGAAGCCCCAAATAGGTGGAAATATTCACGGAGCCCGCGTACCATATCTTCCAGAGAATGAAGATCGCCAGAAACGTCCCTATGTATGTGGTTGTCTTGCGCCAACGGTAGCGAAGACGGATATCGTCCCCCTTGTGACGATAAGCCATCCCCAAAACGAACATCCTGGAGACGTATATTATAACCAAGGTGGACAGCGACCAAAAGATGTTCCGAACAATGCCTATCGACAATCCCGTGGCATCCGATATGATTTGCAAAAAATGATCCATAACGAACCCCCTAAACCAGGCTAGGAAAACAAGTAGGGTTTACTGAACAATGCAACACGGACAAGATAAGGGACGTTCACTAAGGTGTCAACCCAGTCCAGTAAGTCCACTATTAGCTTAGGACTCACAGAATAATTGGCAAGCGCTTAATTATTCAGCAGCCATTGCTAGATTCCCTCGAGAATCTTGTTGTAGAGCGAACGTTTGCATTCCACCACACGCATGGCGACGCGTTCCATTTCCTTCAGGTCCAAGATTTCACGTCGCCGCCAATGCTTCAAATCGTCGAGATTGGCCAAGGTAATATTTCCCGCCGCGGCCGCAAGTTCCGGGTCGGCGTTTCTAGGGACACCCAAGTCAACCACCAGCACTTTGGGCTCTTCGGAAATGCTGGACGCGGTTTCCTTTGAGAGAATCGGTTTATCGACGGAAACAGCGCAAACGACGATCCGGTTTCCAGCAAGACAGGTGTCCATGTCTGAAAGCGGACGATATCCACGCGATGGCCGCATGTCGCCCCCACTGGGGGGAGCCGAATTATAGAGAGCCATGACCTTCGCTCCAGCCCCCTCGAGTCTCCCCAGCATTCCCATCCCCACAGCTCCAGTGCCAAGAAGCAACACCTCGACCCCTTTGAGCTTTCCAACCACATCGCCGATGTACGCCATGGCGACATCCTCCACCTCGAAGGAGTGGATTTCCGGCTCTATCTCGGCGCGGATATCGCGGGATACTCTGACCGCGGCGTCCAGCCACGCCTTCATGGCGGGCCCCGCCCACTCGTTACCAATAGCCTCGTCAAACGCAGCCTTGACTTGTGCGGCTACATGCTTCTCGCCCGGTGTCTGCGAGAGCAATCCCGCCGCGATCATCGCGACGCGGGCGAAGGCGTCCAGCCCGGTCCGAACGCGCCCCGGGGCCTCAGCAAGGCCCTCTAGCCCGAGAAGCGATTCCAAAGCCGCTATCCGCGCCTCGTTAGGCGATGCCACGGCCAGCAATTCAATGCGGTTGCATGTAGACAGGAGGACGAATTCTTTTATCCACGCGGCATCCGCGAGTTCCGCGGCAATGGCGAGCTTTCTTTCCCGCGACGGAACTATCCCCTCCCGCAACTCGAGTGGAACCGAATAGTGGTCCACGCCAAGAGCGAGCAATGTCGCCCCATCCCCCCTTTCCAGCGCCTTGACGAAATTCCACTTCGCCCATTTCGCCCTCTTGCAAGATACGCCGTCGGTCGAAATCGCCACAGTCAAACCACCCCGATGGAACGATGCCGGCGTTATGAAATCCCCCTCCTTCCAAGCGGAATCCACGGCACAGCAAAGGACACCGCGCCGATAGCACATCTCCACTATCCCGCGGTTCAATGCCAGGTCGGAGGTAGCGGCGAAAACCAGACGGACCCCCTCTAAGTCGTCCCCGCGGAATTCGCGCATTTCCAGTTTTACCATCCCCTCCTTCGACAGTTTTTTTATCGCCGCGTTAACATCCGGGGCGACCACCGCAACTTCCGCACCAGCTTCCAGTAGCCCAGCGACCTTTCTGACGGCGATTTTCCCCCCGCCAACCACTAGCGTCCTGCGTCCTTCCAGAAGAAGATTTACCGGATATGTCCTCATTTGCCGTCTCTCCATTGTTTCGTCCATTTTCCAAGCGGGACTTTCGCATCGAAATCAAAACACGACACGACAACCTCCACCGAAGGGACCCAGGACGACAACCGTTCCGCCGCCGCCAAGCCCAACTCCTCTAACAACGCAAAAGTGTCGGCTTCGGACAACGTTTTCATCGCCCCCCTGATGGTCGGAGCATCCAGGGCCGCGGCGTTCTCGTCGCAATCCACGGCGGCGCGTCTCATAAAACCAGACAACGATTTGACATCCGCCTCCACTTTCGCCGCATGGGTGTTTTTGAATCCAAGGGCGTATTTGAACAGTTTTCCAGGCATGCACGCCACGACGGCTCGGGTCACCCCTCCCTCTTCCGCGGCATCCAGCGCGTCGCCGATAAAGTCAGCTATCCTGATAAAAGCGTTCTCCTGCACCTCCTGAAAATGCTGTCTGGCGGCCCGCTCAGTGGCGGCGCCAGTGCAAAAGCATACGGATTTAGCGCCATTCGTCACCGCGTTTTCCACTAGAAGCCGGATGGTTTCCACGTAGGCGGAATGGGAGTGCGGAGTGACGATTCCGGTTGTTCCGAGAATGGAAACACCACCAACAACGCCCAACTTGGCATTGAGGGTCTTCTCTGCAATTTCCGCACCGTTGGCAACCGAAATCACAACACGCGCCGATTTTCCAGCGGACGGGGCAACGCCAGAACCTGCGATATTGTCGGCGATCATCCGTCTCGGAGCCGGGTTTACCGCCCATTTGCCAGGCGGAACCTTGATTCCGGTGCGGGTGGACAACCCCACCCCCTCGCCACCAGCGACGACAACCACGATTCCGGCGCATCTCTCGACATGGTCGCGCTCGTCCGCCTCGATAGCGTCCAAAGAAGCCTCGGAAACCTCTGCGGAAACCACGGCTCCATCAGTAACATCCGGGTCGTCCCCGGCGAATTTTCTGACCTCCGCCACCGCCGTGCCCCTTCCACGGCGCGTCAACCGAATCTCAACATCCCTCCTCGATCCGTCGGGAAAAATAATCTCCACCTGTCCGATGTCGGGCTTGGACGCACCTTTCAGCTCAAGCCACGCAGCCTTAGCGGCCGCGGCGGCGCACGCACCGGTCGTGTATCCGCTCCTGAGCTTCTCCATCGGGTCAGGCATTGTCCAGAAATTCCTCCATAATAGCATGCAACGCCGCCACGGCGAGAGGACTCCCCCCGCGACGTCCGCGAAGAACAACTGCGGGAACATCCGTCGCTATTTGCAAAAGATGTTTCGACTCCTCGACATTGACAAATCCCACGGGCATCCCCAACACCACTGCCGGGCGAATGGTCTTCTCAATCGTCAGCAAGGAAATCTTGGCGAGAGCTAGAGGAGCGTTGCCAATCAGCACGATTGCGCCATCCAAATTTGGAACCGCCTTCTCCACGGCGGCCAAGGCGCGCGTCGTACCGTTAGCGCGCGCCGCTTCCGCCACATCCGGATCGGTGACATGGCACATGATGGAATCCCGAGTATACGACGGATTGAACTTCGCAAGTTTCGGCACCGAAATCCCGCTCTTTATCATGTTCGAGTCGCAATATATCGGCGCTCCGGCCCGCAACGCTTCGAGGGTGGTGTCAAACGGATCGCCCCGAAACGCCAGCGCCTCGGCGATGGAAAAATCTGCGGTAGTGTGCACCAGCCGCCTAGCGACGCGCCATCTGCGTCCGTCAAACCGCATTCTGACATCCCTAGGAACCTCCGATTCTATCCTCCGGAAGCTCTCGCTCTCGATCTCCGCCCCAGTCATGCCCCAGGATATCTTCCGGCAAATCTCGCTCCAACTATCTCCAAGCTCCGCTTCCATTCCTTCGACCTCTCTCGTTAAAAACGCCATCCACCATTATCCACGCCCCGCCGCAATAGCCAAAAGCGCGCCCACCGCGATTAACGCGGCAATAAACCTAAACAATTGCACGACCAGTACTATCACAAAACCGTCCTGGCCGAATATCCCCAACGACGCGGGAAGATTCCTACGAACCGCCCGTATCGGATTCGTAAACATGTTCCCTATCAAAAACGCCGATGTAATCTGAATATCATTCAACGCTCCAGACGTGCGTAACTCCACCGCCGCAGCAGCAGCGCTCAGTATTCCTCCGAGCCTGGCGACAATTACCGTCATAACCTCCGGGGGCAGCACTCCGGAAATCGCTGACGGCATGGCGCTTTTCCAAGTGTCGAAAAAACCAAACGCCGCCAGAAACGACACGATCATATACATTGGAGCGGAAATCAAACACACGCGCCCCAATATTCGCGAGGCCCGCTTCGATGCCTTGACCAACGTTTTCGGCCAAGACAACGGCCCACTCCGACGAAGCAGATCCACCCGCTCGGAACTGGCATCCACGGACCCGACGCCACCATCGCCATCCTTCGCCCTGGGCGCACCGCCTATCAACCACACCAACGCGGTCCTCACGGCACCAGTTAAAAACTGTATTCCCGCGTAAAGCGCGCCAGGTAGCCCGATAGTGCCAATCAACGGAAAAAGTATCCGCATAAAGTGCGAAACCTTGGCCGGGAAAGCGTTGGCTATGCCACAAACAATAAGTTCGCGACGGCTGATCTCCCCCTCCGCTCGGGCACCAGCAACCATAGCGTTGGCCGCGCTATTGGAAACAAACGCGGTGATAAACGCCGCCGCCGCCAACTCCGAAATCCGCGCCAACCGCATAAGCGGACGCGCTAAAAACGCAAACCACCTCATCCAACCGCGGAACTCGAATACCGCCCCAATAAAAGTCCCCACCCACACATACAAGCACAACCGAGCCAGCGTAAGCAAAGTCCGCGTCGACAAAGGGTCCGGAATTCCATGGTGATGCATCGTTACACCTAGCGATTCTCCCGCTTCCTGCGGGCAATAAGAAGGGAAAGATATTCCCCGGCGTTCTCCAACGCCTCGTCAGGGCCTTTGGCAATCCGCTCGCCCTCAAGCCCCAGCCGGGACACGTGCGCCACATCCCATTCCGAGCCAGTGGCGTCCAGTGCCGCCAAAATCGCCCCGACAGTCTTGCCAGCCTTCAGAAACACAACCGTGTCGGTGGCGGCGAGCAACCCTTCCCGGAGGTTCTCCGGCAAGAATGCCGGAACCACGGCGAGTGTCTCGTCGTGCTCGACCAACGTGGCGCCGGTAGCCGCGGCCGCCGCGTTGAAAGAAGTTACCCCGGGAACCACTTCCACCTCCAATCCTTCGATCAATTCCGCGACTTCCGCGGCGAGATATGGAAACGTGCTGTAGGTCAACGGGTCGCCAATCGTGGCGAAAACACAACTATTGCCGCCGCGTAGTTCGCGGGCGACAATCTCGGCGTTCCTCCTGACCGCGGCCCTCCTCTCGCCAGGGGAAAGAGACATCGAGAACACCAATCGCTCGCGGCGGCTGGAAAGTCCCTCGATGGAGTCCACCACTGCCCCGGAAACGCTGAAAGAACTGTTCCTGCCTACGACCTCGAAGATGACATCGGCGGAGCGGAACGCCGCGACGGCGCGCAATGTCAAGAGGTCGGCGGGGCCTGGCCCCACCCCGACCCCTGTCAATTTGGGACGAGCGCTCAAAGCTTAAGTCCGTTTTTCCCGGCCACGTCCTTGATGTGCTCAACGAATATGTCCGCCCATTGATCGTTCTCGCCCAAACCCTCGAGTTTGGGAAACACCTTGACTCCAAGCTTCTCGATCTCCGATTTCCAAGAATCGGGTTCGTCGCCGGCCATGTCGTTGTTGGCGTGATCTCCAGCGACAATCATCATGGGCTTGAGTAGCACCCTCGCGGGTTTCGCATGCTTTAAACGCTCGACCACGTCTCCCAATGACGGATATCCCTCCACCGTGCCAACATATATTTTGACATCCGGGTACGCCTTGCGCATAGCCTTCTCGAATTCGGCGTATATACCCGTGCTGTAGTATTCGTTACCATGCCCCATGTACACGAGGGAGGCGTTCTCCTTCCGAGCCATATCGACATCCCCGGCGAGCGTTTTCACCGCCTTAGCGATATCCTCGTGGTAGTCGGGGGAAATCCCCGGTTTCCCAAGAGCGGGACGCCCCAGAAGAAGTTTGTGGAATGGCGTGAAGCGGGGCTTGATCGTCTTGATCATGTTCAATGCCGCAACCATCGTCCTAGTGTCGGAGAACTCCTCCCCGGCGTAGATATGGGTCGGTTGCACGATGATATTCTTGTATCCCTCGTTCTGCAGATCAGCGATAGTCGCCAAAGGGGTTTTAACCGTGACGAAACGCTTCAGCCCGGGATACTCGGCCAGAAACTTCGCATCGGAAGCGCGTTTCATCCAAATCTTGCGGATAATGTTCGAGGTGAAGGCGATTCGAACTTCAGCCCCGGGAAACGCTTTCTTCACCCGGGATTCTATGTTGGTGATTGCTTTGATCGCCTTGGGGTATGTAGTGCCGAAACTAGCCAGCACAATCGCAGTCTTCTCCATCCCTTTTTTCTTATCCATTTTCTTCTCTCCAGCCGAAACGGCCCAAACCGTCCAGCACGCCAACATCGCAGTAAAAAGCCCTCGTGTCAACCATCCGCCACACATGACGCACCTCCTTTCCCGTAGGAATCAAACAATCCGGACTCCTATCGCCCGAAAATCCAAAACGATACCCCCATAATCCCTTATTTCCAAACATCCGAACCAACAACACTCGCAAACCTGCTACCCCAGGCTCAACTCCACGGAAAACCAGGGGATGCTAGCCCCCCGCCAACACTCTATATCCCAAAAACGACACGGGCACGACACCGCACCGGCCCCCACTTGCTTTTTGATTTACGATAGATATTGTCATCATCGACCGTTCACTTCTTGTGGGAGGCTGTCGAATGATTGACCTGGGAGTTGGGACCAAAATAAACAACCGCTACACTATCGTGGAAAAACACGGCCGCGGCGTGTTGGGTACCGATGTCTATATCGGGCGGGACGAAGAGAACGGCAGCGAGGTCCTCCTCCGCGTTATTCCCCCGGCGTTGTCCAAAGACCGGGAAACCGCCGAACGCTTCCTCCAAGGCGCTGAGCTGGCCGGAAAACTTGAACATCCCAATATCCTCCCGCTACTAGACGCTGGAGAAGACAACGGAATATTGTTCCTAGCCACCCCGCATGAGAAGGGGTTTTTTCTGAACGACTACTTGGAGCACCGCGGAAATCTCGACGAGAAAGAAAGCGTCCGGATAATAAAAGCGTTGGCGGACGCGCTCCATTACGCTTGGGACAAGCAACGGATAATCCACCGGGATGTCTCGCCCGACACCATCTATGTCGCCAAGGGGAATGTCCCCCTCCTCACAGATTTCGAAGTGGCGAAATCCCTCGATCAAGGTAAAGCTTTGACCATGCAGGGGTTCGCTATCGGCGACCCATATTACATGAGCCCGGAGCAAGCGCAGGGAAAAGATATAGATTTCCGTTCCGACATCTATTGCCTGGGTCTGGTTTTCTATCAGCTACTCACTGGCGCCAATCCCTTTGCGGATAAACCAAAGATGGAAGCGTTGCAGGCGCAAGTCACGGAAGATCCCACGCCCGCGCAATCAAAAAACCCCGAAATCAGCGATGCCTGCGCGAGCGTTCTCGCCAAGATGCTCGTAAAGGATATCGAACAACGCTACCAATCCTGGGACTCCGTCGTCGCCGATCTCGACGCGCTCCTGAAACAACGCCCCCCGTCCACATTGACCGAAGACCACGAGAAACCAGCTTCGGGCGAGTATAAAATTCAAGCTATTCACATCCCGAACGACCAGACCGCAAAGTCGGCGCCCCCCCCCACCGACACCTCCGAGACGCGGACAGGAGACGCCAGCGCCAAAAACGCAAAAACCCCAGAAGCCGACTCGCCGTCATTCCCCATTAAACCCCTCGCAATGGTAATCGTCGCAGCGGTGATAGCACTGATTGTCATAGTCCTGCTGGTGTCAACCAACAGGAAAGGTAAAGACTCCATCCCGCCAATCGCCAAACAGCCATCGGTCTCGCGGCAAAACGTTCCGGCAACGACACCAAAAATGGTTGTGGAGAATGTCAAAAATTCACCCAAGGTCAAAGCTAAACCAACGCACGTTGAGAACGCCACCGCAGCCGCCCCCCTCACGAATAACGCGAAAACCACGCCCAAAGAACTCCACAACAGGCAAATCTGCTTGAAAAACATAAAGGAAATATCGGAAGCCCTTCAAATGTATGCGAATGTCTTTGAAGGGAAATTCCCAAAATCCAGTGGCGCCGAAGGATTGAACAACCTCCTGAAGCACAAATTTATCGAAAAACCGCAGGTTTTCGTGTGCCCCTCCACCGGTCACGCGGCGGCGGCACAGGGAGCCCCCCTGACCGAAAACACTTGCGATTACGCCTATGCGGGCGGACTCTCGACATCATCGGATGGAAAAAACCCGATCCTCTGGAGTAAACCAGGCAACCACAAAAACTTCGGCGCTATCCTGTATGTGAACGGCGAGATCAAAACCTTCTCGGACAAAGACTGGGAAAGCCAACTAAAATCGGTTCAAAACTCTGACACCTCCCCAAAAAACTAGCCCCGCACGCTAGGTTAGCCACGAATGAACACGAATAAGGATTGGACGGAGGCCCGCGCAATCCCCTCTTTTCCCATAACTCCCATAACTCCCATAACTCCCCAGAATCCGGAGGGCTGCAGGCCCGCAATTCCATAGCCCCGGGTGCAACCCGGGGAGCTGGGGGCTCCCCCGTTTTCAAGCGCTAAAGGCGCGCAATATTTCCCTCGCGGAGATACGGGAGCCAGGACGTAGAATCGGGGCGTTATCGACTTTTTCAGCAAGGCCTACATAGTGGCAAAAATCCAAGGACTTGCGCAATCCGCGGACATGCGGTAAATTATTCATGGCATAGGATGCAGGAAAAAATTAAGGGACCAGAAAAGCCAATGGCGGAGTTTGCCCCAGGCAGCCATCCGATGGCTAGAAATAAACCCAAAATGCTTATTATCGTGAACAATGCAATGATTGATGCTGTAGGGAGTAAAAAATGAAAAACTATCTTACGCTATTTCTTTGCGTTATTTGCTCATTAGCCAACGCTCAGACCGAAAAGAACAATCTTAGCACAGCTAAATTAAAAGGCCCTTACATTGATGGTAAATACTCTAGGGGCGAAATTATTGAAATATGGAAAGAGGTAAACAAAAGCTCGAATCCATATAAGTATTTAGATATTAAGAACTACGGCGACTTGAAATTTATATATGCATACATACGAATCGCCAGGTCTTTGGACCTTATTCGCTCAATGGACAATCAGTTTGTAGAAGCGTTAATTCGGACATATAAAAGAGGTAACAATACAATAATGTACCGAGGCTATATGACGTATATATATCCTCTAATCATACAGACATTTACATTTCAAGATCCAGGCAAAGACTTTGAGGCATTTGAAAAAGTTTGGAGGCATGAGTTAAAAGGCAAGTCTCGGACTGATTGGGCAATTGCCAAAGTAAGAAATACTCTGAAAAATTACAAGTTTGAAGACTTAAAAACCAAAACAATATTATTTAATCTTACTGGCTATTTCAAGGTTTACAGTTGCTCCAAAAAGCAATTTATAAATTATTTTAAACATATAGAATATTTACCAAGAGACGTGTGGATAATGCAAAACTATAACAACTGCATGAAAATGCTCGCAACGGCAAACGCTTCGGAACTCAAGGAAACAGGTGCTTTTTTAACGCTATTTCTTGAAGATTCTAGCTTCAATGAATTAGGGGATATCACTACAGTAGACGATTTTCAGAAATGTAAACACAAAATAGTTGAATGGTACCAACATGCTTCAACTGCTGAACGTATCGATGTTATAGATTTCTTTCAGTAAAATGATGAAATAGCTCTGTGGCGGATCCTATAGACTCTAGCCAAACCGAAATCCGACCACCTAAGAAGCCTAAAAAACTAGACTTTCGCACAAAG
This sequence comes from Lentisphaeria bacterium, assembly GCA_015486135.1. Taxonomy (GTDB): domain Bacteria; phylum Verrucomicrobiota; class Lentisphaeria; order Victivallales; family JAADHT01; genus WFSE01. Next base: position 22,701 of record WFSE01000172.1, read on the forward strand.
TTAGCCACGAATGAACACGAATAAGGATTGGACGGAGGCCCGCGCAATCCCCTCTTTTCCCATAACTCCCATAACTCCCATAACTCCCATAAATCCCCAGAATCCGGAGGGCTGCGAGCCCCAATTTAGAGTTTGCTGAAAAAGCCCCCTATTTAGCGTTTATTGTATTCCTCAATCAAGTCCCGATATCGGGTTGTGGGCACGCAACACAGCAAGAAAAGGATATTGTCCTTGAATGCGGGATCGGTCGTTATCCCCATATGCGCGGCGCGCAGCTGGATGATACTGTTCCAAGCAATGGGACCAAAGAAAAAAGGCACCCAGGTTTTCAGCCCCTCGCGTCTATCGTACAGGGCGCTCGTCTCCAATACCTTGCCGTCGCCGGGGCCATACTGGATATCCCCTATCGCGCCGGTTTTCTCGTCCACGGACGCCCGACGCGTCGTCTTGACGGCATTACCCAAGACCAAATAAAGCTTGACATCCGGAGGGGGCACGGCGGGAACACTCATCGCCCTTTTAAACCGCTTCGCCCGGTTCAAGCATTTTTTAAGATGATCGAAGGCTATCAAACGTCTTTCAATACGGTTTTTGACTTTTGGCAAGAGGATTTTGAAGACCTCCTCTTGCGCCGGACTGGCCAATCCCCATTGCATCTTGACCCATGTGTTGAAATCGTATATATCGACAGCCTTGGCGGGGTCGCTTTTGTAGACCACCGATTTTGTAGAGGCATCCGGCAGCATTTGATAGTAGGACGGCCACGTGCAAAGCAACGCCGGAGGGAACGGGGGCACGCTTCTTCCCTTTTGCATCTCCAATAAGGTGTCCAGGTAGCCGGCGTTGGGAGTCCCGAGAATAATGAGACGGTCCACGTATTTGCTTCCAGCCCAAGTGATAACGGGCTTCTCGTTTTCGGCGGGAAGTTCCGCATCGCCAAACCTGAGATAATATCTCGACACGAGCCCTCCCATCGAGTGCCCGATTATGTCGAACTGGACATCGTAGTTTTTTATCCCGTAGAGGGCCTCGTACTGCTTCTGGAGATACTTGCGCTTTTCGAGGATAAACTGATGCAATTTCGCTGCGCTCTCCCTCAGGTCGCGCCTCCAATCGTATGAGAACTGGAAAAGAGTGTAGTAGTTCTTACCCGGATCGAGAGGACGCCCCTCGAGCTGATAACCACCCTCGTGAAGAACATCGACGAGATTCTTGTAGGCGTTCTCCTTGAAAGTGATTCCTAGAAAATTCACCTCGACCGTGTTCAAAGCCCCATTGGGCACGGTGTTGTCCACAAGCTCCCTCAACGGCTTGTGCCTAGCCATAGGAATACTCAACGCGCGCATCTTCCAATCGGGGATGGTGTAACTGTCCTCGCTACTGAATTTTCCCCAAATATTCTTCCCGGTATCCTTGTCCAACAGGTTGGAGCCAAGAAATCCGTGGACGATAATCACGGGATTGCGGTAGATTCCCTGGTAAGCGTAGGCCTTCTTCTGCAACGGACCGACTATGCTGGAGGTGAACTTTTCGTTTGACGTGTAGGAGCCGGAGGCGCTCGCGCAACCGCCTAAAATCCCCACCACCATCGAGGTAGCTGCAAAAAACGCGATTTTTCTAATCATATACATCCCTTGGGTTGCCCGTAAAAATCCTCTCCGTCACACCCCTTATCATAGAACGTAATGTACCGAAATCAATCCCACTACAGCTCCGAGTCGAAATAAGCTTTGCCAAACAACTCGAAAAGGGGTGGTCATCCTCCTCCGCCAAGGTGCCGCGGAAATCGCGGAACGTGTCGTGACGACAACCGATTCGCAGGCCAATGATCCCGATGAGAATTAGAGATCGAGGAAGTAGACCTGCTAAATTTCTTAGGGAATTTCACTTGCAATTTCTCTGCGGGCTAGTACCCTACGCGTTTTCTTTGGTTTCGGGGCAATTAGACCGCGATAAAAAGTAGAGACGGGGGGCGTTCCACCCTTTGCTCGGTGCGGCAACCGCGGCGGAAGCAAAATAGCAGGGAAGCGAATCGGTATATTGAAAAATGTTTGGCCCACTAGTGCCTGACAAAATTAAAAAGGAGGGTTTTATGCAGAAGTTGGTAGTGTTGTTGTTTGTGCTGGCGCTTGCGGGATTGTCCGGTTGTCAACAGCCGTATCCAGTGGTCAAGCCCAAACCGCCCGCGTCGCCAAAAGAAAAGAAAGGGCCTCTCGGCTTGTCTGAAGATGAAATCCAGGCCTTGCGCTCTAAAAAGAATGTCGAGCTCACCGACGACTTGAAGCGTCGCTTACTCACCAGCAGCAACCTCAAACTCACCCCGGAAGAAATGCAAGTCCTTAAGTCCACCGGGAAAGTGGTCCTCTGCGGAAAATGCGGCTACCTCTTGAAGGAAAAGAAGTTCAAGGAATTCGAGAATAAAGGCAAGGTCATAAACGTGGATAAAAACACTGGCTTCGCCCACGACTCCTTGAGGGAAAGAGTGATAAAACTGGAGGGGACTGGCAACTAGCCCCCCCCATATCCAAAGCGCATATCGTGCTGTCGATTGCAACTAAAATTAGCGGAACGGAGGCTCCCAAGGCATGCTAAGAACTATAAACGCCACCATGACCATTGTCGTTTTCATGATTATTGGTTCTTGGAACGGCTTCACGCAAAATACGGAAGGCGTGGTCAAAAACACGAAAGAAGTCCTGATGGACAAGGCTAGGTTGGACAAACGTGGAGTCAACCCCACGGGTAAAACCAGAAGAATCACCCTCATGGAGGACCGCGACCAGACCTACATGACCACAAAGGTTTATACCCTTAAAAACGTCAAGGCGTCCGACCTTACCCCCTTCGTCGAGGGTGCCGTCAAGCGAGCGAACTCCGCGTCCGTGGTGGGGAACTTGACAACGAAGGGCGAAAACTTCCTCTCCGTGAGCATGCCTAACTTCATGGTCCCCTATATCGACGACATGATTAAAAAGCTCGATCGCCCCGGATTGAAGGACGACTCCGGCTCGGTAGTGGCTGGAACAGGCATCCATCACTTCTACTATTCCCCTAACTACCGTTCGGAATACGAGATGTTCAATGTGTTGAGCGCCAGATTCAACGACTCCGACCAGAGCGTTAATTTTGGCCCTGGGATGAGCTTCTTCTACTGGAAGGGCTCCAAATCGGATGGAGCGGATATCGGCGTATGGCTCCGGGCTATGGACCGTCCGCTTCCGCAAATGCAGCTCCGCATAAACATCTACCAAGTCAGCGAGTCCGACCTGAAGGAATTGGGTTTGGACTGGGTCGCATTTAAAAACGGCCCCGCCGCGGAGATATTCGGAATAGGATTCGACTCGATCAATCTACAGGGGCTGACCGACCTCAGCCACATGATGGACTTGGCCAACTTCTCTTCTTTCACCAATCCGGGATTCTTCGTGGCGCCAAATATCGACTTGACTTTCCTTAGAATGCTGGCCCAAAAAGGAAAGGCGAGAATAGCTTCCTCAGCCTATTTGACCGTGGCCAACGACCCCAATTTCATGATAGATTACACCGGTGCCATGCGGGGACAACCAATGAACTGGCGTGGATCAAGGTTTAAAATAAGCTTCAATCCCGTCTTCCAAGCCATCACAAAGTCCAACGACCAGTACCAAGAGGTTAAAGTCACCTCGCGCCAGCCTGAACTCAAATTCTTCCTCTCGGCCCCATTGATATGTTTCGAGTCACCAGACCGCACAAGCCAAGCGGCCATCGTCAGTTTCGCTTGGAACTTGTCCGTCAAAGACACCATGTCGGAGACCACAAACACCGGAGAATTGATTCAGGATAGCTTCAACTTCTCATCCTTTACCAAACTGCGCGCCAATTCGGAGAAACTCATAGCCACATATGTCAAAAAACATCGGGTGAATCAAAACAACGGAGTGCCGTTTCTAAACCAAATCCCCGTCGTCAAATATATCTTCGGCGCCACGACAGACAGTTGGGAAGACTACAGATACTACGTGACGATAGAGTCATTGCCGGCGGACCCGATGGATTGCACTTGGAGCGCTTGGGCCGGGCAACTGGTCACGGCCGACGAAATGCTGAAAAACCCAGTCCCGACAGAGAAAACCAAACTGCCAAACGAATGGCAACCACAAGAGTTTATAACCCCAACAAAACAACGCAAATAGACGACGCACCTGGGAGAAAAACAACATGAAATCCAAAACTTTACACGCATTGTGTTTCGCTGCGCTGGTAGCCGCCGGAGTGGTGTCGCCGGTCTCTCTCCTGGGAGACCCCCCAACCCCAGCGCCATTGCGCTCACACGTCGAAACCGACCTGCGGTTGGATATAGACAAGACCACGAACAGGGTCCACTTCATCTCCACTAGCAACGACCCCAACGTTATAACTAAAACCTATGTCCTGAAAAACGCGGACCCGTACGAATTGAGGCCTTACCTGCGCAACGCCATAACCTCGACGCGTGTCTCGGACTCTCCCGTCAAAGTCGAAGCCCTAAAATACAATGACGGCACCGGAGTATTGATCGTATCGGCGGAGGACTACAAATTCGACAAGGCTATCCAAGGCGGTGGAATGACAATCGACGATATAGTGAAAAAACTCGACTTGCCGCAAATCACCTCGTCCTCAGGCAAGGGCGAGTTCATCTACTTCCCGCGCTTCGCCCCCGCCGCGGCCCTAGCGGCCATGTTGCGCAACGTGGGAATGAATGTGCCAAACGATATCCATGAAAACACTTACGGCAAGGACTTCGCCTATGTGGACCGCGACCTGAACGCTATATGGTTCTACGTCTCCACTTGGAGCGTAAAACATATCCGCAGCCTCCTCGCACTCTACGACCAGCCTTTCCCCGAAGTCCGAGTCACCTACACCATCTACGAGATCGACAAGGAAAACGACGACAAAATCGGCGCCGACTGGCAAGCATGGAAAAACGGCCCCGGCAGGGATTTGTTCGCCGCGGCGTCCCGCTACGCCAGCGGGTGGGACTTCTCGCAGTCCATTCCAGGCATGCCTTGGGTGAACAACGCGCATACGCAATTCGTCAAGTTCAGTCCCCGCTGGAACACCCGATTTTTGGATTTAATCTCGGCCAAAGGCTACGCCAAAGTCCTCACAAGCGGTGTCCTAAATCTAGTGAATAGAATCCCGGGAACGATTAATGTCGCCACGCAATACCCGGGATTCGCCCCCGGCGAAAAATACGCGGACATCCAACTAAACACATACGCCCAATGGAATAATGTGACCCTTACGCAAACAAGCAGCGGCTTCAAAATCACCGACATGTACGCCAATCAATTCGATGTCTCGGGAGTGGATAAACACGGCAACGCTATCAGCATCACCGCTGCCACCGCGGCTGGACAAAACATCACCATCACCCGCAACATGGTTGGACCGCAATTCGTATATTACATCACGCTCGACCCGGCGGCAGCGGCAGCTACCGGTGTCCAGTTGTCCGCTGGCGGACAGCCAGTAGGTTATAGCACCCAAGCCAACAGCGTTAATATCGTTGTGATTCCAGGTGCGACCAATCCGGTCACCTCCGTGCCTTGGCGCACGGGCCACCGCTACACTATCGAACGCGATGCCGCCCGCGACACTGTTGTTCACGATCTGCAGTCCCCAGGCGACCAGTTCGGATTCCACTTGAGAATGATGCCCGTCATATGTGGCAGAACCACCACCCTCACTATCAACGCCTACAATACCAGCCTGATCGGCTTCGAGAACAACGGCAATCCCAGGACCGAACGCTCCGAAATAAGCACAAAGCTTATGGTTGCGAACAATGGGTGCACCTTTGTTATCGGTGGTATTGAAAAGAAAACCGCCGTTAACAGTGTGAGCAAACTCCCATGGCTCGGCAGCATCCCGGGATTGGGATGGATCCTCGGAACAGAAGGCGCCAACGGCAAATCGGCGCGCGTCGTCACTGTCCTGACATGCATGCCCATAGGAATAGAAACACAACTGCCTAATTCCGTCCGCGACGATATCGACAAGGTTGAGAAGGCGGTCGAGGGTTCCGGCGACAAAAACAACAAGCTAGGCTACGACCAGTTCCTGATCGACAAGGACAAGAAGAAGGCCGATCCATTGCCCTAGCCGAATAGCAGGCCTGCCGGTTATTGACTGTTGCGGCGCAAGGTGCGCGTTTTATACATGCGCTCGGTGAAGCCGCCTTCATCCTCGAAATCCAGAGCCAGTTTTTCGACCTAGCGGTCGAGAAGTGAGCATGCGACCGTCAGCAATACCAACACGGCGTTGGCTGGATATTCGGGGTGGATTTTGGTGGACAAAGTGGACGGAGTGGACTTGGTGGTCGCCGCATTAGGTCCACCCAGCGTCTTGCGTCCTGAGTCCTGCGTCCCCAAATCACACGAACGCCTGCGCCCAAGCGGAGCGAGGGGCGCCTTCAAATCACACGAACGTGTGCTTGCCAATTATTCAGCAGGCCCTATCGTAGGGCTTACTGAAAAAGTCGGAAACGCGTCGATGATTAGGCGGCGAGCCGCCGGCGTATAGGCATACTCCTAGGCGAAGCCAACGTGATCAGCGGCGTGTTTCCGGCTTTCGCGGAATTGGCGGACGCCTTAAAATGAGCGGAAAACGTTAGACGTCTCCAAGGTTTTTTGGAGGTCCGCCCCCAAATCCTTGGAGAAGATACCTCTAAAAATTGTTTTAACCATATCATAATCAGGCGGTTGCCAATTATTCAGCAAGCCCTATCGTAGCAAAAGGAGGCAGCAATGAAACAATATTTCGGCATTGGCTGGACCAGTTTGACGTTGATAGCCGCGCTTGCCGCGTTCGTGGCTGGCTGCGGCAATGACAACGGCAAAAAGACATCGAGGACCGTGACGGTTTACGTCTCGGAAGACCAAGTTTTCTCCGAACCCGTATTGCGGGATTTCGAGAATAAAACCGGGATAAAAGTCAAAGCGGTGTACGACACCGAAGAGTCGAAAAGCACGGGAGTTATGAACCGTCTAATCGCAGAGAAAAACAACCCCCAAGCCGATGTTTACTGGGCGAACGAGCCAATCAGAGCGGAAGTATTGAAGCGGAAAGGGATATCAGCGCCCTACAAATCCCCCAACGCCAAAGGGATTCCGGACGAATTCAAAGACCCCGACACCTATTGGACCGGCTTCTCCGCTAGGGCGAGAGTGCTGGTCGTCAATAAGAAAGTCACGGAACCCCCAAGCTCGATTATGGACTATGCGAACCCGAAATGGAAAGGCAAGGCCGTCGTCGCCAATCCGCTTTTCGGGACCACGACCTCGGAAATCGCTGCGCTATTCACGATATGGGGCGACAAGCGCGCCAAGGAATTCATGGCGGCGATTAAACGCAACGACATAAAAATTTCAACCAGCAACGGCGAAAGCGCCGATTTCGTGGCGTCCGGAAGATACGAGTTCAGCCTAGTCGACAGCGACGACGCGGTCAACCGCGTTCGCCAAGGCCGCGCGATAGCGATGGTCTATCCTGACCAGGACGCCAAAGGGCTCGGATGCTTCATCGTCCCAAACGCCGTGGTTCTCGTCAAGGGCGCCCCGCACCCGAAAGAGGCCCGAGCGTTGATAGACTACCTCCTCTCTAAGGAAACCGAACGAAAGCTGGCGCTCGCGGATTGCGCGCAAATCCCCCTCCATGCGGGTGTCGAAACCCCGCCGGAACTGAAATCCATGCGGGACATCAAAGTCATGCGGGTCGATTACGCGAAAGTCGCGGAGAAAATGGTCGAAATACAGCCATTCCTAAAACAATGGACGGGGCTTTAAGGCAAAGAGCCATCCATGTCAAAACGAATTTTTCTAACGCTGATAGTTGTCTTGATTTTCGCCATCGGGGCGCTTCCCGTAGTATCGATGTTGCGAGGCAGCGTGACTACAGACGGTGGTTTCTCCCTCCAAGCATACAACGAATTGCTAACCTCCAGCCGGCAATGGCGCCTCATGTGGCATAGCGTCATCCTAGCGTCTATAGTCACCGCCATATCGGTAGGCGTCGGCGCGCCGTTGGGGTTGATTTTCGGTAAGACCGACCTCCCAGCGCGGAAATTTCTGACAGCGCTTTTTATCGTGCCACTTGTCATACCGCCGTACATACTCGCCGTATCATGGCTAGACCTCTTGGGGCGCGACGGATTGTTGATGTCCATTTTCGGTGCTTCGGCGATGGACACCGCCAACCATTTGGCGTTCGGGCTTCCCGGTTGCGTCGCGGTGCTCTCCTCTATATTCCTGCCAATTCCAATGCTTACGACGCTTTTTCTAGTTCGTTCTATCAATCCCGGACTAGAGGAGGCCGGCAGGTTGGTAGCGGGATGGCGTTTAGTCGTGGCGAAAATCACCATCCCGATTATCCTTCCAGGCATTCTTATCTCGGCCATGCTAGTGTTCATTCTGGCGTTCGGTGAATTCAGTGTGCCCAGCGTGTTGCGCTACGACGTCTTCCCGCTCGAAAGCTTCACCCAGTTCTCCGCTTTCTACAATTTCAGAGCGGCGACCGCGGCGGCAGTCCCTTTGGCGGGAGTCACCCTGCTCCTGCTCCTCGCGGAAACCGCGCTTTTCCGCCACTCCGGCGGCCCATTGGAGGCCACCAGCGACACCAACCGCCCCCCCGCTATCAAGCTCGGCAAATGGAAATGGCCGCTATTCGTCCCAATTACCGCCACCGGCCTCTCGTTAGGGGCCGCCCCGATACTCGTGCTTCTCTGCCGCTCGGCGACACCAAACGCCTACGCCGACGCGTTCAAACGGGCGGGAGGGAGCCTATTGAGAAGTTTGGGGTATGCGGCGCTCGGCGCGTCCCTCCTAGCGTTCATCGGGTTCTTCCTGGGGTATTTGATAAGCACCAAATCAATGAAATGTTGGCGAATGGTGGATTCTCTCACCATTTTCCTCCTCGCCCTACCAGCCACCGTCACCGGGATTGGCCTAGTCTCCCTTTGGAACTCGCCTTGGACGAATTTCATCTATGCGACTCCCGCGATAATCATTCTCGGCTATCTCGCTAAATACACCGCGTTGACAAGCAGAATATCCGCCGCGGGACTCGCGGGCATTCCCCCCTCGATGGAGGAGGCGGCCATGGTCGCCGGCGCCGGCTGGTTCCGCCGGATGGCGCTTATTGTCGCACCCCTGGCAAAAGGAAGCCTCCTTACCGCATGGCTGGTCGGGTACATATTCGCCCTCAGGGACACGGGAATATCGATAATCGTCTATCCGCCGGGACACGAGACCCTCCCGGTCAAAATCATGACATTGATGGCGAACGGATCGCCCCAACTTATCGCCGCGCTATGCGTGATAATGGTCGCAGCGACACTTATACCCGCCGCGGTGCTATGGACGCTCTCGGGAATATCGAAAGGCGGTCTTCAATGAAAAGCGTGTCGATAAACTCGGTCTCGAAATCCTACGGCGGCGAAGAAACGCTATCCGATTTCTCGCTGGAAATAGCCGATGGCGAACAAGTCGCGATATTGGGCCCTTCCGGGTGCGGTAAGACCACCCTGTTGCGGCTTGTGGCTGGCTTCATCGCGCCGGATTCCGGCGAAATCCGCATCTCCGGTGAACTGGCCTCCGCAGAGGGGCGTGTGATAATCCCCCCCGAACGGCGCGGAGTTGGCATGGTTTTCCAAGATTTGGCGCTATGGCCGCACCTCTCCGTGAAGGGCAATATCGAATTCGCCTTGAAAGCCCAAGGCATTTCCAAGAGCGAAAGACGACGCAAGATCAAGGAGATACTACGCCTAGTCGGCCTAGAGGGGCTGGACAAACGGAAACCCGACCAGCTATCCGGCGGACAACGCCAACGAGTCGCCCTTGCCAGAGCCCTCGCTCCGGAGCCGGGAATCCTCCTTATGGACGAACCGCTCGCCAGTTTGGACGCCGACCTGAGCGCCCGCCTAAGGAAGGAAATCAAACGGCTCCAAAACGAATTGGGATTCACACTCCTGTATGTCACCCACGACCACCAAGGCGCCGCGGAAATCGCGGATCGTGTCGTCACAATCTCCGCCACATGACCAAATGGCCATACCGGTCCACCTAGCCTGCCCTGAGTTAATCAAACCACCCAGTCCACCTAGTCCACCTAGTCCACCCAGTCTACAC
>WFSE01000173.1 GCA_015486135.1 Lentisphaeria bacterium
AGTTTCAGTGGGCTATCGCTTAGATTTTCCTCTGAAAAACGCCCCTCTTTCAGGGGTGATGGGGCGTTTTCCAAAGGAAAATCTATTTGGGTGCCTGATTGTGTAGCCTCATTTTGCGCCTGCGCCACCCACTTTTTCTGCCTACGAGGCATTTTTATTTCCCCCCTCCCCATCTGTGTCCATCCGTGGTTCCACTCTCTTTTTTCGTGCCTTTCGTGGTTTTCGTGGACTCTCCTTAGAAGCCGTGGCAACGTTCGCCCCGTGCTGGTGGATGTCGGATATTGTTTTCGGCAATTTGACTTTTTTCGGCGGTGATGTATATGGAGGGCTTTTCGTTTCGGGGATGGAGTTCCCCCGCTAAACCGCTCGAATAGAGCTGATGACTCCTGCCGCGTTCCATTTCGGAGGGTTGCGGCCCCCCAAGCGTAGTTGATATCGCGCTTGGAGGATTATGTCGCCATTGGAACTGGAGGCGGGACGGCGGAAAGAGGACTCTGCCCATGCTGTGGAATGACAAAAATATAACTGTGTCCGGACGCGGGAGGTCAACCCGATGACGAACCGCGTCCTGTTCAATATCCTTCAAGCCCTTGTCGTGCTTTGCTTCTCCCCGCTCGTGGTGGGGATTCTCAATCGCCTCAAGGAGATTGTGCAGTCCAAGCGTGGTCCGAGCGTGTTCCAGCCCTACCGTGATCTTTTGAAGCTCTTCTCGAAGGACGAGGTCGTTCCGGAGGAAAGCACATGGATATTCCGGGTCACGCCTTACATCTCGTTCGTCGCGCCGATTTTCGTGGCGTTGCTTATCCCGGTTCTTACCGACTATCCCCTCTTTTGGGCTTTCATGGCCGACATGGTTGGCGCCGGGTTCGTATTGGCGCTCGCCGGATTTTTCGCCACTCTCGCCGCTGTTGACACGGGGAATCCCTACGGCCCCATGGGGGCGAGTCGTACCCGCATGGTAGGATTTCTGGCGGAGCCTATCTTCCTCCTGGTTTTCTTCACCGTTTCCTTCGTGGCGGATTCGACCATCCCCTTTATCGTGCAGCAGAAATGGGTCCATCCGATCTCGAATTTTTTCGCCCCGTCCCATATCCTCCTCCTTATCGCCTTCCTGATGCTGATTCTCGCCGAGAAGGGGCGGCTCCCCGTGGACAATCCCTCCGGGCATTTCGAGCTTGCCATGATCGACGAATCCAAGGACCTCGAATACTCGGGCCCCTCGGCGGCGTTGATGAAATGGGGCGGATGGATGAAGTTCATGGTGCTTATGATCGTTTTCTTGAATGTCCTCCTCACCCCTTGGGGGCTCGCCTCCACACTGGATTGGAGCGCGGTGCTGCTGGCGATTCCGCTAGTCCTGCTGAAGGTGTTGGGGTTTGTTATTTTCCTCGTATTGATCGAGTCGTCCTTGGCGAAACTCCGCCTGTTTAGAATTAGCGAGTTCATGAGCGCGGCGTTTGTCATCGCGGTTGTCGCGATGCTGACAAGCGCGTTTTCATGGTAGGGAGAACTATATGGAACACATGCCTCCAATGTTGGCGCATTTGAACGAACTGGCCGCGGGCCTGTTCGTGGTCGTCGCGTTGGGGATTGTGGCGACCCGCCAAGTGCGCGCCTGCCTGAAGTTCTTCGTCCTACAATCATTTTTCCTGGCGTCGTCGGCGCTGCTTTTGGGGCTGGCGGCATCCTCGGCGCACTTGATGGCCGTCGCCGCAATAAATGTGGGCGCCAAGGTGGTTCTCCTCCCATGGCTTTTAAGGCGTCTCCTCAAGGACGAGGTTTACACTCGTCGCGAAATCACCCAGGTTGTCAGTGTGCCGATATCGCTCATTATCGCTTTGGGGCTCATCGTGGCGGCTTATTTCTTTACACTTCCTTGGCTGGACGCCGTTTCCGCGACTGGCGCCTGCCGGATAAACGTTCCCGTGGGATTGACGGGGCTTTTCCTCGGCGCGTACACCCTCGCCAACCGCAGGGAGGCGCTCCCGCAACTGTTGGGACTTCTGGCGATGGAAAACGGCGCGTTTTTCGCGGGCGTGGCCATCGCGCCCGACCTGCCGCTCATCGCGGAACTCGCGCTGGCGTTCGATATTTTGGTCGTGGCGTTTGTTGTCGGCGTTTTGACCCGTGCCGTCCATGAGCACACGGGCACCACCGTGGTGGGCGCTTTGGACGAACTGCGCGAAGGGGGTGGCGAATGATTCTCGTGGCGATAATCTCGATTCCCATAGTCGCGGCGGTTTTCTCGGCGTTTTCGCGCGACAATCGCACTCCGGGAATACTGACGCTAGCTTCCGCCACGGCGGTCTTGGGGCTTTCCATTAGGACCGTTTCCATGCTTTTGAGCAATAGCGGACATGTTGTCGTTGGGGTTCCACATTGGCTCGCCGTGGACGCGTTAAGCGCGCTTATTCTGCTCCTTGTGGCCCTGGTTACATTCACCGCGTCGATATTCTCCATCGGCTACATGGATTTCGAAAAATCCGGCGGAGTCAGGCGCTATCATGTCAATTTCAATCTCTTCGTCTTTTCCATGCTCGCCGTGCCGTTGATACAGGAGCCCAACCTGGTTTGGGTGGCGGTCGAGCTTACGACACTATTTTCCGTCTTGCTTGTGGGATTCGCCGGAACACGCGGGGCGCTCGAGGCGGCGTGGAAATATGTGGTATTGACCCTGATGGGCGCGGCGATAGCGCTTCTCGGATTCATGGTGCTTTATTGGGCGGCGCACCACGCCGGGGCCTCGCGGTATTCCTGGGGGGGACTCGCGGTCCTTTCCCCCAAAATGCCGCCAGTGCTGTTGAAGGCGGCCTTTGTCTTGATTCTCGTCGGATTCGGAGCGAAAATCGGTCTGGTCCCGTTGCATACCTGGCTGCCTGACGCGCACAGCCAGGCGCCCACCCCGGTTTGCGCGCTTCTTTCCGGTGTCGAGACCACTGTGGTTTTGTATGTGATTCTACGTCTGGTGCCAGTCGTGGCACCGGTCCAATCCATACACGCCGACACTTGGATGGCCGTTTTCGGCTTGGTCTCTGTGGGGGTCGCGGCGTTTCTTCTATTGGCGGTGCGCGACTACAAGCGTCTTTTCGCCTTCTCCACCGTCGAACACATGGGGATAATCCTCGTGGCGGTTGGCCTAGGGGGAACGGCGGCGCGCGAGTCGGCTTTGATTCAGGCGTTGGCCCACTCCGTGACCAAATCATTTTGTTTCTATGCGGCCGGATCCGTACTGCTCCTGGCGGGGACTACAAAAATAGCGTCGATCAAGGGATTGATGAAGCGTTCTCCCGTCGCCGGGGCGGCGCTGCTTTTCGGCGGGTTGGCCATAGCTGGAGCGCCCCCATTCGCCGTCTTCCTTGGAGAGTTCTCGATCATAAGAACGGGGATAGCCAAAGGCGAATACCTCGTCACGGGACTGCTGGTGCTATTCATAGCCATCGCGTTTTTCGCGATAATGAACCATGTCAGCCGGATGGTTTTCGGCGCCGCCGACGATGCGGAGAAGGCCCTTGAGGCCCCCCGTCCACTTCCGAATATCTGCGTGGCGGCTTTGCTCCTGGCGGTGGTTCCAGTGGCGCTCTTCGGCGTTTACATCCCGGAGCCCCTCGGTAATCTCATAACGCTCGCCGCGGCGGCGTTGGGGCACGGAGGCTGACAAATGAGCGACGATATGATGGAACAAATCAAAAAGCTGTGCCCCAAAACGCGGGTCAAAACCGACAAGCGCTCCGGCGATGTTGAATTTCTATGCGACCGGGCATCGACTCCGCGCGTCTGCCAGTGCCTGGCGGAAGATCACGATTTCCAGTTCGCCGGACTCGTGGTCGAGGAGCGCAAGGAGTGGGAACTCAACTACATATTTTCCGGCGTGACACCCAATGGGCGCGCCGTGGTCAAAACGAAAGCGCCTCTCGACGACCGGGAATTTGAGAGCGTCAGCGTCTTGGTGCACGCCGCGGACTGGCACGAACGCGAGGCGGAGGACCTCTTCGGGCTCGTTTTCAAGGGACATCCCAGACTTGGCGATTTCATCCTGCACGACGATGTCTGGCAGGAGGGGGTGGAGCCTATGCGGCGCGCCTTCAAGCCGGAAACGGCCCTTTCCAGCCGCGAACCCCGCGATGGCTGGCGTCCGAGGAAAATAGTGGATGTTCCGGGGGGCTTCATAATGCCCATCGGGCCGGTGTTCTCCGGCGATGCCGAATCGGTCCATTTCCAGTTGGAAACGATTGGCGAGGAGGTCATGTACGCCTTCCCTAGGCTTTTCTTCAAATACCGCGGAGTGGAAAAAATAGTCGAGGGACGCTCGGCGGAGGACGCTCTTCTGCTGGTCGAGCGTTTCGCCGGAACCACCGCGTTCTCGCATGCGTTGGCGTTCTCCATGGCGGTGGAGCGTCTCGCGAAGGCCGATATTCCCGAACGGGCCAAATTCCTGAGGGTATTCCTGGCGGAACTCGAACGATTTAGAAGTCATCTCTCCACAATTAACGCGATTTGCGCGTCGACCGGACTCGCCGTTGGCGCTAGTCAGACCGCTATCCTAGAGGAAAAAGCGTTGAGGATTTCCGGAGCGTTGACCGGACATCGCTATCTCTTTGGCTTGGCGGCGCTCGGCGGTTTGACTCGGGATTTCGACAAAATCGCATTGCATACCGCACTGGATGGCGTGGCTGATGTGCTTGACGAGGCCGGGCGCGTGGAGAATCTCCTAGTCAACACCAGTAGTTTCCTCGACAGACTCGAGGAGGTTGGCGCTATCGAGCGGGACCAAGCAGTTCTCCACGGACTCGTAGGGCCGGTGGCCCGCGCTTCGGGATACCTGCGCGACCTCCGCGAGACTCAACCATACGCCGCTTACGACAAGTGCGGGTTCAAATCCGTAGGCGAGGTCGAAGGCGATGGATACGCCCGGTTGAGAGTGTTGTTCCGCGAGATTGAGCGCTCCGTGGAAATGATGAAACGGGTCGTGGCGGAATTGCCGGACGGCCCCTGCTATTCCCCGGTGTCGTTCGCGAAAGGCGCGGCGTTCGCTGGGGTTGAAACACCGCGTGGCGCGGCGTGGCATTGGGTTCGTATGGATAAAAACGGGAAAATCGAGAGATGCCGCCTCGCGACACCCTCGTTCACCAACTGGCATGGCTTCCATCTGGCGGCCGAGAATTTCGCGTTCCAGGATTTCCCAATCATTTTGGCGACATTCGGCCTGTCGGTGGCGGAGAACGATCGGTAAGCGGAGGGGAAAGGCATGTTTGGAGATAGAAAATGAGTGGATGGATTATCAAAGGTTTGAAGTCGGGAGTGGTCTCGACGCATTACCCGGACGGAGGAGAGAACGCCCAGGGCGTTTCGCCGGGCCTGCCGTCGCCCGCGGGCGGGGTTGGCGTTGACACCCCGATCGGGCGATGCCCCACCAGCGCTCTGAAAGCCAAAGACGGCGGCGCCGCGCTAGACAAATTCCGTTGCGTCCATTGCCATCGCTGCGATAGGAATGTCGAACCTACCATCCCTTGGGACTCCTCCTACGAATGGGCGGAAAAACGCGGGAAAACTCCCGAACTGCCCAAGGCGTTCCAACGCTCCACGCACATCAGAGTCCTCGACGCCGGGGATTGCGGCGCTTGTCTGAACGAGATGAAACTTCTCAACAATCCTTTCTACAACATGCATCGACTGGGCTTTTTCATAACGCCAACTCCTAGGCAAGCCGATCTGTTGGTTGTTCTAGGTCCCGTGGCCGACCACATGAAAACCGCTCTGCTCAAGGCCTACGAGGCCATGCCCGCTCCCAAAAAGGTGATGTCCGTGGGCACTTGCTCCGCTACGGGTGGCGTTTTCGAAGACGGTTTTATGACCAGCACCAAACTCGAGGATATCATCCCCGTGGACGTGGTGGTCCCCGGATGTCCGCCCCCGCCTTTGGCTATACTGCATGGATTGCTCCTAGTTACGGGACGCGAGGACGAGATTCGATCCGATGCCACCGCTCGCCCGGCGGCGGATTCCAGCGGGAAGGAGGCCGGCGATGCCTAACGATACGATTATCTTCGCCTCTATTTTCGGCGGATGCGCTTTGGGCGCGCTCCTCGCCACGGTCCTCAAGGGCAAGGCCATGAGGGTGGCTTGGGCGGGATTCGGCTGTCTGGCCTCCATCGCTATGCTGGCGCTAGGTGTCGGAGGCGTGTTTGCGGAAAGCGCGCGCCACATCCCCCTTTGGACAGTGCCGCATGTAGGTCCCGTCTCGTTCTCGGTGGACCATCTCTCAGGTTTTTTCCTGATTGTCACGGCCTTGGTCGCTATTCCGGCGATGATTTTCGCGGCCGCCACGACCTCGGACGAAAAAGCGCGCAAAACTCCCTTAGCGCCCCTCTCGCTCGTTTTACTGGCGAGTGTCGCCTTGGTAATCCTGGCGGCCGATGTGTTCCTTTTCATCGTCGCTTGGGAAGTTATGTCCATTTTGATTTATCTGCTAGCCTGTGGCGGGCCTAAAGAGCGTCCAGGATATCTGATGCTCGCAGTTGGCGAGACTGGCACTTTGGCGGTGCTGGTGGCGTTGCTCCTCTTGGGAAGCCACGCCGGGAGCCTCTCATTCCAAGCGATCCAGGCGTCCAGCGCCGGGCTTTCGGCGACATTAGTGGAGGTGGTCTTCGCATTGACTTTCCTCGGATTCGGGGTCAAAGCCGGATTGATCCCCCTTAATTTCTGGCTTCCCGAGGCGTATACCGCCATCCCGTCTCCGATAATGCCGTTCGTCGCGGGAGCGACATTGAATCTGGGACTCTATGGAATAATGCGCTCGAACATGTATTTCCTCCCGACAACCTTCGCCGGGCCGGGCGTGTGCATGCTGCTTGTAGGCGCCGTGACCGCTCTCATAGGAATACTTTACGCGACTATCGCGGACGATTTCAAAACACTGCTTGCGCACAGCTCGATCGAAAACGCCGGCATCATAACCACCGCGTTCGGCGCGGGGATGATCTTCCTCTCCGCCGGACACAAGGCCGCGGCGGCTATGGCTCTTATCGCCGCCCTATACCATCTCTTGAACCATTCCATATTCAAAACCCTTCTTTTCATGGGGGCGGGAACATTGGAGCGAAGCGCCAACACCAGAAGCTTGGATGAAATGGGCGGACTCCTTAAGCGTATGCCGTGGACTGGTCTTTTCGTGCTGGTCGGCGCCCTCTCCATATCGGCCATGCCCCCCTTCAACGGCTTTGTCAGCGAATGGTTGACCATCGAATCGCTCCTCCGTAGTGTCGAACTTTCATCCATGGGGTTGAAAATGGTCTTCGTGGCCGCGGGAGCCGCGATTATGCTCACCGCGGGACTCGCGGTAACCTGTTTCGTCCGGGCGTTCGCGATGAGCTTCCTAGGTATATCCCGTTCCGAAAAGGCGGCCAACGCCTCCGAGACCAACCGCGCCGCCCTTTCCACCATGGCCGCGGTGGCGGTCATTTGCTTTGTGTTGGGGGTCGTTCCCACCTTCGCGATTCCCGCGTTGGACCGTGTCGTGGCTCCGGTGGCTGGCGCTAGTGGCTCAACGGCCCTCGTCCCTACCTTCTTCCATCCCGACACCGATAAACTGCCGAAAAAATTCACCGCTGAATTCCACGATCTGGGCGCGCAAATCGGGAAAGACGCCATTCCGGCGCGCGGCATGGTCGTCATGCACCGCGGCGGCAAGAAAAACCCCGTCGTCTTCGCCATGTCGACTCCATACATGTTCGTCATGCTCGTGGTCCTTCTTGCGGCGCTGGTGCTAATTGTGCGGCTAGCGACGAAAAACCGAAAAGTCTCGCGGCGTCCGCGGTGGGATGGTGGCGTGCGGCGTTTCCTCCCGGAAATGACGTACACGGCCACAGGATTCGCGCAGCCCGTGCGGGTCCTCTTCGAGGCGATTTTCCGCCCAAAGGTATCCGACAGGCGCGAATCCATCGCACAACATTTCCGTATGTCGATTCAACGGAAGCGGGAGGAGATCCATCTTATCGACAGATTGATTCTCTATCCATTGGCCAAAGCCACCAAGGCCGTAGCCGCGGTTTTCGCGAAAATGCACAACGGCAGAATCAACGCCTACGCTGTTTACGCCCTTCTCGCGTTGATCATATTCCTGGCCATCGCCGCCGCTCTGTAATCCTGGGAAGTGATAAGATAGTTGGGGACTCAGGACGCAGGACTCAAGACGCAGGGGTTGTGAGTCTGTGAGTCTGTGAGTCTGTGAGTCTGTGAGTCCGTGAGTCCGTGAAGCAGTGAGGCCAAGAACCGTCCGGAGTCCTGCGTCCTGCGTCGAAAAAACAAACACGGAGAACATGAAAATGGGGAAACAGCTCTTCGAGAAATGCGGTGGATACCGCAAACTGCACTCGTTCACATTCGCCACGATAATACATCTCGAGACGATAAACTTCTGTAAGAATTTCATCCCTTGGCGAGAGGACACTCTGGGGAAGACCGCCGGACAAATGATAGGCGCGGCGCGTTCGGGACGTCAGAACATAATTGAGGGTTCCGAGCGTTCGGCGACATCAAAGGAGACGGAAATCAAGCTCACGGATGTAGCTCGCGCGAGTCTCGCGGAATTGCTGGGCGACTACGAAATGTTTCTAGCCGACCGCGGCGCTATTCCGTGGAGTATTCACGACGAAAACCACAGACTCTGCTCCGCTATCCAGCTGCCTGAATACAAAAACAACAACGACCAGCTACACGAGTACTGGAAATACTACCACGAAAACAAAAAAGCGTTCGAGCAATGGTTTAAGAGCGATGATCCGGTGATTGTGGCCAATGCGATGATAATTCTGATACAGCGGACAATGGCAATGCTTTCGGCTCAACTGAAGCGACTTGGCGATGATTTCATGAAAAACGGCGGTTTTCGGGAAAAAATGTATCAAAGTCGTTGCGAAACACGCGGGGAGAAGGTCCAACAAGATGACAACGCGCCACGATGCCCCGAATGCGAGCGCCCGATGAAATTGCGCTCGTCGCGGCAAGGTGAATTCTGGGGATGCTCCGCGTTCCCTCAATGCAAAGGAACCCGGAAGGTTTAAGAGGGGACTCAGGACGCAGGACTCAAGACGCAGGGGTTGGGAAATGCAAAAAACCGTCCTGAGTCCTGCGTCCTGCGTCGAAGCGATTCAGAAGGAGATGCAATGTTAGAAAATCCATTCGACCAAGCGGCGGCAACTTGGGACGAGAAACCGAGCCGCGTGGAATTGGCGATGAAGGTCGCGGAGGCGGTTTTCGGCATGGCCCAGCCGCGAAGCGACTCGGTCGTGCTCGATTTCGGCTGCGGGACCGGAATTCTGGCCTTGGCGCTGGCCCGGCGGGTGGCGAAGGTTGTCGCCGCCGACACCTCGCAGGGTATGCTGGAGCAGGTCCGCGCCAAGACGGCGTCCGAGGGGATATCCAACGTGGAGACCGCGTTGATTGACGATGACGGCGAATTGCCTCCGGGACCGTTTGATCTGGTGGTCGTCTCCATGGCGTTGCACCATGTGGAGGATTTGGACAGCGTTTTTGAAGGGTTCGCATCGGTTCTAGCGCCCGATGGATGCATCTTCATTGCAGACCTCGTGGAGGAGGACGGCTCGTTTCACTCCGACATGGATGTACCCCACAAGGGGTTCGCTCCCGAAGATTTGGCCGACAGATTAGCGGAGTTGGGCTTTGAAGAATCCCAGCACCGCATCATTCATAAAATCGACAAAAATGGCGAACGATTCCCAGTATTCGCACTTAGGATATCCGGGGTCAGTTCCGCACTTTGACTGAAGTCAGAAGTGCTGGTCCCGACCCCGCCGTCTTGTCCCGCCATAAGTTTACCGAAGGCGGGGCCACTGACCCGTTCTCGACTTTTTAAGTAAGCCCCACTTAGTGTTGCGGGTCGGCGAAAAACAGATTTGTGTTGAATCTAAGTCGACGATGCTTAAAGTCGAAATCCAGCGTCTCCAAAACCGCGATATGTCCTTTTGGCGACCATACTGACACCCGCGGAACTCCCAGCACCAACATCGACATATCGCCGGAATCCCCGGTCAGTCCGGAAGTCTCCACGACCCGCCATTGCCTGTTGGGAATATCCCAAAGATAGTATTCAGCGAAGGATATCACGTTTCCGATAGAAAAGAGAGCGTAACGACCATCGCCGGAAACACCGAGCAAAGTCGCCGTAGGCGGAATCTCCTCCAAAACCCATTCCCGCCCCGTAGCTAGATTGAATCTAGTAAACACGCGGGTACCGTCACCCAGTGTCACTGCCCTGAAAGCGCTTCCTCCAGAAACCCAGGATGGAGGCTGGTCTCCATCCAAAGTCACCAATGTTTTTCCCTTGACCAAGTCGACAAACCGTATAGAGCGCTTGGGGGCATCGCCTCCAGGAGAAGGAATAAGGTCAATAGCGAACGCCCTCTCGAAATCCGGAAGCGGATAAAATATATTGGCGCCGCGGAAGGTGACACTTATCTCGGGTTTTCCGCCCCCCTCCCCGAATTTAGCCAAAACAAATTTGCGCCGTTCTTTGCCCTCTTTCGAAGCCAAAGAGCCCCTCGCCACAATCCTTCCGTCCGGCAACCAGTCGGCGCGAGTCCAGCCATAGCGGATTGGCAACCTCACCGGCACGCGCTTGGGTTTCGCCTTTGAGAGTGACGACAATTCGCAAGTTTTTATTTCAACTTCGCCCCCCCTCTTATGCGCTGTCAGCCAGACCAAACGTCGCCCATCAGGAGAAACTGGATTCAAGCGACTGATCCCCAAAACCCTCGACTCGTCCACCATGCGCTCTTGGCCGGAATGTATTTCGAATACGAAAAGTCCGATTCCACGGTTGGTCGAAGATGTTCGGACCACCGCGTCCGGACCAATCCAGTGAACCGTGTCTCCATGCGGATGAGATGGCATTGGTATTTTCTTGCCAGACTCCGTATCAATTAAAGGACGCCCGTAGGATCCGCTCAGGGAGGAGGAGTCGGCGAAAAACCGTCCGTCCGTGCTCCACACGAACAGAGGGGAAACCTCGTCGAACGAGAGGGTTAGATCCATAAGACACGGTGACGGAAGATAGTATTTATCGTGGGCGAACACCGCCATTCCCACCATACAGACACATACGATTCCCCTGGCTATGCGGATTCCCGCAATATCCGCAAGCACAAGCGCCACACCCAATGCCAAAGAAAGAATACTGAAGAAGGTCAGCGCGGCCAGAGTCCAAACTGGTGGCGAGAAAATATAAAAGCTGAACAATCCTAGGAAAAACGCCACGCTAGATCCGGCGACCGCCCCGCGGGAAAAAGCCAGTCCCATAGGCTCACCGCCCCCTGGCTCGAGAAAAATCAACGACGATGGAAGGGCCAAAAGCACAATCAAAACGGCATAGACGTGAAGTGTCAAAAACTCCCCCGCGGATATCGCGTCCAGCGCAACAAGCATCAGCGCGATTTCCGCTACAGCGCACGAAAGCACGGCGACACCCCCACCCACCGCTCGGAAGCGACGCGCGTAGGCGGCGCTGGGAAGGTAATCGGGAAACTCCAAATCGGGACGATGACGCCGCGCCATTGGGAGCACTCTCTCGTAAACGAAGGCGTAGCCGGGGATAACGAGTCTTTGCGGATTCAACTTCAAGACAAAAAAACCTTTCCGTTCGCGCTTCGGCACCAGCGAAACCAATGGATACCTCCGCCAAAACGGAACGCCATGCTCCACCTTTTCCAACTCGCTCCAACGCAACCTGAGGAATCCTATCCGAACGCCATCGTCGTCCATCGACACTACACCAAGGAACCCACCAAGGCCGAACGGCCACCGAAACATGAAAATCGAATAAATCAGGGGAAATATCAATAAAACGAGAAACCGAGCGCGCACATTATGCGCCCCCTCCGCGGCATCGATGGCGGAAAAAAGAAAAAAGCAGTTCAACGCTTGGAAAGCGAAGAACACGGCGAGCGCCATCCCCCGGGCGCGGATGAGCGGGAACCTGCCAGCCCCGTTCCCGCCCCTGTCCAGCTCGCCGTTTTGTCCCATCGATATTTAGACTCCCTCAATGCCCCGGCGCCGCGGAAATCGCGAAACCAAGCGCGCTTGTTTCCACACATGAGTTCAGGCTAGGGAACGAAAAAACTCCAGAAACTCGCCGAACTGGCGCTTCTTGTCGAATTTCTCCTCCATAAGCTTCCTGGCGGCCCGCCCCATCCTCTCGTAGGCTTCCTTGTCCGACCACAGCTTGACGACGGCGTCGGAAAATTCCTCCACGTTGCCGGGAGTCGTCATGTATCCGGTTTCGCCGTCAAAGACGATTTCAGGCACTCCCGCCATTTTCGAA
The DNA here is from genome assembly GCA_015486135.1 of Lentisphaeria bacterium. Classification (GTDB taxonomy): domain Bacteria; phylum Verrucomicrobiota; class Lentisphaeria; order Victivallales; family JAADHT01; genus WFSE01. The sequence goes on from WFSE01000173.1 coordinate 12,335, forward strand.
GCGACAACGGGCAAGCCCATCGACATAGCCTCGAGAAGGACGTTCGGCAGCCCCTCCTTGTAGAGGCTGGGAAGCGTCAATATGTCTATCCGTTCAAAAACGTAATTGGGCTCCCGCGTGAACGGGAAAAACGAGACATGCTCCTCTAGCCCCATCTCCTTGGTTCGGGCCTTGAGCATCTCCTCGTCAGGCCCCTCGCCCACCAGCATTGCGTGGACGTTCGGCAACGGCCCCTCGGAAAGCGACTTGACGGCGTCCAGAAGGACCACCTGCCCCTTTCTCTCCTCAAAGGACCCCACCGAGCCAAGCACCGGTTCGGCGTTCTCCGGCAACGGATAGCGCCGTACCGCCTCGGCTTGCGTCTCGGGGGTGGAAGTGAATCTATCCACTTCCGTGCCTTGATATATCAGGACGACCTTGTCTTCCGGAATACCATACTCGTCAATCAGATAACGCAGGGTGAAGTCGGTTATGCTAATGACTTTGACATTGATCTTGTCGTTAGGGATGTAGAATTCCCGCTTGTATTCCGGAACAATGGTCCCGGTTTTGGGAATGAGAATAGTATCGAGTCCCGTTTCCGCCAGTATCTCGCCAGCGAAAACCGAGCAATGGAATCCGTCACGAGGAGGATGAACCGTGCATACAGCGACATCCATTGATGCCAGCCCCTTCTCCCAGGCGCCCCTATAGGCGTCCTTGTTGGCGGGGATGTCCTCCCAGTCGTAGGTGAACACCTCGGCGCCGGACTTGGCGCTCTCATCGGCCACGAAACTCCCTTCAGGCGCGATAAGCTTGACATCCTCGCCAGCCTCCACGAACTTCTCCACGGCCTCGGTGACCCAAATCTGGGTTCCGCCGCGTAAATGGGTGTCCTCTATGAATCCTATTCTCATGCGTTCTCCTTTCGTATTCGATATTCGGGAGATTTGAAGCTTTGCGGGACGGTCCCGCTTGACTGTCCCGCCGACATCTGGAAAGCGCCGCCCAACTCCGCCAGTCCGGACCCGACGCCAACCGGCTCCATAACGGTCGTCAACTTTCTGACGCTCGCCCCATAGCCGCCTCCGCTATCTCCGAAAATATATCATCCAATGTTTTGGTTATATCCCAGCCAGGGAAATGCTCCCGAAGCTTCGACAAGTCCGAGATGTAGCAAATATGGTCACCCTCGCGGTTCTTGTCCACGTATTCGTAGTCAAGTTTGCGTCCCGTGGCGGCCTCCGCCCTCTCTATCGCCTCGAGCATAGACACACTATTCCCGCGGCCTCCACCGAGATTGTAGACCTCACCCGAACGGGGATTCTCATGGAAGCCCTCGAAAGCCCGGCACACGTCGAACGAATGGATATTGTCGCGCACTTGCTTGCCTTTGTAGCCAAATATCTTGTAATGCCGCCCCTCCGCCACGCACTTCACAAGATACGCCAGAAAACCGTGCAACTCCGCCGCCGAATGGGCCGGCCCCGTAAGGCACCCCCCGCGGAAACAAGCCGTTTTCATCCCGAAATAGCGTCCGTATTCCTGCACCATGACATCCGCCGCCACCTTGCTCGCCCCAAACAGGCTATGCTTGCTTTGATCAAGCCTCATGGACTCCGAAATGCCGTCGCGGAAATTGTCGTCGGCATAGTCCCAACGGGTGTCCAGCTCCTTCAAATCCAACTCGTTGGGCGCATCGCCGTAAACCTTGTTGGTGCTCATGAAGCAAAAGGTCGTTTCTGGGACGTGGCGTCGGGCGGCCTCTAGAAGGTTCAAAGTCCCCACGGCGTTGACATCAAAATCGTCGAAGGGAATAGACGCAGCCAAATCATGGCTGGGCTGGGCCGCGCAGTGGATCACCATGTCGGGCCGCAATTCCTCCACAAGCTTCAGAACCCCCTCCCTGTCTCGCATATCCAAATCGTGGTGCGTGAAGTTTTTCGCCTGTGACGAAACGCGGCGCAGGTTCCAAGTAGTGTCGCCATCGGGGCCAAAAAATTGAGCCCGCATATTGTTGTCCACACCGTGGACTTCCCAACCGCGGGAATCGAAGTACAGAACGCTCTCCGAACCAATCAATCCACTACTACCGGTAACTAGAACTTTACTCATTTGGACATTCCCTTCCAATCCCCCACCCGACACGCTATCACGCAATCCTCTAATGTGCTCCCGCCAGCGCCAACTGTCAAACACCAAGCGTCATTAACCTGAAACTAGTGGACATGAACATAATCCCTAGAAGCGTCAATCAAAGACAAAAAAAACTTCCCGAGGAGCAGGGCTCCCGGGGCTACCCATCATTTTTTTCAGTATTTGATTTGCAAAATCGCCCAAGCGGATTAAGTTCCACCGCTTCGTTTTATGGCCATAGGCGCGGACAGGTGAAGCGCCATCTCAGGAACTCGGAGAAAAATGGATAAAAAGACTAAAGCTGGACTCGTCAAAAAATTCGGCGCCAACGAGGCCGACACCGGTTCGTCGACCGTTCAAATCGCCATCTTGTCGCATAGAATCTCGGAACTCACCGAGCATCTCAAAGTGAACAAGAAGGACAACCACTCCCGCAGGGGGCTCATCGCCATGGTAAACAAAAGGCGGAAGCTCTTGAAATACCTCAAGCGGGAAGACTTGGCCGCCTACGAGGCCATAACGGATAAATTGAAAATCCGTAGAAAGTGACGCAGGACGCCTCCGGTTAGCTGGGGGCGTGTTTTTTTAGACGGAATTTGGGGAATCGGAAGGAGATAGGATAAACTGGTGAGCAATCCGGCTCGGGGACAAGCCCCGTATCCGGACATTATAAGGACGTTTTCCAAGGAGAGGCCGGAACAAGGGCGGTCTGTCAGGCGGATGGGAATGAATCGCCTGTTGTGGAATTCGGACGCTATCAGAGACTGGCTGATGATACAAGCATCCAGCCTTTGATACCGCGATTCCGCAACGGACTCCGTCGATATCCACGCTGTCAGCACCGATTCCACCACCAAATGGCTGGTGGCCTCGTCTCCAACCTCCCCCCGGAAACATCCGCATCAACAAGAGCGGCGCTCCAACGCGGCGAAACCGCGGCGGAAACGCCCACAACAGCAGGAGACAAAAATGGAACTGCAAGAGAAAAAGACGAGCTTCCAATTGGATGGAAGCAGAAGCGTCGAGATCGCGACGGGCAAATTGGCCCGTTTGGCCGATGGCGCCGTCACGGTAAGACAAGGCGACACGATCGTCCTGGTCACGGCGTGTGGCGGACCACCAAGAGCGGGAGCGGATTTCTTCCCCCTACAGGTGGACTACAGAGAGAAATTCAGCGCCGCCGGCAGGATTCCGGGAGGCTACATCAAACGCGAGGGAAGGCCCTCCGACAATGAGATTCTCGTTTGCCGTATGACCGACCGCCCAATCCGCCCCCTCTTCCCGAAAGGGTATTTCAACGAGGTGCAGATACAGGCACTCGTCCTGAGCGCGGACCAGGAAAACAACCCCGACACGCTGGCGATGCTCGGCGCGTCCGCGGCGCTTTCAATCTCCTCGCTTCCCTTCAAAGGTCAGCTGGGCGCGTTGAGAGTTGGCATGATTGACGGCGAATTCGTCGCTAATCCGACACGTTCGCAAATGAAGAAAAGCACCATCGAACTGGTATACGCCGGCCTCCCGGGTCAGGTTATCATGATCGAGGGTGACGCCAAGGAATGCTCCGAAGAGACCCTCCGCGACGCATTGGCGTTCGCCGACAGCGTGGTCGCCAAACAGGTCGCCGCAATCGACGAACTAGCTTCCATCGCCGGAAAAGAAAAGAAAACCCCGAACCTCTACTCGGTTCCGGAAGAGGTTTTCGCGGCGGTACGCGAATTTTGCGGCGGCAAAATGGAAGAAGCCTGCTTCATCCATTCCAAAGAGGAACGCTACGCCGCGTTGGGCACCATCTTTGACGAAATGTCGGAAACCCTGGCGGAAAGATTCGCCGATGTCGAAGACCTCAACCGCCACCTGAAGGCCGCTTTCGAGGATATCGAGGCGGATACCGTCAGAAAAGCGATTCTGGAACAAGGCAAGCGCTCCGATGGCCGCGCCATCGACGAATTGAGGCCATTGGCCGCGGAAGCCGGTATCCTCCCGCGCACCCACGGAAGCGGATTGTTCTCCAGGGGCGAAACCCAAGCCCTCGTCCAAGCCACTTTCGGCACGAAGCGCGACGCCATCCTCACCGACACCATCGTCGGGGATGTCGAAAGAAAATTCTACCTCCACTACAACTTCCCCAACTTCAGCGTTGGCGAGGTGGGACGCATCATGGGACCGGGCAGACGCGAGATCGGGCACGGCAACTTGGCCGAGCGCTCCGTCGCGCAAGTCGTTCCGAAAGACATCCCCTACACCATCCGGTGCGTTTCGGAGATCATGTCCTCCAACGGCTCGACCTCCATGGCGAGCGTTTGTGGAGCGACCATCGCCCTCTTGGACGCCGGGGTCAAAATCAAAGCCCCCGTGGCCGGCATATCCTGCGGTCTCGTGACGAGTGAAAACGGCGAGGCGTTGCTCCTCACCGACATTCTGGGTTCCGAGGACCATTACGGCGACATGGACTTCAAAGTCTGCGGAACCCGCGATGGCATCACCGGCTTCCAGCTCGACTTGAAGATTCCCGGAATATCCATCGACCTCCTGTATCAAGCGATGATGCGCAACAAAGAAGCTCGCTTCAAGATACTCGATGTCATAGAAGGATGCATCTCGGGTCCGCGCGAGGATATCAGCCCCTACGCCCCGAGAATCGAGTCGATGCAGATCAATCCCGACAAAATCGGCGCGCTCATCGGTCCTGGCGGCAAAATCATAAAAGGCATCCAGGAAGAGACCGGAGCGACGATCGAAGTCGATGACACCGGATTGGTGAACATCTTCGCGGCCAACGCGGAGGCGCTTGAAAAAGCCCTCGAAATGGTCGGCGGAGTCGCCGCCGAGCCGGAAATCGGCAAGATATACCGCGGAAAAGTCATATCCGTCAAGGAATTCGGCGCTTTCGTCGAAATCCTCCCCGGACAAGAAGGCCTCCTCCACATCTCGGAACTCGCGGACTACCGCGTGGAACGCGTAACGGATATCTGCAAAGAAGGCGAAATGGTCACGGTCAAGGTCCTCGACGTGGACGACCGCGGCAAAATCCGTTTGAGCAGAAGAGCCGCGTTGAAGGAGCTCGAATAGATGCGTCTATCTCTGGACTGGTTGAGCGATTACATCGATGTCGGCGCGCCTGACGCGTTGGCCGAGTCGCTCACCATGTCCGGAATCGAGGTCGAGGCGGCCGAGACCACCCCGGACGGCGATACCGTCTTCGAGGTGGAAGTCACTCCGAACCGCCCCGATTGCCTCTCCCACTGGGGAGTCGCCAGAGACTTGGCGGCGCTCACTGGAAAAGACGCGGAATTTCCAAAAATCGAACTCCAAAAAGCCGACGGCGCGACTTCCGCGCCATCCAATTTGGTGGAGATAGAAAACGGGGAGCTCTGCCCCCGATACACGGCCCGGATTATCCGTAACGTCAAAGTCGCGGACAGCCCGGAATGGCTGCGGAAACGCCTCGAAGCGGTCGGCCTGCGCCCGATAAACAACGTGGTGGACATTACGAACTACGTCCTCATGGAGTTGGGACACCCTCTCCATGCGTTCGACTTGGATCTTCTGGCCGAACAGAGAATCGTGGTTAGAAACGCCGCTCCCGGCGAGACCCTGGCCACATTGGACGACGTGGAACGGAAACTCACCCCGGACAACTTGGTGATATGCGATGCGGAAAAGCCGGTCGCCTTGGCGGGAGTCATGGGCGGACGCGATACCGCCGTCTCAGAGAACACCGCGAACATCCTCTTGGAAAGCGCGGTCTTCGCGCCGTCGAACATCAGAGCCACCTCGAGGGATTTGAAAATATCGACCGATTCCTCTTTCCGCTTCGAACGCGGAGCCGATTTTGAAATGGCCCCCACTGCCAGCGACAGGGCGGCGGCACTGATACTGGAGTTGGCGGGAGGAGAGCTTGCGTCCGAACTGGTGGACGAGGCGATAGCCCCGCCGAAACAATCCGCGGTAAAGTGCAGACTGGACAGGATTCGCAAACTCCTAGGCGCGGAAATTGCGGACGAGCGGATAATCGGCATATTCCAGGCGCTCTTCCTCTCCCCGGAAAAGCTGGAAGACAGCGTGGTAACAGTCACTTCGCCGTCGTATAGACTCGACCTAAAAAACGAAGCCGACCTCGCGGAAGAGGTAGCTAGGATACATGGACTCGACTCCATACCGGCGGCCCCCTTGAAAGCGGTCTCCGGCGGAGCGGTCGAGGACGACGCTAGAATCAACTTCGAGAAGGCCACTGGCGAATTGCGCGCCCTCGGGCTCGATGAATGCACCACCTACTCCCTCGTATCGTTGGAACGTGCGCTGCTCGACGCCAAATACGGCGAAAAAGACGTGATAATCCTGGAAAACCCGTTGAGTCTAGACTTGGCCGCCCTGCGTGCGTCCCTCCTCCCCCAAATGCTCGAAACGGTCGAACGCAACATCTCACGCGGAAATCGCGACCTGCGCCTCTTCGAGGCCGGACGCGTCTTCAATGCGTGCGAAACCCGCGAAGAACGCCTCGAATGCGTATTGGCAATGACAGGACGTAAGCACCCCGAACGGTTCTCGGGCGAGAAAAGCGAACTGCTGGATTATTTCGACCTCAAAGGTGTCTTGGAATCGTGGTTCGAGCATCGACACCTGACCGTCGATTTCGCGCCAATCGCGAAAGACAATCCGGCATCCGCGAATTACGCGGAAGGCATGGCGGCTGAAATAAGCCTCGACGGTAATATCATCGGCGATTGCGGCATCGCCGCCGATAGACTCACAAAAGGAATGCGTATTCAAACGCCCCTTTTACTGGCGACTATCGAATTGGACGCCGTATTAAGCCAGCCCGAACCCGAACGACGCTTCACACCCGTCCCGCAATATCCCTCTACGACCCGGGACGTGGCGTTCCTGGCGGACGCATCCCTATCCCACGCCGAAATCATGGAGGTCATCCTATCCGCCAACATCGAAAATCTCGAAAGCGCCGAGATATTCGACCTCTTCGAAGACCCCAAAACATTCGGCGCGGACAAGAAAAGCCTCGCGTATTCCCTCGTCTTCCGCAATCCGAACCGCACATTGAACGACGAGGAAGTCAACACCGCCCACGAACGCCTGCGCCAGCTCCTGGCCGACAAACTGGGCGTAACATTGCGCTAGCGGGGTCGAAGCTGCCCCCAAGACTACTAAATCCTAAATCCGAAATAAGAAATTCTACTCGTCCTTCATAGCTTTAGCGGAGGAGGAAACAAATTCAAAATGAGAATGACTCAAATCCGAAATAATACGGAAAAATGCTCGAGGACTCTCTTTTGAATTTTGAACATTCGGATTTGGTATTTCATATTTGTTTCGGATTTAGGATTTAGGATTTCAAATTTGAAATTTGAGATGTCGGGGTCGGGATTAGCACTTCCGACTTCTCCGACAGGAAAGTCGAAGTGCAAGACTGACCCCGACATCAACGGACACCTGCGTGGCAAGTCGGATTTAGAGCTTAGGATTTCGAATTTGAGATTTAAGATGTCGGGTCGGGACCAGCACTTCCGATCCTTCCGCAGAGCCGGAACGGTGCCTGCGGCACGGAAGGGTCCTACCCGAGGAACGACGGGCCTGAGTATCAGGCAACGTGCAAGACTGACCCCAAACACACAGGAGACCTAACTACGTGCCAGGGTTTTCCAAAAGCATTATCAAGGCGTTGGCGTTCGCCGCGCTTCTCGCGCCACTTATCCGAGCAACGGCTGATGACGATGAAGTCGGGACCAGCACTTCTGATTTTAGCCGGAGTGCGGAACTGCTCCCGGACGCTCTGGCCATACTCCAAACCGCGGACCTCGCCGATACCAAAGATCGAGACACGTTGAAAAAACTCGCGTCCAAACGCGGAGTTTGCGAACATCTGGCGGAGCTCCTCTTTCCCGATACCGACCGACTAATCGCGAACCTCGGAGCCGACTCTTTCGACATTCGGGAAGCCGCCACCCAAGCCCTATCCCTCATGGGGGAGAAAATAGTCCCGCGCGTTAAGCCCCTGCTCTCCTCTAAAGACCCCGAGGTGAAAATACGGGCGAAGCAAATCCTGAAAGCGATTAAAAACGGCGACATCCCGGACTCCGACGCGATGAACAACGCCCTCTTCGTCGTTCTCAATTCCAAAGAAAACCCGCCATCAAATACTCGCCCCCTCCAATTCTACTTCGAAGCGCTCCCGAACCTCTCCAAAACGCTACGCGACCTCCTGCCAGCCGCTACCGAGCGCACCGCTAACCGTCCGGAACTCGCCAACTCTATCGCCGGCCTGATTATGGAAAACAGCCTACCGGAGTTGAACAACGCCTTGTTCGCGGCACTGAAAAAAGCCGACCCCAAACGCTATCCAATTCTCTCAAAAAAAATCGATGCGTGGCGCGCCTTTACGAAAATGGACTTGGATACCAAAGCCGAAGATTTCAACAAGACACGCTCTCGCAATTATGCTGATGTCGTAAACATGGCTAATACAATTGAAACCATTCCAGGGTACCAATTGATAAAAGACGAAACCATTAAATTTTTAATCGCCTCAAAGCACGGTTTTCTCGTCACCGCCGGGATAACACTCGCTAAAGACAATGCGGGCCCCTACGCCGACATCATCGCGAAACGGCTGACAGCTATACGCCCAAATGAATACTACCACAATGGATTCGTGTTTATCAACACCCCCCTCGCTAAAATACAAAACAAGCAAAGATACTTCACAAAATACACCGACCAACTACTAGATTGTCAGGTGACGGAAATTTATAAATTCGCCCTAGCAACGATAGCCAATCCTGAAAAGTATAAACAACGCCTCATCGACGATATGCTTCATGCCCCAAACCGTTGCCTCATAGCTTTTAATTTTTTCCATTCGAGATTCCCCGACGAAAAGCAACGACTCACGACGCTCATCGTCAATCAAATAAAAAAACATGACAGTTTCAACGGGGTTGTCATGTTGGCTTGCGCCCTCGACAGTTCCGGATATGACGGCCACGACTTCGACAAGTGGCTCTCCGACTTGGCCGACAACACCCCGGAGGTTATCAGAAATGCCGATACAGACACATTGTCTTATTTTAATCCCTCCCCAGACGTAGCTATCGAAAAGCTCTTCCCATCGATGGGAGGCACCATTGATATATCGGAGAAATTCGCCTACCGGCTACTGAAATGCTCTCCAAAAAATAAACCAGCCGCGCTAAAGATCATACTAAAATCGTATAAAAACACCCGTAATTGCGGGATATACCACCCAATCCTCCCTCTACTCCTCCTCCGCGAAAAACCAAATATCTACGAGACGGTCTTCAACGCATTGATAGCCAACTACGAGACAAGGTGCCAAAACGACCGAAATGGCATGTCATACTGTGTTGAGAAAGTCATCTCCCCATTCGTAAGAGTTATCAAAACCAATCCAAAAGCCCGCGGATACTTCGAAAAAACTCTCGACGATGAAGATCCCGCGCGTCGCGCCATAGCCGCCGCCATTCTCGTTCAAGCGGACCCCAATAACAAAAACGCCGCGGATACGATTAAAAAGTTCATCCTCGACGGTGGAGAGCCGACAGGGCTGGAATGCCTGCTTTGGAAATTGGCGCTCGAACTCCCAGCACCGCCTTCGGAAAGCGCCGTCATACTTGAAAACATCCTAAAAAAACCCGAAAGCAAATGGAAATCCCTAGGTTCCGACTATGATAGCACTTTCGACATGCTAAACCACAACCACGCCGCGGCAATTCCAATAATCTTGAAAACACTGAAAGACCCCAAGCTCTTGTCCTCCGCCCACAAAATCACGCTGTTTAACTCCTTGCTGCAAATCGACAAGACCAATCCCGAAGTCCTAAAGATATTCACGAAATCCATTTTGACCCCGAAAAAGGCGGACGACAATCTGGCGCTGGGCCTACTGAAAAAGCTCAACGAAAAGCATATCGAACTGGTGATTTCACAATCGCGCTTCGACACCATAAAGGATAAAAACATCTCTGCTAAATTCGCGGTTCAAGCCGTGAAAAACACCGACAAAAACATTCCCGCCGCTATGCCGGCCTTGGAACGGGCTCTGAACGAAGACGCGCTCCCGGAATGTCCGACATGGTTCGTAATGACAAAATCGGACAAATTACGCCAAGCCCTCCTTCCGCTCGTCTCCAAGGCGTTCCTCAACGACCATCTCGACTCCAAGAACATGCTAAACATAATCAAACAATTCCCCGACCATCTCGAAAGCATCGCCTCAAAACTCCTCGAAGCGTACAAGACCGCAACCTCCCCCGAAGTCATCGACAACCTCACATATCTCGCAGCGTTCATCCCCGCGGAATCTGCGAAGCCTTTCGCGGAAATCGCGAAAAAACGCTACGCCGACGCAAAATTCCCCGAACAGAAGCTTCTCCTCCATTTCCTCCTAGCGCGCGCCGCTCCGGACAAAACAATTCGCGATGAAAACGCAAAGGCATTCTTCGCATTGCTCGGCAAAAACCCCGTCCCCGAAGACTGGCTTGGCGATGCCATCGTCGATTCCGCAAAATTGAACGCATATCCGACACTGCTAGAGAAGTTTTTGAATAAAATGCTGGCCTCGGAATCACATCTCCGGCAGGAAAGCGCATATTTGGCTATACTCTCACTATCTCCCATTCCCAAGTTCGCGGAAAACGCAATCGCTGGACAAGTCGACAAATATGCCCAACATCTAAAAGATCCGAGCACGAGCTCCACTGTTAACCCCTTCCCGCTCATGAAAACGCTCCGAAACCAGCCGGAACTGGGACTCAAATTCTTGGATAAATTAAAAACTATCCCCGAAGAGTTCTACAACATTTACGACAACGAAATCAACAAGACCATCAAATTTCTTGAAGCGGAAAAAGCTAAATCGACTGAAACCAACTTAACCAAATGATTCTTAAGCATTTGCCGATTATCCAGGAGACTCTACGATAGAATGAAAGACATCCTTGCCAACTTAAACCTTCCTCCCTCCTGGCGGGACGCGCTGGAGGCCTCCAACAACGGCGACATTCCAAAATGGCTCGACGCGTTGGAGCGGTTGCCGGATATCACCCCGGAATCGGTCGAATTGGACACCGACGCGCCCTCCGCCGCAGGCGGAATAACCGCGGAAACCGCGGAAAAACTTGAAGCGGCGCTCATGGAACTACATCCATGGCGCAAAGGCCCCTTCGACCTTTTCGGCATCAATCTCGACGCCGAATGGCGCTCCAACCTCAAGTGGAATCGAATCGCACCGCATATCGCCCCGCTGGACGGGAAAACCGTCCTGGATGTGGGTTCGGGAAACGGCTATTACATCTTCCGCATGGTCGGCGCCGGGGCGAAGGCGGTCCTGGGAGTCGACACATCGCCCCTCCACGCCATTCAATTCCAAGCCCTGAACAAATACCTACGCGCGAATTTCGCGGAGGTTCTTATGGCCGATTTCGACACCCTGCCAAGCGCCCCCGTTTTCGACACCGTGTTCTCAATGGGAGTCATATACCATCGTCCCGACCCCGAGGACCATATGAGGCGCCTAGCGGCGCTTCTCAAACCAGGCGGGCAATGCGTGGTCGAGTCCATTGTGATCGACGAACCCGGCGAGGCATGCCTGAAGCCGAAAGGCAGATACGCCAACATGCGCAATGTCCATGCCATCCCCTCCCCCGCGCTTCTCGCGGAATGGGCCCGAAGCGCCAGGATGGAAGTGGAGAAAATCATCCCAGCCGCCGATACCACCACCGAAGAGCAACGGCCAACCAAGTGGATGCGCTTCCAGTCGCTTGAACACGCTCTGAACCCCGCGAATCCCGCGGAAACCATGGAAGGCTATCCCGCGCCAAAACGCGCCGCGGTCATCGCGATAAAACCCTAACAGCCTTTCCTCGCAAAGACGCAAAGAGCGCAGAGAAGAGGGGAGAAATCGCGCGAAGCGCTTTTGAGCCGTAGGCTCTTTGGAGTGCGGCACCCCTGTGCCGCTTTGTATTATTGGTGCCGCGGACGGGGGGACGGATGGACGGGGGGACGGCCAGACGCCGGACTCAAGGCAGTAGGACAATGTGGTTCCGGCAACCCAATAATTTTCCAGGCCCACAGGGCTGAAAGCCCGCAATAACAAAGCCCCGGGTGCAACCCGGGGGAGGATGCCCCCCCCCCGCTCTCAAGCGCTGAAGGTGCGACACATCCGCGCTAATTCACGAGAGGCTAGGAACAGGTTATAATATTCATCTCACCACCCGCTTCGCTAGAGGCACGGAGATTCGGAGAAATCGAGAACACGGAGATCGTGTGAATTGG
>WFSE01000174.1 GCA_015486135.1 Lentisphaeria bacterium
GCCTCCGCCTCCGCCTCCGCCTCCGCCAAAGCAACAACCCCGTGGAATTCCACGAAGCAGGGTCTATGTCGTCAACACACGATCCGGACGAGGATTCGCTATGGCTCCAGCCAAGCAAAAAGCGCGATGGGCCTCGGCTAAAATCAAAACCGACAAAGTGTTCCTGAGCAATAGCCAAATCAAAAAACCCGTCGAGATCTGGTATGGATGGGGCGACATTCCAACTGCAACTCTTTTCTCGAAGAAAAACTGGATTCCTGTTCCAACTTTCAGAGCCCCCATCCCCGGCAACATCATAAAAAAGAAGCCTGTCAAAAAAAAGTGAGTCCAACGAAGGATAATGGAAAATAACCTAGCGGAGAAGCAGATACGAAGCAGTCCAAAGGATTGCCGAAAATGCGCCAATCCCGAGCGCCAAACGAGACAACGCCAAAACCAAAACTGGCTACCCTCTCCCCCCTTTTAACAACAGGAAACACGATGGCTATAATAAAAATATCCAATCTTAGGCTTAGGGCTATAATCGGCACCATGGATTGGGAGCGATCCTCAAAGCAAGATGTGGTGCTTAACATCTCGCTATGGTTCGACCATTCCAAGGCGGCACGGTCAGACGACATAGGCGATACCGTGGACTACAAAAGTTTGAAAATCAAACTTATCGACATGGTCGAGAACTCCAGATTCAAGCTCCTGGAAAGCCTGGCCGATGCCGCTTTGACAATATGCCTCGCAAACCCCATGGTTGAAAAAGCGGTGGTCCGAATCGACAAGCCGCGCGCTCTACGATTTGCGGATTCCGTCTCCGTGGAAGTCGAAGGGCGCCACAACGGGTGAACGTTCACGCTTCGCCTCCCTTGCATTAACGCCGTCTGGGATTAGCTTAAAGGTTTTCGTTTTCGTGCGTTACAAACCATTGACACCGTGATGGCACAGCCAGCAATTGAAGAGTGGAGCAAATATCGACATGAACACCGAAACTTTCTTTGGAAAAGCTTCCGACACACTCCTCCCGGTGTACTCGCCGGAACTACTGCTGGTCCGTGGCAACGGCTCGTGGGTATGGACTTTGGATGGCGGGAAATATCTGGATTTCGCCACGGGCATTGGCGTTTGCTCCCTGGGGCATAGCCATCCTAAAATATCCGAAGCCGTGGCGCGGCAAGCGGCTCGGCTATCACACGTCTCGAACCTTTACTTGACCCAACCACAGACGGAATTGGCGGAACTCCTCTTGAAAGAGGCTTTCCCGGGACGAGTCTTCTTCGCCAACAGTGGCGCCGAAGCCAACGAGGCGATGATAAAACTGGCGCGGAAACATGGAAACACTTCGGGTAAATCCGAAATCATAACCATGGAAAACTCTTTCCACGGTCGAACGCTGGCAACTTTGGCGGCAACGGGAAGAAAAAAATACAGGGAAGGCTTCGGCCCGGATGTCCCGGGATTCGTCCATGCCAAATTCAACGACATTGACGATGTCCGCGATAAAATCACCGACAACACATGCGCTATCCTAGTCGAACCAATCCAGGGAGAAGGCGGTGTAATCCCCGCGACCAAGCAGTTTATGAAAGGCTTGGAACAAATCCGGAAAGAGACCGGGATACTCCTGCTCTTCGACGAGGTGCAATGCGGCATGTGCCGATCCGGCGCGTTTTTCGCGTGGCAACGCTTCGGAGTGGCACCCGACGCGTTCTCCCTGGCAAAAGCCCTCGGAAACGGCATGCCCATTGGCGCCATGGTCGTGAAGGAGGAGTTGAAGGATGTTTTGGGTGTCGGAACGCACGCCAGCACATTCGGAGGAAATCCAGTCTCATGCGCCGCCGCCACCGCGGTTGTCGAACTCATGAGGGAGGAGCAAATCGCTCGAAAAGCATTGGAGACCGGCGCATTCATACTCGATGCGTTACGGCAGATGGGAAAACGATTCGACACCGTCAAAAATGTCAGGGGAATGGGCATGATGATCGGTGTCGAACTCGACCGCGAGGCGAACACATTGAAACAAGCCCTCCAGAAAAAAAGAGTTCTCGTCCTAACCGCCGGGGAAAACGTTCTCAGACTGATGCCCCCGTTGAACGCGTCGATGGATGAAGTGGAAACCGCCCTGCTGGCCTTGGAATCGGCGCTGGAAGAAATCCGTTAAGGAGTGGAATTATGCATAAAGACCTGCTGACAGTGGAAGACGTCACCAACGAGGATCTAGCTAACATCCTCAAACTTGCGGAAATGATAAAACAACGCCGCTCGGACTGGCCTAGGGACTCCCTTAAGGGGAAAACCATTGCCCTGATATTCTCGAAGTCGTCCACAAGGACCAGGGTCTCGTTCGAAGTCGGCATCAGGGAACTGGGAGGGAATTGCCTCTTCCTCGATAGCAACGACATGCAACTGGGGCGGGGAGAAACCATCGCGGACACCGCCTTGGTGCTGGGCAGGTACATCCATGGCGTCGTGATAAGGACATACTCGCACGAAGACGTGGTCGAATTCGCAAAAAACGCTCGATTCCCGGTAATCAACGCCCTCACCGACCTCTTCCACCCCTGCCAAATACTTACGGACCTCTTCACAATCTGCGAATTCAGCGGAAAGCTTGAAAATGTCAAGGTCGCGTACGTCGGCGATTGCGCCAGCAACATGGCTAACTCAATTATACTAGCGGCAAAACTCGCGGGGCTTAATCTCAAACTTTCCTCCCCGGAAAAATACGCTCCAAACAAAACCCTCATGGAGGTCAACGACGGAACGAAGGGAAGTATATTCTGGACTCCGGATCCGGAAAAAGCGGTGGCGGACGCCGACTACATATACACCGATGTCTGGGTCAGCATGGGAATGGAGGATGAAAAAAAGGAGCGGCTAAAAGCATTCAAGCCCTATCAAGTGAACGCCGAGCTCCTGAACGCCGCCCAGGCCGGGGTCAAAATCATGCACTGCCTCCCCGCTCATCGGGGCGAGGAGATCACGGACGAAGTCATGGATTCGAAAAATTCCATCGTCTTCGATCAAGCCGAAAACAGATTGCACGTTCAAAAAGCCATATTGACAATGCTACAGGATGAAAACTGGCACGAGTTGGTTGATATTGATTCGAAGCAAAACAATGTGGAGGTCGGAAATGCCTGACGGAAATAAAAAAATAGTCTACCTAAGCGGCCCGATAATGGATGAAACGGAACAGGGGGCCAGGGAATGGCGCAACACCGCTAAAACACTCCTCTCCGGCAATTTCGGACTCCTGGACCCCATGCGTAGGCAATTCGTCGATAGGCAAGTGGACAGCGCGAACGAAATCGTCGAATTCGACTTGCAGGATGTCCGCGACGCGGATATCCTCTTGGTGAACTACTCGAAAGCCAGCATCGGCACCAGTATGGAAATATTTTACGCCGCGCACGATTTGGGCAAATTCGTCGTGGCGTTCTCCCCTTTCGCATTCCATGAATGCAGCCCGTGGATGGTCAGATACTGCACGAAAATCCTCCCTTCGCTGGAGGCGGCGTGCGAATATATAAACATGCATTTCGCACCGGAGGTGGGTCCCAGATGAAAAATACGAATAAAATCCTATGCATAGGCGCTGGTTATGTCGGAGGCCCAACAATGGCCGTTATCGCGGACAAGTGCCCGGACATGGAAGTCACTGTCGTCGATGTCAACAAGAAGCGTATCGACGCTTGGAATTCCGACACCCTACCAATATTCGAGCCCGGACTGGACGAGGTGGTTACGCGGGCGCTCGGCAGAAACCTCTCGTTCTCCACCGACATCGCGAAAGGCATCAAAGAGGCCGGAATCATATTCGTAAGCGTCAATACTCCAACCAAAACATTCGGCGAAGGCGCTGGAATGGCCGCGGACCTGCAATACTGGGAGAAAACCGCCAGAGCTATAATCGAACACGCCGACGACGACAAAATCGTCGTCGAGAAAAGCACCCTGCCGGTAAGAACAGCCGAGGCTATGCGTAGAA
>WFSE01000175.1 GCA_015486135.1 Lentisphaeria bacterium
CGTTGTTTTTTATTCTTTCTCTTCTCTCCTTTCAAATGGCACTGGAAAAGTTGACGCCGGGCAGAGCGCTCGCCGCGGCGGCTTCGGTGGCGTGCCTGTTCCTCTCGAAGATGTCGGCTCCGCTTGTTATTCCGGTTCTCGCGCTAATGGGGTTATTCAAGATATTCTCGCGGCGCCCCTGGCTGATTGTTCTAGGGCAATCACGGTGGGTCTTGGAAAACCACCGAAAGCGTGGCGTGGCGTTTCTCGCGCTTCTTCTCCTGACGGGAGTAACGACATGGATATCCATTTGGATGGTTTTCGGTCTCCGATACTCCATGCTCTCCGACAACCACGGGACCGATACGCTCTCGCACCGCTGGGAACAACTCCTGGCAAATCCCTCGCCCCCCGTGGCTGCAATCGCCTCCGCTCGAAAATGGCGAATCCTACCGGAAGCATACCTGTACGGCTATGCGCACGTATTTAGCGATTCCAAGCGCCGGCACGCGTTTCTAAACGGCGAATACAGCGATAAAGGATGGTGGTATTTCTTCCCCGCGGCATTCGCGATGAAGACCCCGCCGGAAACGATACTACTCATATTGCTAGGGGTGTTCCTCCCTTGGTTGCCGTTCGGCGGACGCGGAAGTCGCGAAAAGGACGACGACGGGGAAAAAGCCCCCGCCATCGACCGCCGTAAACTCCAGATACAACGTCTCCTTCCATACCTGCTGATGTTGACGGTGTATCTCTGCGTCTCGATGTCTGGCAACCTCAATATAGGACAACGCCATCTGCTACCAATCTATCCCATACTCTTTTTGATAGCCGGAGGCGCGGCCGTCCCGTTGCTGCGTTGGCGGCCTCCGGCGGGAAAACTCCTCCTCGCCACGGCGCTGGTGGTCCTCGCCATCGAAAACGCCATGATATATCCCGACTATCTGGCCTACTTCTCCCCCGTAGCGGGTGGCCCGGACAACGGCTACAAACATCTAGTGGACAGCTCTCTGGATTGGGGACAAGACCTCGAGGGGGTCAAGAAGTGGCTCGATGAACAACATATCCCGGAGGACAAGACTTACCTAGCGTATTTCGGCACCGTCGACCTCACCGGATACGGCATGCCCCAAAAACGCCTCCTTTGCTACTTCGAGCAGAACCTTCCCATTGTATTCCCCCTCGAAGGCGGAGTCTATTGTATCAGCGCCACCATGCTCCAAATGGCCTATTTCCCTTGGTTCGCCAAATGGAACGACAAACTGGAACGCTCCCTGGAAGCCTACAGGCGGGACTTCCAACTGCTCCGCAAGGCATTGAACGACAGAAAACTCTACTCACGGCTAATCAAGGAACGCGGGCCGCATTACTGGATACAACGCTACCGCCGGTACGAGGTGCTTCGGTTCGCGAAACTCGCGGCTGCCCTGAGAAAAAGAAAACCCGACCACATAGTCGGACATTCATTCTTCATCTACAATCTTTCCGACGCCGATATCAAGAAAATGATGGGCAAGGAAACCCCGTAGCCAGACTCCGGCGAGCACCGCACTCCCATCGCGCCCCCTCCCCCGGGAAACGTATCCAACAACAGAAATCCCCCGCAATTCTCCCTGTGGGAAGACAGGGGGGACACAAAATGTCCACCTCTCCCCGGTATTGTGTTGTTAGATAAGTTAAAAAAAGCGAAAAAAAAGGAGGAGACGAAGATGTCGGGCGAGAAGAACAAGACAAGCAAAAAGAATGATGGGAGCAAAGCGGAAAAAAACGCCAAGAAAAAAGCCGGCAAGAAAAAAACGCGCCGACTCAAGGCACATGGGAAAGGCCAATCGGCGAAAAGTTTGCTACGTGCGCACGGAGACTTCTTCCTGACGGGGCATTACTTGACGTTCATACGCAACATGGCGTTGAATTCGGGTGGCAACCTGCGCGACTGCGACATATTCGAGGCCTTGGCGGATATCATGCCGAGGAAAGATTTGATGGATATATTGTCCGAACTGGGCGCGACCATCAAACGATTCGGGGACGTGCAGTTCGCTGCCCCCGACGACGATGAAGAAGATGTCGGCGACCTCAGCGATTTACTAGACTTCTCCAGTAGAAAGGCCAAGGATATATACTTGGATACATGGAACCACACCCGAGCGGGGGAGCCGTTCAGGGATGCGTTGGCGGATAAGCTCGGGGAATATATTGAGATATTGAAAACCATCGTGAAAAAAGATGACGATTCCGATGACCCGCACCGCCGAACCTTCAGCGAGATGAAAGATGTCTTCGAGTTGAGCGACACCGAGGAAGAACTTCTTGTCCTACGATATCTAAGCGGCACCGGGTTCATGGATAGCAACGACTTGGGCAGCTTGGGGCGCGGCACCATCCTAACGGCTACCAAGATTTTCTCTTATATGCTCGGAGTTCCCTTGTGGGAAGTCACAAAAATATGCTCTGAGAAAGGACGCCTGAGACGGCTAGGGTGCTTGGACGACGACTTGGACATCACAAACGAGGCCCGGACGTTTCTCAGCGGGATGAGCGAAACGCCGTTGTTGTCGTCGCTGTATTACCCCGATAACGATGAGCCGCTCCCGTGGGATTATTACGGTGAATTAGTAAAAACGCACGGCGAGACGTTAAAAAAACTTCTACTATCCGGCGCGGAAAGCGGAAAAGGCGTGAATATCCTTTTCTACGGCGCTCCGGGAACCGGCAAGAGCTCGCTTGCCGCGACTTTGGCGGCGCAGTGCGGCCTTACCGCATACAAGGTCGCCGGCAGTAAGGAGGCTTACGGAAGCCGACGCGACCATTCAAAGGAATTCCGGTTCGCCGCGATACAAGTTGGCGACGAACGCCTGACCCCCAAGAATTCCATGCTAGTTGTGGATGAGGCGGACAATTTGCTTGGCGGCCCCGCCAGCGGATTCTTTTCCCTGTTTGGCGTGGGGGAAACCAACACCGCCAAGGGGTTGCTAAACGAGATATTGGACAAAACGCGGGTATCGCGGATATGGATAGCCAACGTGAACGCCTCGGCTATAGCCCCATCGTGTCGGCGGCGTTTCGATTACTCGGTGCGATTTGACAAACTGCCCTCGGAGCAACGCGCGAAAGTCTGGATGAATGTCGCGCAAAAACGCAGCCTGGATGATATCATAGACCCCGGAACGGCGGAACAACTAAGCGCCGCTTACGAAATCGAGCCGGGCGGGGTGGACCTGGCGTTAAGCAATGTCGCCAGCCTGGGGTTGTCGGGAAAACAGAAAGACGAGGCGATGACCATAATCAACGCCATACTCGAGCGCCATTGCGAACTTTTGGGAATCCCGCGCCGCGATTACCTCCGATTGGACAAAACCTACTCGCTGGAAGGCCTGAACATCGATGGCGATGTTGGATTGGATGAGATTGCCGCGGCGGTTGAAAGGGTGCGTAGCGAACCACCGGCGACCCGCAGAGGCGGAATTAAAATCCTGATGTACGGCCCTCCGGGAACGGGCAAAACGGAATACGCCAAATATCTAGCCAGCCGCGCTGGAGCCGAGTTGATTGTCAAAACCCCAGGCGATATCTTGGACAAATACGTCGGCGAAACCGAGGCACGGATAAAAGCGGCCTTCCGCGAGGCCCATAGCAAAAACGCGTTCCTGTTTTTCGACGAGATTGAGGGGCTGATCCGATCCAGGGCCGGGGCGAGTCATTCCTGGGAAGTAACCTGCGTGAACGAGCTGCTGACGGGATTGGAAAACTTCCGCGGAATTGTCTTCTGCGCATCCAATTTCAAGGAGGCCATGGATGCCGCGGCGATACGGCGCTTCACTTTCAAATTGGGTTTCGACTACTTGGACGACACCGGAAAAATGGTTTTCTACAATAAAATGCTGAAACCGCTCTTCGGCGACACCCCCCTCACCTCGAGGGAAAAACGGAAATTGCTCGCGACGGACAAACTCACTCCGGGAGATTTCAAAACCGTCCGCGAACGATTCCTGGACCTCGGCCGAGACCAAGTATCCCACAAAGAACTCGTCGCGGCCCTGACACGCGAGCGATCGCAAAAAAACGGCAATAGAAAAATCGGATTCTAAATGCATCCCCTCGCAAAGAAGCGGAGCAATCTAGGGCTGAAAGCCCGAAATAACAACCCGGGGGAAGAGCAACCCTCCCCCACATCCAAGCGCTGAAGGCGCGGCATACTTCCCTCGCAAAGACGCAAAGGCCGCGAAGAGGAGAAGAGTTTAGCCACGAATTGACACAAATCAACACGAATGTCTTTCCCACCTCTGGCCCGGAGATGGGAAAGGGGTACATGGAATCGGAAACAATAACCCCTAGGGTCGGCTGGCGTTAACCTAAGGACACTCACACCATTTATTGAAGCTTAATTTGCCAATTCTACTAAAGTCAACTTTTTGGATACAAAAAAGCTTCTTCTTCAGCACAACAATAACGAGAATAAAGTTTTTATTCTTGGCCCACATAGCATGTCGCACATTGGAGTATGCCCTGCATTTCCCCAAAATGCCGGGCAAAGTGCCCTTATTGCAGTTCTCTAAAACATGGAAAAACACCCCCTGGCCATTCTCGCATTCTAGTTTCAGCAAATCCTTGTGTATTTCGTGCTCAGCTGCAGTATGAGCTTTAAATTCGACATTAAACCTTAAAGGACCTTTTCGCCCAGCCCTGCAATCGTACAAGGTCAAATCGATGGAACCTGACTGCCCCTTCCCTACAATCAGGCGATTCTCCCTTTTGTTCTCATAGTTAACTTCAGAAAATTTATATTTATTTTTGGTTGGCATCTCCAGTGAATAACGATATCCGCCATGACATTCAACGGTTTTGCAAAGCAGAATACGTGCCTCTTGCTCGCTAATTCGCTTCTCCTTACTTCCTCTCTTCTTAGGAAAAACCAACAACTCGCCACATCCACCACATTTCTCACCATGATAAACTCGAAACAACCTACACGCAGTACAACGGCACAATAATTCAATATCTTTAGGCACCTTTTTCGAACTAGGCATTTTCATCTTCACACCTAGCCAACTATTGCGATAGCTTTCCAAACACACACTAAACCCCTCCTTCACAGACTGACGACTTTGTCTGTTGTCACGTTGATATTTTTATGGTTAAGTTCTTTTTTGTACTCATCCGCATGCAATGTATGCACCGGCACCAGTTGTTTTGGCCGAATAGCCTCAACCAGTTTAATCAAGTCTTCTTTGTACGCATGGCCGCTGGTGTGTATCTCTTTCATCTGGAGATTGTATTTGTCCCTAAACGCGTAAAACGAAGGTTGATCCTTCAGGTAGCCATGCCACATCGAATAGATGAAAAGAGCATCTTCCAGTGGACGTTCTCTATTCATCCTGCCCGCCAAAAACCCCATTCCCCACACATTCAACCTGAGAACCAATTTCTCTCGCTCCCGCAAAATCTCATCATCATCAATCTTCTTATGCTTGTATTTGTAGAGCAATTCAACCCCAAGAGTATCGACTATTTTATCCGCATGCGTCTTGATATAACGAATACGTATGTGGTCGTCATCGAATGGGGGCAGTTTGGAGAGGGAATAGCGCTCCTTTAGCTTTGACAACAGGTGATACTGGTACAAATCAAGCACCAGCTCCTTGCCAGCGACGCAGGTGGCGTTGAAAAGAGACACAATCCTGTCGATATTGCTCCCCGAGCACACCGCGAACGACACCTCGTTTTGATTCTTCAACGCATTGGTCATTTCCCGCTGAACATCAGCCTCGCTGGCTAGACCACCAAGTCCCCCTCCCCCGAGGTTCGTACCCTCGATAATCAAAACATCCACCCCATTCAAATTCGGATCCTTAAGCATCTTGTCGAAAGTCACCTTTTTTCTGCCATGAGCGCGGAAATCTCCAGTATAGAAAACCTTCTTCCCGCCGGCTTCCACAAGATAGGCGCAGGCCCCGTAAGCGGAATGGTCGACAAGATAGGGCGTGATCGAGAATGGTCCCACGGTAAATTTGCGCCAGTAATCGAAGGTCCGGCAATGTTTCAGCATTTTTTCCTGCCGCATCCTCTCCGCCCAGAAGACATTTCCCGTTTCCAGAATCACCTTGGCGTCCTTACTCAGGAAGACGGGAATATCGGGATGTATAAAATCCATCAACCCGTAGTGGTCGGCGTGTGAGTGGGAAAGAAGAACCGCGTCGACGGATGGAGTGTCGCCAGCATATAGCCCCTTTACCGGCGGCAAGATGTCTTTCTCGAATGTCGGACTAGCAAGCTCGTCATCGGAAAACTTGCCTCCTCCCGGCTTGGTGACTGGAATGCCAACATCCAGAATTATCCGAGTCCCGCCGTGGGCAAGCTCGATACAAGTCCCGCCTATCTCCTTCGATCCCCGATGTGTCGTTATATCCATCCCCCTCCTCCATCTATTCGATGATAACATTCAAGCCGCGCAATTGCAAATCACGCGCCCACGGAACGCAATGCGAAACCTCCTCCATTCTCATATGCGCTAAAGGCGCGGCATATTTCCCTCGGCATCGCAAAACAACTCTACAACGAGGCGATCAGTTCATCTTTTGTGATGTTAAGATGATTAGCGATATCGTTCAATATTTTATTAAGCGTACCGATTTTAATCGGTCTATGATCAGGAATAGTAACATGATGCTCGGCTGAATTGGTGGAACGCGTAATACGGATATGGCTACCGGTCTGCCTAGTTACAACATATCCGTGCTTGGCAAGCCGCCGGCAGAGTTGCCGCCCGTTGATATTGCGGGGAATTCTAGGCATAAGCTAATGTTTCTTCATGCACGAAATGCAGTCGGATAACTTTAGGCGCGGAAGGAGAACTGCCATCGAAATGACATTTCATAGCATCCAGGATGTTTTTTTTAAGTTCGGGAACTGTATCCCCATCTGTGAAGATAGAATATCCAAGTCCTTCGGCAGTATAACCGCCCTCGGGGTCTTCCTCCACCATGAAAATTATTTCGCTGTTTTCGCTCATAAACACCTCGCATCTCAACTCATGGGGAATATGCCTCGCCTCATCGGAAATACAAACGACAGAGGGAACAAGATGACTGCCGAATGATCCTAATGCCCCCTAGCCCCCCACCCGTAATTTTGGCGCCTTCCAGGGTCCCCCCAGTCCACCCAGTCCACCTGGTGTTCGTCCGTCAAACCACACGGTGGCCGCTTGCCAATTATTCAGCAGAACCCTACCCTGCGCCCAAGAGCTCCCGGCGGAGGATTGTCATGGCGGTGGCCGCGGCGCTGTCGCGGATTCGGCGGCGGTCTCCGGAGAAGTTGAACCGTTCGACCACGGGAGCGGAATCCTTGACCGCAACCGATATGAAGACCAGGCCGACCGGTTTTTCGGGCGTCCCTCCCCCCGGCCCGGCGATGCCAGTTATCGCCATTCCAGTGTCGACGCCGAGCCGCGTCAAAAGCCCTTCGACCATCGCCGCGGCGCATTCCCGGCTTACCGCGCCGTGACTCGACAACACCTCGTCCGGCACTCCCAACAACCTCTTTTTCAGTTCGTCGCTGTAAACGACGACACCCCCTTTCAAAACATTCGACGAGCCGGGGATATCGGTAATCGCGGCGGCGACCAACCCGGCGGTGCAAGACTCCGCGGCACCACATGTGAGCCGCCGTTCCGCGAGAAGCGCGACCAGAGCCTCTGGCAAAGAGTCGACTCCCTGGGGCAACGCTCGCCATCCCAACGCCTCACGAAGAGTCGCCTCCACCATCGCTACGGCGGTCGAGTCGTCCCCGGAAAGGTAGATGTTCACTCGTCCGGGCGATGCGCAATACGCGGCGGAAACCGCGGTTTCCGCGAGCAAGGGGCCGGTCAGCGCCTCGACCTTCGATTCCGGAAGCCCGACAGCGACTACCGTGCGGACATGACGCCTCCCCTCCCCCGCCCAAGAAAGAATTTTGGGAAGCAAATGCTTGATGAACATTGGATTTAGCTCGGGAGGCGGCCCCGGGAGCATCACAACGCGCGCTCCGTCGCCGTCCGGGACTTCGAAAACCATCCCCGGCGCGGTGCCGACCCGGTTCGGTAGATAGTCGGCGTTCTCGAAGATCATAGCCTGTCCGCGGACATGCTCGGGCATCTCGCCTGGCCTGCCAGCCCAATAATCGCGGAGATCGCGCAAAACGCCTGGGCTCTCCTTGAACCCCAATCCGAACATCTCCGCGACGGCTTTTTTCGTAACATCGTCCACGGTAGGTCCCAAGCCCCCCGTGGTAATAATCAAATCGCATCCCGCGCCCAGCGCGGATTCAATGCCGCCTTGTATCGCCTCGGCGGTGTCCGCCACCACATAGGAGCGTTCCACCTCGAGCCCCTCGGCCACCAAGGAGCGTCCGATAAAAGCCAAGTTGGTGTTTATGGTGAATCCGCGGAGCAATTCGTCGCCAATTCCAACAACAGCGATTTTCATTTCAAAGTCTCCTCGACACCCACCAATCCCAACCGATACCGCGGAAAAGATACCGCAGGGGAGAACCTCATTCAACCCGCCGCGTAAATCGCGGTCCGCGGGAGCGCTTTATTTTCTTTGATTTCACCAAATCGCGGTTTAGGTTCACTATACTGGGAGATCAAGCATGAACAAAAACAACCATACGAGTTTTCAGAATGCGTTGCGCAGCGGGGACAAGGGGGCGATACGCGCCTTTCCCAAAACCGATTTTCATAATCACGCGATTTGCGGAATGAGGCGATCCTACATCGAGAAATGGAAAAATTGCTCCATTCCGGCTCATGATGGGAAGTTCTCGACACTTGACGAAATGACGCAATATGTTAGAAGTTCAATCGTTCCCCATATAGCGACGCCGGAAGGAATAGAGTTCGCATTTAAAGCGGCTGTTCGAAGCGCAGTCGACGACGGTGTCGAAATCCTTGAAATGAGTGTGGAAACTCTTGTCATCTCCCTCTATCCCGACCCTCCCGACGGAATGATAAACTTTCTCGCTAACCTCCGGAAACGCTTCAGGAAGCAGATAGACTTCCGCCCGGAACTAGGCATTTCACGGGATCACGAATATGCTAAAATTGAAGAGATTGTTTACAAGTGCATCGACTCGGGGGCCTTCCTCTCCCTCGACCTCTTTGGAAATGAAACCGCCAAGGAACCGGAAACCTACCAGTCGATATACAGAACCGCGAAAACCGCGGGGATGAAACTCAAGGCTCATGTCGGGGAATTCGGAACGGCGGAATCTGTACGCCATACAGTTGAAGTGCTTGAACTGAACGAAGTGCAGCACGGGATAGCGGCGGCGGACTCTCCGGAGACAATGCGGTTCCTAGCGGATAACGGGATTACTCTGAATATCTGCCCGACAAGCAATGTAATGCTGTCGAGAGTCCCGAACATGAGCGTTCATCCAGCAAGAATCTTATTCGACAACGGAATAAAAATCACAATCAACACCGACGACCTCGCGGTTTTCGATCAAAGCGTATCGGACGAATATCTGAATCTTTTCAATGCCGGCGTATTCAGCGCGGACGAACTGGAGGCAATACGAAAAGAAAGCCTCGCAATCACCGCACGGAACCTGCCTCCACAAAATTGACATGAATCAACATATCAACCGCGGGGCTTGTCGAAAAAGCGGGAAGGAGTAGTTAATGCCGTATGCAAAGCAAGTCCATGTTAGTCCACCCAGTCCACGACACCGCTAAAAACAGGTTTAACTCAATGAAAAGAAAGCTCATGCCAATTATCCAGCGCCCCCGCACCAGGTCAAAACAGAACTCAGCCTCCAACGCACTATCCTGCTTCAAGAGGATATCCGCTAAGTTCACAGTTTTTTCAATTCTCTTTTCCGGATATCAGTTTGACGGGATATCGGGCACACTTACGGAAGTTCCCGCATCTGCCTATAAAATAGTCAACGCATTTAATTATCACGACAACGAGAGTGCTAGGAAAGAATGGAGCCATGGAGATAAAACAACAGCAGTGCGTATTGCGAAAACCGCAAAAAGAAATGTAATTGAACTGCCAGTTGATTGCCGGAATAATTCCATTCCACGCACAATTTGGGATTTAACACTAAATCATGATTTTTCATCCGCCAAAAACATAAAGCTCAAAATCTTCTGTCCTGCCAATGCCCTGGAAGAGAATCTGGTTATATATTTTCAGAGTGGCAACGGTTGGTACCGTTTTAATGTTTCACCTAACAAAGTCGATGAATGGAGTACGGTCACCCTCGATCCACGATTCGCGGCAATCGAAGGAGAGCCGTCGGGCTGGGAAAAGATAACCAAGATGAGAATATCCATATGGCACCCCAAAACAACAAAAAACAAGCTCTACATTGCAGATTTGGGCGCAATAAAAATGAAAAAGGGAGCAGTGCTGGTTGTCCGAGCGGATTCTTCCGGAAAGGATTATTCTTTCCAGCTATACACCTCAAAAATAGTCGGAATCCTCGACTCATTGCATATCCCCAACAGAGTCACAGGTGATATAAATTGGCGAGAAAATAAACTTGAAGGAACGGACCTTATCATCCTGCCATACAATCCATTCTTCCCGAAGGAGACGGAACAACAGATACTGCGCTTCATCGAAAAGGGAGGGAAAGTTCTCTGTTTTTACACGGTTCCTGAAAAACTGGCATCATCTCTGGGATTCAGTACCGGTGAATGGCTGAAGCACAATTTCTCATACTTCAAAATCGATCGTAAAATTATTCCTGACGCTCCGGAAACAGTGGAGCAGCCCTCCTGGAACATATACAACGCGCATCCATTGGGAAAACGCGGGCAAATTGCCGCTTACTGGTACGATGAAAGCGGAAAAACCGACAACGCAGCAATTATTACCACAAATAACGCTATATACATGACGCATGTTCTTCTGAATCAAAATTCCGAAGAAACGGAAGTATTTATTATGGCCGCATTGAATTATCTCCTTCCCGATTCGGCGAAAGAACGGGCTGAATGCATTGTGAGGCATATAGGCCAAATCGGGAGTTTCGATAATTTGGCTCAGGCGGTAAATGAAATCAGGAAAGGAGCTACTGGAAGCAATAATGACAGTATTGCAAAGACATTGAGAAAGGCGGAAGCACTGAAAGAATCAGCGGAGAAAGCACTAAGCGATAAAGATTATCGAAAAGTTCTCACTTTGGCAAAAGGTGCGAATACCGCGATAAAAAATGCGTATTTCGCAATTCAGAAACCGCGGAAGAAAGAGTTCCGGGGATTCTGGTGCCACAGTCCATACGGCATAGAAGGCCTAACCTGGGACCAATCGATTAAAAAGCTGGCAGATAACGGATTCACTGCGATCTTTCCAAATATGGCATGGGGAGGCACGGCATATTACGATAGCGAGGTTCTGCCAGTGGCATCCTCGGTGGCGGAAAAAGGGGATCAGATAAAACTCTGCCTGGCCGCATGCCGGAAATATCATATTGAATGTCATATATGGAAGGTAAACTGGAACACCGGCAACCGCGCGCCCGCCGCATTTATTGAGAAACTCCGGAAATCGCACAGACTTCAGGTCGGCCTTGACGGAAAAACCAAGCCGTGGCTGTGCCCATCGCATCCCGCGAACCGGAAACTTGAAATATCCGCAATGCTTGAAATCGCTAAAAAATATCCTGTAGACGGGATTCATTTTGATTATATCAGATATCCAAGCAACAACTACTGTTTTTGCGACGGATGCAGAAAGCGTTTTGAAAGGTTTGCTGGAACTGCAATAAAAAACTGGCCTGCCGACGTAATGAAAGATGACAACCTCCATCAATTATGGCTTAAGTTTAGGCGCATGAACATAACTGAAGTTGTGCAGGAGGTAAGAAAACAGGTTGAAGAACAGAATTTGAATGTCAAAATATCGGCGGCCGTGTTCAGCAACTTGAATGGCGCTAGAGACAGTGTCGGCCAGGATTGGGCGCACTGGTGCGAGAAGGGACTCCTTGATTTCGCCTGCCCCATGGATTATACCAACAGTCAGCCAGAGTTCAGAACAATTGTATCAAAACAGCTCGCCGAAGCCCCTGACATCCCGATTTATCCCGGAATAGGAATAAGCTGCTGGCAGAAGCACTCTTCCTTCCGCGCCGCTGATATGATTAAAATTACCCGCGACTTAAACACTGGTGGTTTTATGTTGTTTCAATACGATCGGAACGCATATAATGAATTCGTACCTCTGTGCGGAAAAGGATTGACCGCGAGAGAGAATACCCCCTCAAGAAAAAAACAACTGGAATCTTCTAAATAGGGTTTACTGAATAAGGTGGAGTTTAATACCATTATCCGGGAAACGATTAATCGCCTGCGCAATTCTTTTGGGAATAACTTTCACCGCTGGAAGTCTCCATGGGGGAACCGAGCGTAGACATTCATATTACATCTGCCAACAAGGCCTTTTGCCTATGCCAAGGTTACGGCAGGACAGAGCGGATTTCTCATTTGGGATTTAGTGTTCCCGTCGACAACGTATAATCGGCCCGTTTTCGTTTTTTTCGGAGGTTCTAGGAGGGTGGGAAAAAATCAAGCCTGCCACGTGAATTGACGCAGCAGGCTTGACAATGATTCATCAGACCTTACTTCGAGAATATTTCCATATACACGTTGCCTCTGCTGTCCGGTTTTTGCCCTGGAGGAGCGAAGACTTTAATCTCCGCATCCAGAGTGTATTTAGCCCCTGGAACAAGCTCGTCGATCTTGAACTGGAACGTGTTTTTGATATCCTCGTTACCCGTGTTACCCTCGTGCAGGTCCTCGCCGATAACCACGCCACCGCGTTTCAGGCGAGCGTTTCTAACGCGCAACGCATGGGCACCTCCAATGTAGTCGAATGTGACCACGCAAAGGCCTTCGCGGTTAATGAATTTCGACACGTCCCAAGTTCTCACCTTGTACTCTTTTTGGAGCATGTCAGGAGTCCAGCCGCCGACCTTGACCTTTTGCGCCCCAGGAGGCATCTTATCCAGCTTCAAAGCCGAATATTTCGCGAACAATCGCTTGACTATCTCCCATGAATCTCCTTGAGGGGTGGCGGTATAATCATCGCCAGCGCCAGCGCGGTTTACATACGCCCATTCGAAATCGGCGGCCTTGCCATCGAAGACGTTTTGATTGAAGGACTCGCCCGACCCCAGGGTTCCCCCTACGCTGTCGACGAACATCTTCCAACGCTTCATGTAGTAATCGCGAGTCAATCCATCCCAGTCGCGGTTGGCATATTCCACCAAGGGACATGACCTCGCGCCCCAAGTAGTCAGAATATTCCGAACACTCCAAGTAAGTTTCGCCTTTTCGGCGTCGTTGGCGCCGATTTTCTTGGCATTGGCTATCCAGCGCCCCATAAGGAATTCAGGTCTGGAACGCACCAATTCCTCCTGGTCTTTCATGACATCGAGCATCAACGCTCCCGCCTTCATGAACATCGCCTTGTCTTTCTTTATGTAGCCCTCGCGCATTTTGCCTCTAATGGCGAAAGTGACATCATCCAAGTACTGGCGCACGAGATTGACCAGGTCATAACGGAAGGAATCGCGCTTAATCGTAGCTGGCGACGCCTTCATCATCAGCGTCCACGCATCCATCAGGTCGCTAGGTCTGAAGTTGCGTTGCATGATAACGAATCCGCACGACGCCTCGAAACGGGGACGTATGTGCGACGGCGCGCCTCCGGCGTAGGAGCTACTGTTGCCGTTGTAAACCTTCCGCACGAGAAGCTTCCACGCATCGGTTACCGCCGGGTCGTTCCCGCCATTCCTGGAGGCGGCGTACTTTACAATCCAGCGCTCCGGCACAGTGTCGGTATCGCTCCAAGGCAAGTCGAAGAGGTATTCGTAAGTCATCATGTTGACCCCGAATCCTTCGAGAGTCGACCCGATACCCCAGAGGTTTTTGCCACCTCTGGCTTTAGCCACCGCGTCGTATCTGCTTTTCATTGAAGGCAACGGACCCGCAAGACATTCCTTGCCACCGAAATTGCCCAAGTAGCACCAAATAAACGGCACATTGAAAAACGCGTCGGTGGTCTTCCAGACCTCGCGGGATTCGCAATAATAGTCGAGCATGACGAGTTTGCCATCCGGGACCGCCTTCAGCAAAGCCTTTATCCGCTCGTTGGTCCAGTGCTTGTCAAAGTAGAACAACCACCCCATCTGAATCCAAGTGGCATCCTTGTCCGCCGCGGCCATCGTCTCGTATATCCTCGCGGACGTTTTACCCAAGTACGAGGGATCCCAACTAGGGGGAGTCACCTCGTTAAAGGGGTCGACCCCGTAAAGATGGTCGGTTCCATACAACGCCTTCTCAGTCTCGATAAACGACTTCTGCAATTCCGCGAACAGCGGATCATAGGGATCAAGGAAATAGGTGTAGTACTGCTGAGTGAACATGCCCCAGCCCGTACCGAGAACGGTGATTTTTTTGTTAGGATAGCGATTCTTAGCTTCCAGGGGGACGCGGCCGTTAAAAGCCGTAAGTATTGGCCTCATGCCAAGCGCCCGTTCCCGAGCGAGAATCTTCTTCTGGAGTTGATAGCCATGCTCGATATAGCTCTCCGGACAAGGCCCGCCCCATTTGGCTATCATGCTCATGTGATACCAGGGAAGATGCGCGGCGTCGGTGAAAATCGACAAAATTTGATCTTTCGTCAGCCCCTGTTTTTTCCATACTTCCAAGAGAACCTTCTCGACTCCGGTTACCGCCAGCGGCGCATTGATACCGTTGAGAGCCATCCAGTCTATGCATCTCCCCCACTCGCGCCATTCCCAAAACGGCATCGTGTACCCGAAAGTACAGTAGTTGAAAAAGAAGCGGTTCTTAACCAAGCAAACGCCCGAAACCTTTTTAGGCACCGCGGGAAGCTTGGCTGGAATCTGGATTGGAGCGTCCACGTCCCAAGACACGGACACATGGCAAAACCTCCTCAAATAGACACCGAGGCCACGGGCCATCGAGTTGACGTTGTCGCCGCTTATAACGATTTTTCCGCCGGAAGACTCGATTTCGAAAATGTTTTTACCACCAGGCGCTGGGGGAATCTTTTTAAATTCAATTTTCCCTGCCTTGCCCCCTAAAATTCGGCTAGCCAGTCCCTTCACCGCGGCGATACCATCTCCTCCCTTCGCGACAGGCGCAAACGACATCGACATCCACCCTACAAGAAGAAAAACCAAGAAAAACGTACCCCTCATAACACCTCCACCGTATTCAATCCATGGCCTATACTCGACCTTAACCCGCCATATCCTAGCACTTTTCCCGGCAAATTCTAGAAAGGGTAGCGGAAATAACGCTGAAAATGCAATCCCTTCGGGAAAAGTCGAAGCCGGAAACACCGCGCCCCCGCAAGGTTGGGTTGACATGCGCTTCAACGCCATATATCATATCCTAGACAAACGCATATCTGGCGTTCAAACCATTTTCATACGAAGCGAAAGAAGGGAGCTATGAGCTGCGACATTCCCGATAAAATGCTGGCTTGGCCGCTATTTGGAAAAGGATTCGAAAATTTCGGGCGGGACGACCAGCCATGCGAGGTCCCTATTCCAAGCGTCCCTGACGACTGCCTCTTGGTTAGGATAGACGCTATAGGCCTGTGCTTTTCCGATGTTAAACTCATACGCGCGGGCAAAGACCACCCCAGGGTGATTTCGGAAGATCTTTCAAAGGATCCGGTGATTCCCGGCCACGAGGCGGTCATGACCGTTGTCAAGGTAGGAGACTCCGTGAAAGGCCAGTTTTCACCCGGAGAGCGCTTTATCATCCAAGCGGACATTTTCGTCAACGGCAAGGGATTCGCCTACGGATACGCCATCGACGGCGGCATGGCGCAATACAGCTTGATCGACCAGCGCGTGCTAAACGGGGACGAGGGCTGCTACCTCCTCCCCATCGCCGATTCCACTCCCGCGGGAGTCGCGGCACTGATAGAGCCTTGGACATGCGTTATAGCTAGCTACATGATAGAACACCGCGAAGCCCCACTGAAAGGCGGAAAAGCCTTGGTCGCATCCACCAGCGACGACACGACGCCGTACGAGCCCGGGCAGTTACCTAGAGAGAACCCTCCAGCCGAAATATCGCTTCTGAACGTCCCCAAAACACTGGAAGAAAAACTCCGCGAAGCTTGCCCGGAAGCGACATTCTCCGAGTTTGTTCCAGACCGCGGCGACCGCTTCGATGACATCTTCATCTGCGGGATCACGGATACCGAAGCCGCCGCCACTTTGGCGTCGCTGGGGAATGTCAATGCGGCGATAAATTTTGTCGGCGCGCATCCCGCGGGGTCGTTGCCAATCGATGTGGGCGCCGTCCATTATCAAGGATGGTTTTATCAAGGGACTCCGTCGGAAAATCTTTCCAACGCGTACGGAAGGAATGTAAGGACAAAGCTGAAGCCCGGAGGATCCTGCTGGTTGCCAGGCGGCGCGGGCGCAATGGGGCAAATGCACACCCAATTGGCTGTCGACGCCCCGAACGGTCCCTCCAGAATCCTTGTAACGGACTTGGATGACGACCGCATCGACAATGTAAAGACCCTACTCGCCGACAATATTGCAAAGCGGAATATCGAGTTTAAAACTCTCAACCCCAAACACTTCCCCTCCCCCGAGGCCTTCAATGAGGCCGTCGCGGAATTCGCGGGCGATGCCGGCTTCGACGACATAGTCATGCTCGTCCCGGTCCCAGCGATTCTCCAAGACGCCGCGCGCCTTCTCGGCGAAGACGGCCTTATGAACATTTTCGCTGGAATTCCCGTCGGAAAAATGTCGGAACTCGATATCGATGGCATAGTCGAAAAAGGACATCGTTATATCGGTTCCAGCGGCAGTTTGACCGCCCAGCTCCGGCACACCCTGAACCTTGTAGAAGCTGGAGAGATCGATCCTGTCAGCGCATTGGCCGCCGTGGGAGGCATGCTGGACCTGAAAAAGGGGCTCGAAGGTGTGGCGGAAGCCAAATTCCCGGGAAAAACGGTCGTATTCCCGCACCTCTTGGATATGCCACTGACTCCAATAGACAAACTCGGAGAATTGCATCCCGACATAGCCGCGGCTTTGGAGAAGTCCAACGGACAATACTCTATGGATGTCGAAAAGGCGATGCTAAAGGTCTTCGGTGCCGATTGACTCGACACGAAGAGAATCCATACAAGACAAAGGGGCACAATGCATTCCGTCAAAGCAAAAATATTGCACGATGGCGCTACCATAAAACAGAACACTTACGTCAATTTCAAAGACGGCAAAATTGATTCCATCTCGCCAAAGCCCAAAGGCGAGCTCTTAGGCGAATTCGAGTTTCTAACGCCGGCTTTCATCGATCCCCATTGCCATATCGGCATGTTCCGGGGCGGCGAACCTCCCGAAGAGGCCGATGTAAACGACGCGATGGATTCCATTCTGCCCCTCGTTGATGCATTGGATGGTGTCCAAATGGATGACCCGGCGTTCAGAAACAGCATAGAGAACGGCGTGCTATACTCGTGCGTCCTCCCTGGAAGCGCGAACATCATCGGCGGAATGAGCGCGGTTATCAAAAACTACGCGTCAAACACCAACAAGGCGTTTATTCGGAGCGCCGGACTCAAGTCCGCGTTCGGGTTCAACACCAGGGACCGCTCCAGCAACGAGAGAAAAGGCAAACGCGCCTCCACCCGAATGGGATGCTTGGCGATACTCCGCTCCGAGCTCCAAAAAGTTCTCGACACAAAAAAAAGCGCCGATTTGGACAGAGGACAACAGGTCCTGCGCGATCTCCTGAACAAAAAACTGACATTGCGCTGCCATGCCCACAAAACGGACGATATAGCGGCGGTGATACGCTTGAAGAAAGAGTTCGATATACGCGTTACTATCGAACACGCATTGAATGTCGCGACAGAAGATGTGTTCGCGGAACTTGCGGATCTGGATATCCCCGTGATTTATGGTCCAATCGACGGCATAGGCCCCAAATGCGAGTTGAAAGACATGGACTGGAGAAACGTGGGCCCTCTCGTCAAAAGCGGCGTGGAGTTCGGCTGGATGTCCGATCACGATGTCAACCCACAATCCAACCTCCTTATCTCGACAAGGCATCTCCTCAGATTCGGCTTCTCCAAGTCCGACGCTATCAGGAAAATCACGCTCGACAACGCCAAAATAATTGGTCTCGACGACATTGTCGGTTCGCTGAAGAAGGGTAAACTCGCCAGTTTCATATGCTGGGACGGAGATCCTTTCGATCTGGGTTCAAAACCACTTGCGGTATTCGCCGAAGGAAAAGAGATTCAACAAATGGCGACGCAATGAAAACATTTCGGTGTAGCTTAAAGGTATAAGGAGGAACAAATGTCCGGAAAAAGAACGATCGGCGCGGCAACATCCATTTTGGCGCTCCTATTAATCGCAGCGACTCCATGTCCAGCGGCGGCATTGGATATGGGCGAACTGTTCACCTCAAACAAAGCCCTGCCAGATATCCAACCGGCGAAG
This sequence comes from Lentisphaeria bacterium, assembly GCA_015486135.1. Taxonomy (GTDB): domain Bacteria; phylum Verrucomicrobiota; class Lentisphaeria; order Victivallales; family JAADHT01; genus WFSE01. The sequence goes on from WFSE01000175.1 coordinate 18,481, forward strand.
ATAATCTCGGGCAAATACCGAATAGCTTTCAGGTGGCTCTCGAAAACCGAAAAAACTTGCCTCCATTTTCCTGCATACTCAAACAGCCCGCACCTGAACTTCATGGGGCTTAAGGTATGGGACGTGAATATCCGCTTCAAAAATGAAAAAGTTACAATGCTTGACGCATCATTCTACAATCGAGGCGATGCCGGAGACATAAAGCCGGACCAGTTCCAAGCGCTTCTCAAGCAGGCTTCCGACATCCTTTCCAAATGGCTGGCGGTTGGCTACAAGGATTTGGACAAAATACGCCTCCCCAAAAACAAAGGCAGCATCTCCCGCAGAGTATGGGTAAACGCGGACCTCATGGTCATGCTGAAATGGAGCGAATCTAAAATCAGGAAATCCAGAGTCAAAAGGCCGGAATTCCTGCAGATGGAGATATCGCATTTCGACCCGAAAAAGGATCCCAGGCATAAAATAACGGCCTCCCGGATAGGGACATCAGCCAAGAAAAAAGTCGCAACCCTGAAAGACCATATCAAAACCAACGCGGCGGGAGACAAATACTTGGATGGAGTCCCAATGGTGGACCAGGGAAACAAGGGCTATTGCGCGGTGGCTATCATGGAGCGCATATTGCGCTATTACGGACAGGATGTGGACCAGCATGTCATGGCGGAGCTTGCTGAAACCAAATCGGGAGGCGGCACCTATATGGGGTTTCTGATGGAGATGGTCAAGAAAGCCGGAACCAGATTCCACGTGAAAGCCAAAGTGCACATGAAAGACCCCAACTCCGTCGATCTGATGCGCTACATGGAGAAATACAACAAGTACAGAAAGAAAAAGAAAAAGAAAGAGGATTTGGACCTTATAACCCCCGTGAATGGCTTCGAGGGAAATTTCATCCAAGTCAAAAAGGATGTGGACACCTATCGGGAATTCCGTTGCGAACACGACAAGTTCGCCTACAACAAATTCAGGAAAGCGGTAATCAGCTCGGTGGACGCCGGAATTCCCCTGGTGTGGAGCGTCTTTCTAGGGCTAGTTCCGGAAAAAGGGATCAGCCCCATGATGTTCGGCGGACACGCTCGGTTGATTATAGGTTACAACAAAAAGACGGATGAGATCGTATACACCGATACGTGGGGCGCTGGCCATGAATTTAAAAAGATGCCTTGGAAAGATGCATGGACAATGACGATGTCCTACGCCAACGTATATCCAAGAAAATAACGATTCGTTCAGCTTTCGGCATTACCTGGCCTGGTGACCACTAGCGCTTTTCAGAGCAAGGACATTGAGATAGCACATCTCAACACGTCGGCAAAAAAGGAGAAAAAGCGAATGAACAACTTCACACATGACAAGCTGGCGGGATTTGCATATGTGTTAATTCTTTTTCTGGCGTCCACGGCCGTTTCGGGTGCCCCGTCATCATTAGCGCCTTCTAAAACTTTTGGCGACCACATGGTCTTGCAACGAGGCATGAACGTTCCCGTGTGGGGTGACGCCGCCCCTGGCGAAACAGTAACGGTCTCTTTCGCGGGACAGAAAAAAACCGCCAAGGTCAACGAGAACGGAAAGTGGAAAACCGTCCTAGCCCCACTCAAAGCCTCCGATACAGGTCAATCAATGACTATTTCGAGTGCCAGCGGGAAGGTTGTTTTCAAAGACGTGTTGGTCGGGGAGGTCTGGATCTGCTCCGGGCAATCCAACATGGAATTGGGCGTCAACGCCATTGCCGACCTCAAAAAACTCGTTCCAGACGCGCGAAACAAGCCGATACGCACATGCCAAGTCGGGCAATTCGTCTCGCTAACCCCACTGGAGAATTGCGAACGGGTATCGTGGTCAACCAAGCCTCCTTCAAGCGCCGTGGCGTTTGGCTTCGCCTATTTTCTGCAAAAAGACCTCAAGATTCCTGTTGGAATTATACAAACTTGTTGGGGCAGTTCCTCCATCGAGGGGTGGATGCCCCTTGATCTACAACAAAAGCTTCCGTTATTCAAAAAGGCGATGGAGGAATTCAACAAGAAAAACAAAGGAAAAATCATCAAGCTTGTGGAACGGGCGCGCAAATCTCCAAAAGGCATCAAATCATGGTCCAGAAAGGAAAATATATTCGCTCGAACCCAGCCCAACATACTGTACAACGCCATGATGCATCCCTTGGCCCCGTATGCCATCCGCGGAATGGTATGGTATCAAGGGGAAGCGAACGCGAGCTCTATAAAAAACATGCTGGAATACCGGGAAAGCCTGACGGTCTGGATTGAGCGCATACGTCAGGAATGGGGAGAAAATTTTCACTTTTTAGCGGTAATGCTGCCAGGTATTGGAAGGGTAATACAGAGCACTAATAAATCCCCGGAGTATCCCGACAACCAGTCTTGGGCATGGATGCGCGAATCCCAGCTCCGTGGAGTCGGCTTTCCAATCGACAAAACAACTGGCGTGGCCAACACCATCGACTTGGGCGACATAAAAAACATCCACCCCAAAGACAAGGAACCCCTCTGCAAAAGACTGGCTCTACTGGCGGAAAAACAAGTCTATGGCGAAACCGTGGAGGCATTAGGCCCCGTCTTCGAGAAATTCAAAGTCAGTGGAAAACAAATGCTAATAACCTTTGCGCACGCAGACGGTTTGAAAACCAGCGACGGCAAGCTTCCAAGAGCTTTCTGGTTGGCGGACAAACCCGGGAACTGGAAACCGGCTACCGCCAAGATTAAAGGCAATACTGTCGCGCTAACGGCGGATGGCATCTCGCATCCAGTGGCTTGCCGTTATGCATTCGCCGGTTTCCCGCGGCCAAATTTAGTGAACGGTGCGGGACTCCCCGCATATCCATTCAGAACCGACGACTGGCCACCGCAAAAAAAATAGGGTCTAATTGGATATAAAAAAAACGCGACGCGGAGTCAACTCTGCGTCGCGTTGATTGCCAGCCTCTGGATTGGTCACCCCAAATACTCGTCCTTGTTGACAGGATTAGCGATTACGGGGGCATCGGACAGCTTGGCTCTCAAAGCCTCTAGCTCGTCCGGCCCTTCGCCCACTGGCATAGCTACTTGGCCACCGTTGGCGGCGGAGCGGAGAATGCCCATCATAACTTCGAAGCCTTTGTAGGCGTTGTCGAAACAACACTGGTGGACCTTGGAATCATCATCCAGCCACTCCGCCATCTCGCGGACATACGGGGGCATATCCAACTCGTAGTTCATAGCGCCCTCGCCAGACTGAACTCCGTCTTTGGTCACGGCGCGCCAACCGCCATTGGTCAGGACCTCGGCGAACCCTTCGGTGCCCTTGACGCCTATGCAGTTTTTGCCCCACCATTTAGCAACTTCCGGCTGGTCGGGAGCGCCAGCTCCGCATTCGACATAGCCCCTAACTCCATTGGCATATTGCACTATGCCCGCCACGTAATCCGGGGACGGATGATTGTCGTCCATTTTGCCTTTACCGGCAGCTTGCCCCATCACCCACTCGGCGTCGGCGTAGCCATTGTACCAGCCCATATAGTCGAGCATATGGGTCATCATGTGAGTCATCCAACCGGTAGCGGTAGCGTAAACAGTATTCACCCGCCCCAGAACCCCGCTGTCGGCTATCTCCTTCACCTTCTGGTAATGAACGCCGTAACGGTGCTGATGACTTACAACCGCCTTGATGCCGGAGGAATCGACAAGCTTCTTGACTTCGATCGCGTCGTTCATGGACTCGCCGATGGGTTTCTCGAAAGCGACCATCTTAGCGCCGCAATCCACCGCCACCTTGACAAGCTCCTTGCGAATCGACGGCATGGTACAGAAGCAGAAAAGATCCGGCTTCAGTTCCATTGCCATAGCCGCGGCGTCGTTTCCTTTCGCCACAGCGGCGCCAATCTCCAATGATTGAACCGCGGAGTCCAACATCTCCTGATTGACATCGCAAACGCCAACCAACTCGAAAGCCTCGTCGGCCATGAATGTCGCGGCGTGATGTTTGCCGCGCTTCCCCATGCCTGCCACTACCACTCTATATTTTCCCATACTACAAACCCTGTTCTAGTGAATCCCTAAAAAAAGTGGCGGGAGCGGGAAAACACCCCGCTCTCGCCACTAACAACCTAGCAATGCGAACAAGCCATTAGTTGGCGGCGTCCCATTCCTTTACCTTCTCGATCACGTAATCGACCTCTTCCGCGGTCAATTCCGGGAACATAGGCAAGCTCACGCAAGACGCGGCGTTGCGCTCGGCGTTCTCCACGGAACCAACTATATCGTACTCCTTGCCCCACGGGAATCCTTCCTGCTTGTGAATGGCAATGGAGTAGTGGGTCTTGGCGTCGACACCGTTTTCCCGGAGGAAAGCGAGGAGTTCGCCGCGTTTAGCCGGATCCTTGGTCTCTACCACGTAAAGATGGAACACGTGACGGTACCCAGGACGGGCATACGGAAGCACTATATTCTTCACATCACTCAGACCTTCGGTGTACCTCTCGGCCCATCCGATTCTCTGGTCGGTCCATTCCGATATATGCTTGAGCTTGGCACTCAGGACTCCCGCCTGCAAATCATCCAAACGGCTATTGAAACCGAAAGAGTGATGGTCGCGTTTAGCGGAGCCGTGATTGCGCAACTTGCGCACCTTGGCATCGATATCGGGATTGTCGGTGAATACAGCGCCACCATCGCCAAAACAACCAAGATTCTTTTGGATAATGAAACTGGTGCATACGGCGTCGGAAAGCTCTCCCTGCTTGAAATCGTCGCCACGACCGTCGATGGCCTGGGCGTTGTCCTCGATGACATACAGGTTGTGCTTGTCAGCGATGGCCTTGATTTCGCGCATCGGAGCGCATTGTCCATACAGATGCACGGGAAGGATGGCCTTGGTGCGCTCGGTGATGGCCGCCTCTATCTTGGCGGGATCGATGCATTTCGTTTTCGGATCGCAATCCACGAATACAACCTTGCATCCGGCAATCCAAGCTGCCTCGGCAGTGGCGAAAAACGTGTTGGGATGCGTAATCACCTCGTCCCCGGGGCCAACTCCAAGCGCCATCAGGGTCAACCATATCGCGTCCGTGCCGTTTCCGACACCAATCGCGTACTTGGTTCCCATGTACTCTTTGAGCTCGTCCTCGAAACGACTCAGCATAGGGCCCATGACATAACTTCCGCTCTCGAGCACCTCCGCCATATTGGCGTCGATCTCGTCCTTGATGTTGTGGTACTGCTTCACGTGCCCGTAAAAGCCAACGTTCATGCTAGTTCCTCCTTGTTTGCCGGTGACACCTCGCCACCTCTTTCCTAATTTATCAACCGCCGTAAACGGCCACGTCGCCCAGCTCCTCCTCTATCCGGATAAGCTGGTTATACTTGCAAATTCTATCCGTGCGGCTCATGGATCCTGTCTTTATCTGACCCGTGTTCATGGCTACGGAAATATCGGCTATGGTCGTGTCTTCCGTCTCGCCGGAACGGTGGCTTACAACGGCCTTCCAGCCGGCCTTGTGGGCCATCTCGATGGCGTTCAGGGTCTCGGTCAGGGTTCCAATTTGATTGACTTTGATGAGGATAGCATTGCCGCATTTCTCTTTGATGGCTTTCGCTAGATACTCGACATTGGTCACCAAATTGTCGTCTCCAACGAGCTGGATCTTATCACCGAGCTTCTCCGTGATAATCCTCCAGCCGTCCCAGTCGTTCTCGGCCATGCCGTCTTCAATCGAAGTTATCGGATACTTTTCGACCAATGACGCTAGGTAGTCGGCCATCTCCTCGGAAGTCCTGACCGCTCCGCCTTCGCCTTCGAACTTGGCGAAATTGTATTTGCCATCCTCGTAGAACTCGCTTGATGCCGGGTCTAGGGCAATGGAAACATCCTCGCCAGGCTTGTAGCCAGCCTTCTTGATAGCCTCGACGATGGAATCCAACGCGTCTTCCATTCCGTTGAAATTGGGAGCGAATCCACCCTCGTCGCCAACCGCCGTGCTAAGACCGCGGGCATGTATGACCTTCTTGAGGTTGTGGAAAACCTCGGAACCGATACGAACCGCTTCGCGGAGGGTCTTGGCCCCAACGGGACGAATCATAAACTCCTGGCATGCGATCGGCGCGTCGGAGTGGGAACCGCCGTTGACCACGTTCATCATGGGGACTGGCAGCACTTTGGCGTTGACCCCGCCGATATAGCGGTAAAGAGGAAGGCCGGAAGCCGCGGCCGCGGCTTTCGCGGTCGCCAAAGAAACGCCGAGGATAGCGTTGGCGCCAAGTGTGGCCTTGTTCTTGGTGCCGTCCAAATCGATCATGGTCTGATCTATAAGCGCCTGGTCTCTGGCGTCCATCCCCTCGATTTCCGGAAATATCTTCTCGTTGACGTTCTCAACAGCCTTGAGGACTCCCTTCCCCATGAAACGGCTCTTGTCGCCATCGCGCAACTCGATAGCCTCGTTCTCACCAGTCGAAGCGCCCGACGGGACAGCTGCCCGACCGACTATGCCACTATCAAGCTCCACCTCCACCTCGATCGTGGGGTTGCCGCGGGAATCGATAATCTCCCTAGCTCTAACATCATAAATCGTCGTCATTTCCTTCTCTCCTTACTTATGTTACGGGACGGACACTCCGCCCGCTGCTACTAAAAAAGCGGCCCCGCGTCTAGCGGAGCCGCCTCGTCAAAAGCGATTTTAGCAGACAACTCCGCGTTACTTGGCCATCATACGGAACAAGTCCACGCAACGGTTCGAGTAACCCCACTCGTTGTCATACCAGGAAACAGCCTTCAATAGGTTCCCGCCGGTAACCATCGTGGACAAGCCGTCGATAATCGAGCTATGATTGTCGCCAACGATGTCGGAAAGAACAATCGGCTCGTCCACGAACTTGAGAATACCCTTCAATTCGCCTTCGGCGGCTTCCTTGAGAGCGGCGTTGACATCCTCGGCGGTCACATCCTTAGACATCTCGGCCACCAAATCAGTTATCGAACCGCACGGGGTCGGCACGCGGAGGGCGAAACCGTTGAGTTTGCCCATCAAATCCGGGATGACAAGACCAACGGCCTTGGCCGCGCCAGTCGTCGTGGGAATAATGTTCGTTGCGGCGGAACGAGCGCGACGAAGGTCCTTGTGGGGGCCATCAATCACGACTTGGTCGTTCGTGTAGGAATGGATCGTGGTCATCAAGCCTTTGACAATACCAAACTTTTCATGGAGAACCTTGGCCATCGGCGCCAGGCAGTTCGTCGTGCAGGAAGCGTTGGACACCAACTTGGCATCATCTGTCAGCTTGTCATCGTTAACACCAACGACGATTGTCGCGTCGACATCATCCGCGGATTTCGCGGGAACAGAGAGGAGCACGCGATTCGCTCCGGCATGGAGGTGCTTCTCGATTCCGCCGCGGTCGCGGAAAACGCCCGTCGACTCCAAAACGATTTCGACCCCCTTGTCGCCCCACCCCAAAGCCGCTGGATCGCGCTCCTTGGTTACTGGAATTTTCTTGCCGTTGACAACGACGGCATCGCCATCAACCGCGACTTCCGCGTCGAACTTGCCGGCCACGCTGTCATATTTAAGCAGATGGGCAATAGTTTTCGCATCCATCAGGTCGTTGATCGAAACGACATCGAACTCGCCAGCGCAACCTTCCATGATTCTAAAGACATTGCGACCGATACGACCGAATCCGTTGATTCCAATCTTGATTGCCATTGGTAGGGTTCTCCTCTTTGTTTTCACACTATGTTCCGCTACTCCCCACGCGTCGTCTCATGTAAACGACCGCCAAGGAATGCGAAATATGCATCTGAAGTTGAAAAAAGCAAACGGGAAGAGGGAAGATTCCAGAATAGTTTTGACAACAGCTCGGCTCCGCCCCCCCTTAGTCTAGAAAAAGGGTGGAAGTTTTGCGCAATAAAGACACCAAAGGAGCGCTGTCCAAACGGGCGAGAGCCCGCAACGCCTCGTTCCTGTTGTGTCTCATCAGATGCTTAGCCTTCTCCACAACCCAAGGGGAGCTAATAACGGACAAAGCTTCCGTCTTTTCCCCGCCTTCCATCCATATCCGCACAGCCGCTCTTTCCGATGCGTTGCCCAGCTCGCTGGCTATGGCCGCCAGTATGGATAGCGACGAGAACGCTGGAAAACGCCCCATTTCCAGATTGACATCCTCCAAATCGTCCTTTATCTGATAGGCGACTCCAAAAGCATCGCAAAAAGAACGCAACACGGCCAAAGTGTGGGCATCCACTCCAGCGCACATCGCCCCGAGTGCTACCGCCACATAAAAAGCGGGGGACGTTTTGCGTCTAAAAACAGACAGTGTCTCTTCCACCGACAACGGCAACACACCCGACTGGACCGCCAGCAACTCGTCTCCCTGCCCCACGCAGAGGGTTCCATGGCACTCGGCCGCCACCCTCAACATTGCAGCCACGGCTCTCGAATTGTCCGAAGCGCCGGCTATCAGCCTATATCCAGCCCCGACCAAAAAATCCCCGGCATTCAAAGCGACGGGCATCCCCCACCGCTCATGCAAAGTCGGAGAACCATAACGTTCGCAATCACCATCTTCTATATCATCGTGCACCAAAGACGCCTTGTGAAAACATTCCACCGCGACCGCGACTGGCCTAACCCCCTGTATTTCGGCGACGGCGCGGCCAGATAACGCCTCGGCTACCGCCGCCGCAAGAAAGGGCCGCCAACGCTTACCATGGGAGGCCATCCACTTCAAAGCGATCTCCCCAATATCGGAGCGGGCCGACGCGTTCCGGGGATACACGTCGTTCAGCGTAGCCCACAACGCCTCCATCTCGAACCACTCCTCGACAACCTCCATCAACGCCCCAGGCTCCACCCACGCTCCCGAGTCCTCCGAGCTACCAAGCTGGAGGTAACGCCACAAAATATCCACGTCCACCGTGGTGTCGCGGCATCCATCTCCATCCAACGGCACGGCGATTCCCGGAATCGCCCCGGAAGCCATGTGGGGGAAAGCCTTCCTCAACGCATCCTCACAACTAACCCCAATAACAGCATCAATCTTCCCCCCCTGAATCAAGCGCCTCACCACCGTGGTCCCCTCCGCCACAAGAACCACATAGCCCAAACGCTCCGCCTCCTCGTGAAGCCTCCCCATCGGACACGCCCCGCACTTGGCGCATAACAGACCGAATTCGTCCATCTCTGCCACGCAAGCCTTGGAAGACTTCAGACACTGGGGCAGCAGTAACATTCTGCGATCGAAGGGAGTGGCCGCGACAATCGGGGCCCATAAAGCGTTGTTGATGAAAACGGCCAACGTCGTGGCGCCAACGCCCAAGCCTTCGAAACGCGCCAGCAACAGCTCCGCATGGGCGGACAACTCATTAATCGTCAAGGGAGCGGCGAGACCTTCCTCGGCCACGTACCTTTCCGCGACCAAGGCCAATTCGGTCAACGACCTTGACGACACATTCCGCGGCATGGTTGGATTTTCCATACGGGAAAGATACACCCACCAAAAGGAAATAGCCACACGCCAAGACCAAACCATCCAAACGCCCCAATCAACTTCAATCCGCCTTGGGAACAAGATCGTAGTTGCCCAAAACATAGTCCGGATCGTAGGACTTCTTCGCCTTTCTAAGGCCAGGCAATCCCAAATCCTGCTCGCGGTTGACAAACTCGCAACCGATGTCGGCCAAACTGCGGGCGGTCGCCCAAGTTACAAACTGGGAAAGTCCGGAAATCGAGAGGTCCGCCTTCTCGAAGTTGACCAAGCATGTGCCGTCAATATGCGGAGTGAAAACGGAAAACGCCACCACCCGCCCAGCTATGGACACCCGCACTCCACGGCATCGCAGCTCCTCGAAGCAGTCGAAAATTCGGCGCAACGCGGAAAACTCCTCCCTCAGGGAAGGGCTCCTATTCAAACTGCGACGAGCCAGCTCAAGACATCCGCCGAACGCATCCCCCTCCAAAGGCGCGGCTTCCGCACCGCGATGCTCCTCTTGAAACTTGCGGACCAACGCCTTTTTCTTGCGAAGCTTCGACCCGCGCAACTCAACCAAGCGCTCGACGGAATGTATATAGTCCGCATAATCGCGGTTCTCCCTAACATCAAACCACTTCGACACATCGGGATTCTCCTCCACAAAAGTCCGTGGCACCTGGGTAAATCCCCAAGGACGACCCGACTCCAGCGAAACCCGCGACAAACGCGACAAATCGCCACAATTCACCTTCGAAGCCAGGGGAAACAGGAAAACTCCATCCTTTCGGTTCAATATCAAAGGCTCCCCTTTCCATTCCGCCCACGCCATGGCATACTCGTCCCCCCACGCAATTAGATTGGCGAAAGAATACTCGCAAGACAAAAACCTCTCCCGAGACCGCACGCCCATAAACACCGCACGATCGCTCAAGGATATGTTTTTGAAATCCAAACTCACGAATCCACCGTCGGGTCCGCCAACGCGTTTTCCATCATGGCTCGGACCTGCTTCTTCATTGCGACCACCGTCATCCCCGCCCGCTCCTCAGATTTTATCAAATCCAAAAAACGTATCGTTATCTTGCCGGGACGCATCAGGAACGACCCCTTCCTAGGCTTGTCCGATATCCCAATCACCACCGCCGGGGCGATCGGGACTCGAGCGGCCTCCGCCGCCCGGAACGCCGCCCCGTGAAAAGGGCCGATCTCTCCGGACACATGCCGAGTCCCCTCCGGGAAAAAAACCACCGAGACCCCCTCCCCCA
>WFSE01000176.1 GCA_015486135.1 Lentisphaeria bacterium
CGCATTCCGGCCTCAAGAAGCCTTATCGCCCTAAAGCGCAAAACTTCCTGAGCCTCGCCGCCAAGTTTTCTTGTGTCAATAAGATTCATAATGCGCTACCTGTAGCATTGATACGAGAAATGTCAAGTATTTTTATGTCTGGTTAATAACCTGTTCCTAAGCCACTCCTCGCAGAGAAGCAAAGAACGCGGAGTTTATTCCCCTCACGATTTCCGCGAGACAACCACTCGTCAAGCTCTCCTCTTCCCCACAACATGCCGGCTCCGCGGAAGGGGCCTACCCGAGGAACGGCGGGCTTGAGTATCAGGCAACGTGCGGGAATGCCCCCCGCCATCCCGCTCGAACGTTTGATGTATTGCCTATTTTGCGAGAGCGCCAGGTTTTATGATACATGATAGCGACAAAAACAATAACCCCATTGGGATAAACAGCAATCTGGAAAATGCTTCCATATGCCATTGTAGATCTCTGTTCGAGAATAAGAACGAAATCCAGAATATGAATATCGGGATTAATGCAGCCATCGGAAAAACAAGTAGACATTTTCCCCTTAAAAATCTATTCATATTAAGAGTCAGCAGAATCGCGATAAAATACCACAACCCTCCTGTCTCTCGGATATTCAAAAACATTATCTTGATTATTTTCAGTAACCCGAGCTTCAATATCGAGAAAACTTCGGTTGTCCTCAGGGCGCGCGCCCTGGCAATATCAAAATCCCGGACATGTATGTCAAAGTAATATTTTATGATTATCCAAGGAAGGACAAACAGCAGTGCGCATAATGCGGAATACAGCAAAAACTTTAGCAATTGTTCTTTATCTCTTCTGACAAGATAATACGGAACCATGAACAACGCCGCCGCTCCAAAATAGATCGCTCCTTCATTCTTCACCTGACATGACATCGCTAGAAGCATAATGCCCACAAGCATCAGGTTGTCCTTGTTTCTACGATCCCATATGCATATCAGCGATTTTCCCATTGCAGGATCATAGCGTCCATTGCTTGGCGTGGATGGTTTTAGGCTGAGGAACAGCATATACACGCCCCATATCACATAGAGGAAAAGAAGGTTGTCGGCGTATAAAATTGTTGAGCATGTCACAAACGTATCGCAAGTGCAGAATGCCAACGCCAGAAATATCGATAAATTCCGGGAACTCGTTTCTCGATTAATTATCGAATACAATGACAGAAACACAAATAGTCCAAGCAGTGTCGGCACAAGTTTGACCATCGAGTCATTGAACTCGCCGATGCACATATAGGTCCAGGAAAGCATTAGCGGATATTCCAGCGGATAGCTCTGGTGCGTAAAGCCCAATTCCGGACTGATCAGCATTCGCGGCGGGATGGTGGACCCGTGATATATCACCATCGCCTTGTATCCCCACACGCCCTGGAGGGGATACGAATCCGTATCGCTTACGCTTTTAAGAAACAGCATCGTAAAAAGAGAAATACTCAATGCGACCAGCAGATATCTGATTTTTGATGACAACCCGCTTGAGGAGTTGATGCCCTCGGGCGTGGTGCGAATATTTTCGGTGGATGCGCAAGCTACCCGCGCCTTGTCAGAGGGGCTTCCACCTAGGCATATCGCCCTTTTGTCGGATCTTGCGAATCCCGCGACCTTCGCAAACACATAAATGGCAACCAGTAGTAGCACGCCGGTCTGAAGATTCAATGGCATTCCAATAAATCCCAAACATGCGAATATCGCGGGAAAAATCCCCCAGCCAAGCAGAAATGAAAGGATGAATCCCTCGAAATCCAAACGGTGTAGCCGATGCCCCAAGCTGGTGCGGCCTTCGTGGATCTCCAGCAAATCCAGAATTGCCGCCCCGCATAAAGTCGGCAATAGCAACCCGGCAAGTAAAATTATTATCTTCAATACAATCACCATAATTTCTCCACACAAAAAAATCAATATTCTTCCCCACAGCGGAAAGCCATACCGTTCGATTTTGGAACCTTGTCAGGCCACGCGTGTCCGCGAAACAACCAAAACGCCATTATGGAGGTTGCTGGCGTCCACCGCCATCCAGTCTCGGAACTCCGACCCCCTTTTTCCTTTTCAGCATCACGTACCCCCCTTTTTTAGCGTTTTCCACAAAATCCCGGTCCATATCGAAAAACACTAGATAGAGATTTAGATCCTCATATTCATCCCTGCCGCAGATAATATAGTCATATGGCGATTTCAAGTTCAACGGCCCGGTTTTAACTGTACGGGGATAGCGGAAATATGATACTTCCACCGCGCGGAAGTCGGGTGTCGAGTCATCGTACTCCTGAGGATTTGTCCATATATAGATTGTCGCGTCTTTCTCCGTAGCCGATCCCGCGAGGACCACTGTCCCGCTCGCCTTCGACTGGTTCAAAAGCTCATATCCGGGCTTCCCAAATGATAAACACCATCCGTCGGCCAGGATGTATTTCATAGACCAATACAGCTCGCCCAAATTGTAAGCCGCGGCGACCGCGAGCGCTACCGTCAAAAAAATAGTCGAATATTTCGCGACTGGAGTCTTCCCAAACCGACAAGACGCATGACGCGCAATATTGTTCCACAACCGAATCACGAGGCTTGAGTGATCTTTTTTGGGTAATACCATTTTCTCGCGGACTTCATAGATAGCCTACCTCTTTTTCACCTCTTTTCCCCATATCGATATTGTATGAACCGCAATGCCGGGGATGCCGGTAATCCTGATCTTAAACGGCGCGGATTCCGCGAATCTCACCTTTGAATGTATCACCGGATGCTGCGCGCCAGCCTTGTCGGAGACAAATACCGTGACATAACCATCGCGTCGTAGTATTTCCAACTCCGGAAAACTGCCCATGAGCTGCCCGAACGGGCAATTGTACGCCGTCTTATATGCTTTCAGGAGCTTACCATTGTTCAGCAAAACTATTTTATCCGGACTAAAGCTGATTCTTATGTTATCCGATGGATACCCCACTCCCTCAAAGGCGACTATGAAGTTGTTCATGAATTTCTGCCCCTTCCTGCCTGGATCAAACATTGCCCGAAACCTGAAATCGCCTTTCCACATTCTTTTACTGGTGATTGTAACCGGCTTTTTGTCTTTTCTCGTAAGAGTGAAGTACGAATGATACCCTCCCCAGAAATCATGGAGATCGTAGTTGGTCGCCCAGTCCGAAATGGCGAGATTGTAAGGCTGGTTGCATTCGAAATGATAAAGATAGTCGGGATGCGGGATAATGTATATGTCGTCTATGAAAAGCGTCCCGTTTTTGTAGGTTATAGCGGGACGCAGAACTATGTCCTCAGGGACATTCTCGTATCCGCCAATATTCTCTCCATTCAAAATGAATGAAACCTTCTTCTTTCTCTTCTTCACTTCAACCTGGTTCCATCCAGACCTCCTCCAGGTTCCAAGCGCTATTCCACAAAGCCCTCGCCGGTCCGCCAGGGTCGCTCCGATTACTGAATAGTCAAAGACGTATGACTTCGCCTTGTCGATTCTTTTGGCGATCTCCTGAAGAATCACTCCGAAATGCTTAACTTCCCCCTTGAGCTTGAAGGTCAATTCCCAGTCGCCATATAGATTGTGAACCGACCACATCAGCCTGGTTTTATCCGTAAATGATTGTGAAATGACAAATCCCGGCCCCCGCGCGTCGCCGCTGTAGTCCCGGAACGCGTCATCGTCAAGAGTTTGCCAGTGGAATCCCACATCCTCGAAATCCGGCTTCTCGCTTTCCCCCGTTATACGTTCCTGGCATTTCGCCAGAAACCTGTCTTTCCCCGGCGTATATACGCCTATTCCGAATGTCCCGTCATCGAGAACCGTTCTGGCCTGAACATATTCATGGTTGTGAAAAAACGGGATGTCCTCATTGTATCCGCTTCTTTCCGGTCCGCTGATCGACGTCACTTCAATATCGTCGTAATATCCGTTTTTCGCCCCCTCCTGCCTTATTCCCGCCATCCCGGCGAAAAGACTGGAATTCTTTTTCTGTATGATCCTAACGCCGTCCAAATAAACCTGAATCAAGCCATTGAATATGTTCACGGTAACACGATGCAAGCCGCGTCCGCCGATTTTTCTGGCGGCGTAAGCGATTCTTTTCCGCGCTCCATTTCTTATGGCGAAAAGTTCCGCCTCCCGCCGGGATAGGGCTAGATAATAATAATTGGATTTATCGCGGTAATAAAACATAAATCCCATGCGCCCTTTTTCCGGCGCACGCAACATGCCGGTTATCTGATAATTCCTCCACCAAGGTTTTCCTACGGTCGCCGCGGCTTCGCCGTTTTCCGAATAAAGTTTGTCTTGGACCACATGATATTCCCCTTCCCGTTCGGTAAACTGGTGACTCTCGAAATGGCAGTAGTAGTTCCCGCCGAAATGGATCCTTCCAATTGGAGACACGCTCACATCCTTCAAGGAGCCGCCATTCGCCAAATCAAATGACAGCGCGCCCGTGAAATCCTCGGGGTTTTTTTTGTCTATTCTGCATACGCCTTTACCGTTCATTAGGATATACAGATGCCTAGCGTAGCTGAAAAGCTCGATTTTATTCGATCCGCCCCCGCTAATATTGGATCCCGACTTTTCTTTTGGGTGGTACTCTCCGCCGGTGAACACAAATTTTCCGCCTTCGCGTCGAATAAAAAATGATTTATGTCCGGATGGCTTCGCGAAACGGATCGTCCACCCCTCCGGGTGATCTGTGTCAAAAGATAGATAGCCCGATGGCGGGAATAGTATTCCCCTTAAATACACTGGCGCAGCGAGGTCGCCGGTTTTCCTGAGGATTTTTCCCGTCCCGTCCTTATCCGGCTCCAAACTCCAAGAGCGACTGTTTATCTTCCAGTTAATCAACTTGCCAGCATCGGTGTCGAAATCGGTCCGCCATTCCACAACGCCTTCCGGCGTGTAGTTGAAATTGTTCGTTATAAGAAATTTATCTATATGGGAGCCATCGTCCTGGTTGGATAATTTCAGGGTATGCTTCCCCTTTGTCAGATGGAAAACATGCCTGCTGTACCAATGCCAGGTGTCAAGCGTGGAGCTTTTCCCGAGCGTGCGCTGCTCGCCTCGCTGCCTGTACCCCTCCTTGTTGCGCGACGTCAAATTGTCTATATCCACATAAAACGCCGCGCTGCATCCCGATTCCCACTTTACTCGCCCCCAGAGTATGTAGTCCCCCTCCACCGGCGCTTCAAAAACATAATCCGCCTCGCCGACTCCGCCGATTGTCACATTCCCTTCGCTGTCCGTCCATTTCCGCCAGGCCGACCCCGTCCCTTCGGGATGGGACAGAAACTTACCCCCCGACGCCAACGGATCATCGTCAACCTCGAAAGACGGCAGTATTCGATTCGCGTCTTCCGCCTCGATCCATATATAATACTTTCCGCTGTCGGAATGTTTCGGCGCCGCAAGGAATTTCACCTTCCCGTCATATACTCCATCTTCAGCGGAAATAGCGGAAATCACCCCGGCTGCGACCGCGAACGCCAAAATCAGCCTTGCCAGGAGACCCGATTCAATACTTGCCAAGCTTGCCTTCAGCCTCATTTCCACCCTCGGCTCAAAAAAAATCCGTTTTTTTTCGC